>NZ_CP126460.1:0-353437 GCF_030916465.1 Rhodococcus sp. AH-ZY2
CGCCTCCCCGGCGCTCCGCGCCGGGGAACGGGCGGGTCGCTGCGCTCCCCGCTCGGGAGCCGCTGCGCGGCTCGGCGGTGGTCCAGTCACGTTGCCGTCGCCCGCGTCGCTGCGCTCCGCTCAATAGCGAGATTTCCTGCTCACCAACGTTTTTCATCGTCACCTCACATCCCACACCGGAGAGCATCGACAGACCGGGACGCGCTGCGCGCGCCGCGCACACCACCGCCGCGCTGCTGACTCCCCGTCCCGACATCATGCCCCCATCCTACCCCACACCCCAAGACAGCACCAGACGAACGAAAACACGCACAATCACCAAATCAATTACGCACCAAGCACATAACCCGATATCACCAAACCGCCATGCGCATTGCCTCGATAAACCCCAGCACAACAACAGGATTCACAACAACCGTTGTGCCACAACACATTTCACAAACACACCGAAAACAGCACCCCACAACCCCACCCACACCCGCCGGCCCCACCGGAACATGCCATCACCCCAGCTCACAGCACACATCCGCACCCTCACCCACCGCCGACACAGCAGAAGGCCGGACCGCCACACACGACCCGGCCCCCCACCCCATCAACAACCGAACAACCCCTCAGCCGCCGGATCAAGCGCATCCAGACACCGCACCACGATCCCCTCCCGCACCACCCCCAGGAAACCGTCATCCTCGAGCGAACCCAGCACATCACCCAACCCCACAACCTTCAGGTCGAAATCCGCAGGCACATTCACCACCACCAGTGCGACGACACCTCGGTCCACTCGATCACCACCGAACGCATCACGCGCCCACCTCCGCCGCGTCCACCGTCGCATCCACCACGACCGCACCGCCCACACGCGCCGTCGTCAACAACGCCTCCACCTGCCCCTCACGCAGGCTCTGCGTCTCCCCCTCGTCGTCGACCGAGGTGAACACCACCGCACCCACATACGGCTGCCACACGAAGCCGTGGGCCTTTGCGATCAGGGTCGCCACACGATTGACCACCGGCTCCCCCACCAACAGGCCCTCTTCGTCGATCCACATGTCCAGACCCGGGCCGATCCGCACCACATCGAACATCCGGCAATCCAGCGCCGCGCGCAGGGCCGTACCGACGCCCCGCTCTTCGGTGCCCGCCAGTTCGATCACAGCCGCAGTGCCGTCTACATCGATTCGCACTGCTGTCACCATTTTGTCCACCATGAACTCCTTGTCTCCACCTGATTCGGCGGGGTTATTCGGGCTGGTCAGTCGCGTTTCCAACGCCCGTTACTTTACATATCTGATTTGTGTAGTTCAAACCGGGGATATCGCGGATGCCTGCCTCGACCGGTCTCGCCCGGGCCTCGTGCGTCCGTGTGGGACGTGGCGTCGACGCAGGTCAGGGCGGAGGTATCGGCGCGGTCGGCTACATCGAGGCGATGCGCCGGCCTTTCGCCGGGACGTGCCATCGTTGCAGGTAACGGCGGGTTTTTCGTGTTCGCGGTCGAGCTTCAGGCGGCGGGCGGCTCACGCAGGGCCACCCACAGATCGGGCTCGGAGTCCCACAGCGGCTCGGCCTTGACGAGTTCACCCCAGGTGATCATCTGGCGGCAGTGCCGCACGGTGTCGAGCAGGTGTGCGCCGGGAATGTTCCCGGCCAGGCCGGGGACGTTGAAGGCGGGATAACCGCTGCCGGTCGTCGGGTTCGCGCACTCGTCGCGTAGGCGTCGGAGCTCGTCGGCGATGGCCTGGTGCCACCAGAACCGCTCGCGGGCGCGATGGACGGCGGGGTCGCGGTACGGGTCGCCGTCGGGGTAGTCGATCGGGTCGAGACTCAGTGTCGGTGTCATGTCGCCTTGTCGCTGGCAGGGGTCGGAAATGGAAGAACCCCACCGGATATCAGCCGGTGGGGTTCGTCGCGGGGCCGCTTAGATGTAGGCGGCCTGCTCGTCGGTCAGGACGGTGCCGGTGGTCGTGGCGATCAGCGCGGACTTCGCGGCGATGAACTCCGCCTCGTCACCGCCCTTGATCGCTGCGGCGTAGCGGGCGCGGGCCTGTTCGAGGGTGTTCTCCATGATCCTTTCCTTCCGTTGGGGACTCCCCAACTATACAAAGTACGTTTGCATAGTGTCAAGGCGTGGGAACGGCTTTTTTCGAACCATCCGACCCGGCGGTAGCTCCACGCTCACCGGGACGTGCCATCTCCCCAGTTCACAGCATGTTTTCTATGCCGCCGCCGGGGTCGAGCAGCAGCAGCCGATAGGTCAGCATCACCATTTCGACGTCGGTGCGCAGCTCGTAGCGCCGCTCGCGTCCGAGCACATCGGCCATGTCCGCGACGAACTGATCGGTGGCAGGCAGGGCCAGATACTCGCCGAGCACTGTTGCCGCCGCGTACAACTCCGCTCCTACCCGGTGCCCGACGATCTCGCCGGTGCGGCGGTCGAGCATCTCGAGGGTGGCCACCTCCTCCGCGGTCCCTCGGGCCTGACGGGTCGCCAGGCGCACCGCTCGCGCGGCCACGGTGGTGATGCCGATCGAGTCGAAGATCCGCAGGTAGTCCGGTACTGCGGCGACTGTTGCGCGACGGCCGAGCAGGGCTCGATAGCGATCGGCGGACGAGGGGAACGCGCGGCGCAGCATCGAGCCGGTGCGCCGGGTTCCGGACGCCATCGTGGTCACTGCGCCGCTCCGTCGACGGTAGCGGCAGGCGCAGGGACGGAATCGATCCACGGGGCGTCGTCGCGGTCTTCGACGTACTGCCCACCGGGCGGGTTGTCGTAGTGGCTCAGCAGCGCGGCACGGGCAGCGGGCGAGGCGGTCGCCAGATTCGCATCACGTGCCTCGATCCAGTCCTCCCAGTGCCAGCCCGCCCCGGCGTCGAGGACGTACTCGGTGGGCCGGACCGGCACGCCGTCGAGGAACGCCTCGATCACGGACGGGCCGTCGGGATCGCGCACGACGATGACCTCCAGCTCGGGAGCCGCCGGACGGCGGGCGGGAGCCGGCCCCTGATCGGTGCCACCGGTTTCGTCGCCGTAGTAGCCATCCGCGCGGCGCGTGATCTCGTGCCAGTCGGTGCCGAGCCGGTCCGCCAGGTGACGAAGATCAGCGGTCAGGTCGGCCAGGACCGACTCGAGGTCGTCAGGGGTCGCTCCGGTGCGCTCGGCGTACGGCACCAGCGCCCACAGTGCCGAAAGCGCCCGTGTGGCGCTCGTGTGGTCCGGGGCCATGTCGGTGGCAGGGTCCAGAGCAATCGGGGCGTGAGCGTCGCGCACAGCGGCCAGATCTGCGATCGTGCGCGTGGTGGAGAACAGGTCGGGAGAGTTCATCGGGCAGGTCCTTGTCTTCGGTCGTATGAGCACATGCCGCACAGCCGGGCCGCGCTGCGCGGCCCGGCCTGCTCCGCTCAGGAGTCGGTCTTGGTGAGCGTGTAGCCGAGCGCGGCGGCGAGCATGAACATCAGGTCCTCGCCGTCCGGGAGGCCGACCTTGTCCATCCGGTCGACGATGTCGGCGCACTCGTCGGGTGTCTCGCACCGGCATTCGGAGTTCTGCGGCTCGTCGTACTCCGAGGGAAGCGCGTCACCGAAACAGGTGGGGTCGATGACCCAGGTGTCGGTACCGGCCAGGTCGCGCATGAGGTACACGCGCACGGTCTCTTCGATGTAGTGCGCGCCGTGGGCGGCGGCGCGTTCGCCGCCGGACAGGTACGGCTCGGGCGCTGCGGCGGTGGGGTTGGTCATGGTGATGGTCCTTTCGTCGGAGATTCGGTGGTGCCGGGTGGCCGGAGAGCCTCGACGTCGGCCTCAGTGCTTCGGGATCTTGAGGCGGTCCGGGATCTGGTGGTCGCGGCCGGGCAGCAGAACGGTTTCCGCGTACACCGAGGCCGGGTTGTCGTGGTCGGTGCGGACGTAGTGCGCGACCGTGCTTGCCTGCCCGATGTATTCGCCGTCGATGAAGACCTGTGCCGTGGGGTTTGCACGTGCCCCGGCGGGCAGGTAGGTGGCGCGGCCTTCGCGGGCGGCGAGAAGAACCTGTGCCCGCAGTGCTGCGTAGTCGATGCTCATGATGCGGCTGCCTCGTTCCAGCGGGTGTCGTGGGGGTGTGCGGGTGCGGCTGCCTGGGCGTCGGCGCCGTAGTGCCGAGCGCAGGGGTCGTCGAGCAGGTCGCGGTAGGCGAACATCAGCAGCTCGAAGCCGTTGCGGTGGGTGTGGCCGATACGGGTGCGTAGCGCGGCAATGGTGGTGGTGATGCGGGCGGCGCTCGGCGAGGCGACCACCTCGGCCAGGACGCGGGCGATGGCGGCCAGCTCTGCGGCGGCGGCGGTGTCGGCGGGGGCGCGGCGGGCGAGGTGGGTTCCGCGCACGGCGAGGGTGTGCAGGTCGATGTCCTCGAAGAGCGTGCCGAGGGCTTTGTGGAGGATCGGGGCGGGCAGGGCGCGGCGCAGGCGCATCAGGCTGCGGTAGTCGGTGGGGGTGGTCCACTGCGGAGGTGTGAGGGTCACTGTCGGGCTCCCGTCGTCAGGACGTTGCCGAAATGGTCACGTCACGATCGAGTACAAAACAAACGTGTTTTGTATCGTTGGATCTGCGGAAATGCTGCTCGGATCTGGGGATTCACGCGCCGACCGAAGGTGGGCGAACTACTCGCCTGCGAATCCTCGCCGCACCGGGCGGCGCACCCCAACAATACAAATATTGTTTGCAATGTGTCAACCGTGCGACGTTGCCGGTTCCCCGAAGGTCCGCACATGCGCCGCGGGACATGCCATCTGCCCAGGTCGGATGGGAAATGAGCCGCCCCCCGCAACCGACACACTCGGTTGCGGGGACGGATTCGAGCCACAGCGCGCCGCACCGGTCAGCTCGGGCGGTACTGCTGCGCGCGAGCGATGCCGTCGTCGTAGTCCTCGACGTACTTCCCCGCCCCGGGCGTGTACTTGCCATCGACACGATCGGGGTCGTAGGCCATGAACACCACATCGGGGCGGCCGTCGTTGAACGCGCGGAAGGTCTCGTAGTCCCACCCATCGGGGCGTAGTCGTCGTTCCACCTCAGTCGTGCCACAGGCACGAACCCGGCATCGGCGTACAGGTCCGGCAGCACGGTGTCGAAGCAGTCCAGCCGGTGCCCGCCGAGCGCGGTGGCGTGCCGGAGCATCGCGCGCGCCGCGCGCGGGTGTGCGCAGTCCTTGTGCGCGAACACCGAAACGATCTCGTCGCCTTTGAGGGCGACACCAGCCTTGCCGTCGTCGGTCACCAGCAGCCGCATGGCCCGGTATTCGTCCTCGTCGTAGACGTACACCGACGCCGCGTGCGGATTCTTGCGGGTCAGCTCGAGCACCTGCTCGCGATAGACCCCAGCATCGGACGGTGCCAACTCGTGCAGTGGCGGCGCAGACAACCCCCGGGACTCGAGCTTCGCGCGCACGTCGCCGGACAGGGGGTGCGTCGCGACCGGGGTGATCTGCTGGCCGTTGATCAGAAGCCGAGGGCTTCGGCCTCCTCGATCTTCGGATCGGTCCACCGATCCTCGATCTCCTTCCGTTCGGCTTCCGGAAGGTCCGGACTCCAGCCGAACGTCCTCCAGAACGCTTCGCGCCGCGCCTGCGTCATCGGTTCCTCGTGGTGCATCGTCGGTTCCTTCCTCATCGGTGTGTTCTGTGCGGGCACGGCGCAGCGCGTCGACCTGTTCGGTTCTGAGCCTTTCAGCGTCCCGCAGACGGACGGTCAGCGCGTGTCGGTCGTGTGGGTCGGTCGTGGCCTCGATCGCGGCACGCAGGTCGTCCTGGCCGCCCGGAGTGGAGTCGTACAGCGCCAGGGTCTGCGCGTAGTCGGCTTCGGCGGCGGCGAGGCGGCGTTGCACCCGCGTGTGCGTCGGATGCTCGGCCAGCCGAGCGCGGGCCGTCGCGACGCGCGCGGTGGCCTGATCGAGGCGGGCGCGCACGTGTGGGGTGCAGCGCGGGCCGGGCTTGGGTTTACACATTCGCGGCCACCTGTGCGGTGGCGTGGTCGATCACGGTGGCCAGAGCGCGACCGAGCCGGTCCACGCGCGTGGGGTCGGGGGTGCGCGGGTCGGTGAGGTAGACATCGCGGCGCAGCTCGATCATCACCGAGATCACGCGCTCGTCGCGACCGTAGTGACGCAGCGGCACGTAACTGCCCGCATACGGGGTGTTCTCGCCGATCCGGTCGATCTCGGACAGGGACGCGAATGCGCCACGGACAGCCTCGGACAGCCACGCCGGGGTGTGCACCCGGTCGGTGCCGATACACAGTGCGGGGCGCGCGGCGCTCCGGTCCTCGAAACCGGACGCGGTGGCGGGATAGGAGTGCAGGTCGATGAGCACCGCACGCCCGCACGCGTGCAGACACTCGTCGACGGCGGCGGTGACCGTGTCGGCATAGGGACGGAAATAGGCATCGATCAGCTCGGCGGCACGCGGATACGGTTCGGTGCGCAGCGGGCGGCCGGCGCAGGTGCGGGTGTAGACCGCGCCCCGGCCGAAGACATCGGCCGGCTCGCCGGCATCGGTGAACCGTTCCGGGTCGATCACCAGTCGCGAGAGTGTGTTGACCACGGTCGTCGGCCGCAGGCTGCTGTGTCGCCGGGCGGCGGCGGCGATCTCGTCGGTCGCGGTGTCGGTGGATTCATCGAGTTCGGCGGCCAGCTCGACGTCGGTGGGAATCAGGTCGGCGCGGATCTCGGCCGGAATGACGCGGGAGGCGTGCGGGACGTGGATGAGCACCGGGCACTGGCGATCTCCCGGTAGCACGAGCGCTGAAGTGGGCATGACGGTCCTTGTCGGTTCTGTGGTGGAGGTCGAGCAGTGATCCGGGCACGACAGCGTGCCCGGGGACGCGAATTGTCCTCGAGAGGGCCAGGTTCGACCAACAGGGTGACTCTCACGCGCTGCGGCGGGCGTGGGCGAGCACCGAGGATTCGCGCACGATCCAGGTGCCGCCGACACGGACGGCGGGCAGCCGCTGGGCGGTGATCGCCTTGAGCACGGCCTGGCGGCTGATTCCGAGCCGGTCGGCAGCCTCCTGAACCGACAGCAACGGCGGCAGATCCACGCCGTCGAGCAGGCGGTCGTAATCGGCAGTGAGCAGCACCCGTACCGAGCGCAGCGGCCACGGGTAGGTCTCGAGGATCGCCAGCGCGGTGGAATTGGCCTGACGTACCGAGTCGGCCGGGACGGTGAAGATAACCTCGGCGTGGCCGAGTTCGGAGCGCCCGGCCGCGCCGCTGTAGTCCGCGATGGGGCCCAGCAGCTGCTCGGCGCTTTCCGGTCCGAACTCGGTGTCGAGTTCGGCGATGACGTTGTAGGACTGTGCGGTCACGGTCGGTGTTTCCTCTCGGGTGCGGTGCGGGGTCGGCGCGGTCGGTGGTGGACAATGAGGCCGGGCCGGGGGTGATATCAGCACCCCCGGCCCTTGATCGTCAGCGACGCGGTGGCCACTGAAATCCCGCTCGTTTGAGCGGGGCGAGACCGTTTCTGAACGCCCGCGGATCGCTCGCGGTGGCCGAGAACGTCGTGATCAGCGCGTCGTCCTTGTAGACCATCAGGTGGCTCTTGGCTCGGCGAACCACGAAACCTGCCTCCTCGACCGCCTTGAGGATCTTGCGGGTGTCCTTGTCGATCCCCTTGTACTTGTCCATCCTCCACCTTCCGTTTCCGAATGACAACTCGATTCTATATCTGTGGTTGTCGTTTGACAACTTCAAGGTGGGCAAACCTTCTACCTGCACCTATGCGCCTCATAGCGGGAAGTTGTGGACCCGCACCCGCTCCGGAACCGCACCCAGCCCCCAGGACCGCACCACACCCGCGATCGCAGCAGGCACTTCGGCCGTCGACGCCGATGCGGCGAACCGTTCAGAATCATCGAGCCGGTAGAGCCCACGCTCGACGTCATGGACAGCCGGGCGCAAGGACCAGGTGACCCCCTGCGGAGTGCCCAGCCAGCCGGTAACGAAGACCGTGCGAGTGCTGCCGTCCCGCTCGATGGTGCGCACCTCGGTGGCCCATTCGACCGCAACCAGCGCGTACAGCGGCACGCCGATCACCCCGACCTCCGACGCCGAGCTCTGCGCACCCGCGAACGGCTGCCCCAGCGCGCCGCGCTGCGGATGACGCGGGAAGCTGTGGACGCCGCCGACGATGAGCGCGGCGGCTCCGTCGACCTCGGTGGCGAACCCGGCGGGCAGTGCGGTGACGGGTGCAGTCATGGGCATTCTCCTGTACTGGGGCGTGGATTCGAGATCGGCAGGCACATCAGGCGGCGGTGCGCGCGGCGCGCGCGGCGACGCCCACCTCGATGTCGAGAGCATCGACGTGCCGGGCGATGGTGCCGTCGGCCAGGCGCACGTCGGCGACCCGGCCGCCGAAAAAGTCGGTTCGGTAGTTGAGGATCTCGGCGACCTCGGTGCGCACCGGAGTTCCGGTGATGGTGACGGTGATGAGTTCTGCAACAGGGGTATTCGACATTTCCTTCTCCTTCGTTCGGTGCTTTGGACAGGGGTTACTATACAAACAACATTTGCATTGTTGCAACCCCTTGGCCGTCACTCCCTCCGCTCGCATCCCTCCGGGACGTACCGTCACCGCAGATCAACGCATCTTTCGAGGACCAGAAAACCGACAACAAAATGCCGGGCGCAGGGAACGCTTCCCCACACCCGGCCTTGACCCGAGTTGCACCAGATTAGTGTGCCAACCCCGACCGGGGATTCGCGATGCCGAGGGAGTGGAGGATGTGCACGGCGTCGTCGGTGAGCGGATCGAAGGCGGTGTGCTCGTGGCCGGCGATGGTGATGGTGACTTCCTGTAAGGGACGCAGGGTCCGAACGATCTTCCGGATGGACATCCCGGTCGCGTCCTGCAGGTAGCGTGAGATCGCCAAGGCGGCGAACACGATGGTCAGGTGCGCCTCGATGGAATCGCGGGTGTGGCTGAAGATCGGGCGGGCCCGCAGGTCGGTCTTCGACATCCGAAACGACTGCTCGACATGCCACAGATCGTGATACTTCGCCATGACTTCCTGTGGATTCATCAGCGAGACAGGCAGGTTCGTCACGTAGCCTTTCAGACCGATCAGGGAACGCGCCCGGGCCAGAGCATCGGTATCGAGGGATTTGCCCTTCGCGGTGCTCTTGACGAACCGCGGTGCTCTAGCAGCACGGGTGCCGTCGACGACCCCCCGGGCCCGGGCTTCCTGCGCGTTGAGCGTCTGGTTGTCCCGGACGGCACGCTTGGTCGAGTACGCCCAGATCGCCCGCCACGCCGTCGCGTCGGTCGGCTCCCATACCGGCTCACTGCGACGGGTGAGGTCGTTGACCACGGTTTTGGCGTGCCGTGGGGTGACGGTGTCGATGATCTGCCCGTCGGTGAACACGTCCCCGTTCCAGTGGAAATGACTGGCCAGATCCGCCGGTGCCTTCGTCACCCGCGATCCGACGATGAACTTCAGTCCTGCAGCGTCGAGATCCTTGAGGTTCGTCGCCGACAACATGCCGGCGTCGGCGGCGATGACCATCTCCACCCCGTCGATATTGTGGCGGGCCTGGAACTGCCGCACGATGGGCACGATGGTGCGGGTTTCGGCGTGGTTTCCTTCGAAACACCCTATTTCCAAGGGAAATCCGGTGCGGTCGACGAGCAGCCCGACGACGATCTGCGGGTCGACCCGGCGCTCCTTGGAGTAGCCGACCTTACGGAGCTCGTCTTCCTTCTCAGCTTCGAAATACAAGGTCGTGACGTCGTAGAGCAGCAGGTTCAGATCCCCCGCGGTGGCGGCATGCTCGAAGCAGCGTCGTGCGATGTCGTCGCGGTAACCGTGGCCAGTGCACCGCTTCAGGGTCCGCACGAAGGTGTTGCGGTGGGCCGGGGCGATCCCGATCTCCCGCAGCACTCTGCCCGCATCCGCAACCGAGGTCGGTTCGACGAGCCGGGCTGCCACGAGCTGGAAGAACGCCTCGTTGTCGATGACATCGAAGCCGAGACGTCGCCACGCAGCAGCAATGACCTCGACCAGCCACCGGGACCGCTTCCCGGTGATCGTCGGTGCAGAGCTGGTGGTGCCGAGGTCGAGGTCGAGTTCCTGCTGGCCGGCGAGCAATTTCTCCCGCGCCGCCTCGAGCAGGGCGGCGAGTTCGCTGTCGGTGTGGGCTGATCCGAGGTGCTCGAGCACCTTGTCCCGGCGGCCCTGCTTGGCCGCGATCTGCACCGCGGTCGCTCCCGAGGCGATGCGGACTTTGCGGATGTAGGCGGCCATGAGGCGGAGTCTACCGAGCCGTTAGTGTGCCATTTTCCGTACACGCACCGCTGCTACCTGCACAGACGCACCGGACTACCCCGGAAACCACCTCACCTGGTGCAACTCGGGTGCCGTCACCGCAGATCAACGCATCTTTCGAGGACCAGAAAACCGACAACAAAATGCCGGGCGCAGGGAACGCTTCCCCACACCCGGCCTTGACCGCCGGTTACCCGGCGGGACGTGTCATCTATGCAGCTCAGAGCCCACTTTCAGTAGTTCGCTGTACGCATTGAGCACCCCGCCCAACCACAGACCCTCATCCCTGGCGTCTACGCCTTCGCCGCGCGGACCCCTTCGCCGAACGCGCGAGCCGAGTAGCCGAAGTTGTTTTCTACAGCCTTCTGCTGTGTAGCCGCGCTCAACCCGAGCTCCTGCATGAGCACCAAGTGGAGCAACGCCTTTGTGACATAGGCGAGCCGGTACCGGACCTGCTCGGGAACTCTTTCCTCTAGCTCGCCGGTATTAAGGTGGCCGAGAGCGTTTCGTGCATCTCGCAACCACCTTGCCCACATATCCACATCGGTCAGTAGTTTCTCCACTGCTGTCTGGTCCGGGATCTTCGCGATCTCCGTGATCCTCTGTTTCAGTCCAGGTCGGTTGTCACCTGTGCGCTGTCTGATCCATGCACGGGCGTCTTTATCCTCTGGGAACAAGTCCCGTATTGCGGCTTTCACCTTCTCGTGCAGCTCGGTTGGGAGTCCGACTGACTCGGGGCACAAAGCGGCGTGGAACCCTTCGGTGGCGGACGCCGCGTTGAAGATTTGGTTCTCGTAGTAACCGCCCTCGTTGTAGTCCAGGCTGAAAAGCACATCGAGCGGCAATCCCACCTTTTTCCGCAGCGCCACCCATGCGGGCAAGAGGGTGTCCCAGTCCACATCTTTCAGGGTGAAGATGATGTCGTGGGGAGACACCGCGCGTTCCTTACCTGAGCCGGCATCGAAATAGAGCCCTACGCGGTAATCCCTCAAGTCCGCGTCATCGTCCCTCATGAGGAGGGTTTTCTTCCCTACACGGCACCCCACCTGGGTGGCCAACGTGACCAGATCACGCACTGCGGACACTGTGTCGTCGAACCCGTTCCATGCTCTTTTCTCGTCGGAGCGAACGGTAACGGTTGCACGTTCTTTTACGGTGAACCCGCGCTCCCAGGCTCCTACCGCCGTTCCCGGCATATTCAGAGTCCAACCCAGCGTCACGGTCTCCTCGGACTCCTTCAACTGAGCAGAGACCGAATCCAGCTCACTGGGGTCCACAGTGATCCTACGGAACTTCAGCTTGTCCGAGCCGTCCTCATCCGCTTTGTAAAAGCTCCTGCGATCGATGCCGGTCCGCTGTGTCCACGCCGTGAGATTCGCAAGCTCCACCTCAAGACCATCGAACGCCTGCTCGTCCTCCGACCCGAGATGTACGCCGACGAGTACCACCCGCGACCGAAAGACCTCAACAACTGTGTACTGCTCGCCCACGGTGATTTTCCCGCCATTTGCGGGCAGGCATTCCAGCAGCGTCACATGGCGCCCATCAGCCGCGCCATGCACCACCTTCGCACCCATGTCGGCGGCGAGCGAATCCGTCAGTTCCAGACGACTCCGTCCATTCGTATCGATCTCCAGGACCCCACCGACCCGCACTTCAGGGGTCTCCGACAGCCACCACTTACCCACCATCCGCAGTTCATCCACGGGCTGAGCTTCGCATGAGCAGGCGAGTTATCAGAGACGTCGTCAGTAGTGCCCCATAGAGTGGTGTAACCCGGTGACCAGCACCACAACCGACAGCGTGTCGCTGCTGGACGTGAAACGGTCACCGCGTGATCCTTCGAGTCAACCTTCCACAGAATCCTCGAACGGAGTCATCACGATGACCGCACCCCACATTGTCGACCCTGCGGGTGTATTGCACCAAGCCCTGACCGACGCGTCTCCCGACCTGATGCGCGAACTGCTACAAACCATGATCAACGCCCTGCTGTCCGCCGAAGCCGACGCGGTCTGCGGCGCCGAATGGGGCCGACAGTCCACCGAACGAGTCAACCAGCGCAACGGATACCGACGCCGCCCGCTCGACACCCGCGTCGGCACCATCGACGTCGCCGTCCCCAAACTCCGGTCCGGGACGTATTTTCCCGAATGGCTCCTCGAACGCCGTAAACGCGCCGAAGCGGCATTGATCACCGTGGTCGCCGACTGCTACCTGGCCGGGGTCTCCACCCGCCGGATGGACAAGCTGGTCAAAACCCTCGGCATCAACGCACTGTCGAAGTCCCAGGTCTCACGCATGGCCGAAGACCTCGACGAACAGGTCGCCGCGTTCCGGCAACGCCGACTCGATCACGCGGGCCCGTTCACGTTCGTCGCCGCCGACGCATTGACGATGAAAGTCCGCGAGAACAAGCAGGTCGTGAACGCAGTCGCGATGGTCGCCACCGGAGTCAACGCCGACGGGCACCGCGAAGTGCTGGGCCTGCACGTGGCCACCAGCGAGACCGGGCCGGCATGGAACACCTTCTTCGCCGACCTGGTCGCCCGCGGTCTGAGCGGGGTCCGGTTGGTCACCTCCGATGCACACCGTGGTCTGGTCGATGCGATCGCGGCGAACCTGCCCGGTGCTGCGTGGCAGCGATGCCGGACCCATTACGCGGCGAACCTGATGGGTGTGTGTCCGAAGAGCATGTGGCCGGCGGTCAAGGCGATGTTGCATTCGGTCTACGACCAGCCGACCGCCGATGCGGTCGATGCCCAGTTCGATCGTCTTGTCGAGTACACCGAGGACCGGCTCCCGGCGGTCGCCGAGCACCTGGGCAATGCCCGCCAGGATCTGTTGTCGTTCAGCGCATTTCCGAAGGATGTGTGGACTCAGGTGTGGTCGAATAATCCGGCCGAGCGTCTCAATCGAGAGATCCGACGTCGGACCGATGCGGTGGGGATCTTCCCCAACCGTGACGCGGTCGTCAGGTTGGTCGGTGCTGTTCTGGCCGAGCAGACCGATGAATGGACGGAGGGCCGGCGGTATCTCGGGCTCGAGGTGCTGGCTCGTTGTCGTGCTGTGGGCACCGCGCCGGAGAGTGTCGGGGAGGTGGTTACGGAACCTGCTGCCGCGATTCCTGCTGCATAGTCAGGACAGGAGAAGGGATCACCGTCCTACACCACCTTCTGGGGCTTGACCACGTCGTCCGGGTGATCGACTGTCGACGGCCACCTCTCAAGATCCCTCCCTGGCACGGATCGCCAAGGCAGCAGACCCATCGGTATCGGGTCGCCCATCGGCGAGCATCCGCAGTACCGCGCGAGTCGCGTGCACATCGGCGAGCGCGCGATGGCCACCACCGAGCCGCAATCGACCATCCGGTCCGAGGCCGAGCGCCTCGCAGCGGCGGGCCATCACGCACTGCCAGCGGTCGGGGTCGGCCAGGTGCGCCGGGTCGATCCCCTCCCGTCGACAGTCGTGCAGGACCCGGCCCAGGTCGAATTTCGCGTTGTAGGCGAGCACCACACGGCTCGCGGTGACCGCTGCGAGCGTTGCGAAGACCTCCGGCCAGCGCGGCGCACCAACCAGGTCAGCAGCGGTCAGTCCGTGCACCTCGATGGCTCCGGGTTCGATCTCGACCGGTGAGCAGTCCACGAGCGTGTTGAGCAGCACCTCACCGGTCGCGGCGTCGATCACGGCGATCTCGATGATCGACCCGTCCAGCCCGCTGGTTTCCACATCGACGATGCAGGCCGCCCCGTCGGCGAGCACGGCATTCGCCCATGCGCGTGGCGTCTGTGTCTGTAGCGGCATTGCACCTCCTCGAGTCTCGATCATGATCGGCAGACATCCTAGGGCCGCAGTGGGGACGTATCTCGACCTTGTGCGCGGGTCCGACTCCCCCGTCGGGACGTGTCGTTCGTGCTGGTCACAGGCTGTATCGCTCCTCTGTCACGAACCGCGGCCCGGTCCAGGGACGCCAGCACCCCGCGACCCGATGGGACGTGTCATCTCAGCAGGTCACGGGGTTTCTCGGGGTACGCGAAGGCGCTACATGCCGAGGGCCGGCGGGTGGCCAGCTTCGAGCCGGTAGCCCCGGCCCGAGGCGGTGGTGTGCAGGCTGTCGACCTTGATCGACACCACCCTCCCCGGGGTAGTGACCTGCCCGGTCTCGGTGTCGTAGGAGCGGATGACAGTGCACACCGCGCGCGGGCCCAGGTTGCCTTCGCGAACGAGGTCGTCGATGCGCAGTGTCCGCACGGTGGTGCGGCGCGGATCGTCGGTCCACAGCTGCCCGACGGCGATCTCGTCGCCGTGCCGGTTGGTGAGGGTCTCGGTCATGTGTTCTCCCATCGTGTCCAGGTCGCAGGGTCGAGGCGCTCGGACTGTCCGAGCGCCCCGGGAAGCAGCAGTTCAGGCGGCGTCAGGCCCGGTGTCGGCGTCGGTGTCGACCACCCGCGCGCCGTCGTCGATACGTACCGGGCGGCCTTGCCCGTCTCGCAGGCCCCGGATCTCGGTGTAGGGGACGCGATCTGTCCACGAACCTCCGACGATCGAGCCGATGGTCACCGTCTTCGCATTGACCTTGAGGACTCGGTGGAAGTGCCCGACGTACCGCACCACATCGCCCACGGCCACAACGTCGCGGCTGTAGGCGGTCGCGGTGCCTGCGGCGATCTGGTGTGCGCGCACGCCTTTCCAGTAGACGAGCTCGTCGGCGGTGTGCTCGATCTCGGCGAGTATCCGCTCGCGGTAGTCCCCGCTCGCAGCCTCGTGGGTCTCGACGTACTTCTGGCCGGTCTGCTTGTTGGTGTGCAGGGTCCGGGTGTATCCGTCGCGGTCACGTTCGAGGCGGCGCAGCTCGGCGGTGAGCTTGTCGATCCGGCGCGCGACGGTGACCGGGGCGTAGCGACGATCGGTGGTCTTGGCTGCGGCGTCGACGCGACCCCGCGCGGTTGCGGCCTCACGTTCGGCTGCCACGGCCTTGCTGAGCGCGTTCCAGGACTTCTCCACCGCGCGGCGGTGCCGGGTCTCGCTGTGGTGGCCGACCTTGATCGGTTCGCCGCCCTCGGGCAGCGCATCATGTGCGGCCTGGTCTGCGGCCCACGCGGCCTCGGCAGTGCCGGCCTTGCGGTCGGCCTTGGCATCGAGTGCATCGACGCGGGCGGCTTGGCGGGCGATCTTGTCGGATTCGACGTCGGCGGTGGGCCGGTAGGTGTCGCCGATATCGACCTCGACGGTGAACCCTGCGGTACGCAACGCGGTGGCCGTCGCGTCGATCTGGGTGCGCTTGGCGCGGCGGTCCCGCGACTGCGGGAGGTACCACGAGCCGAGGTTGCGGGACCAGCGCCAGCGCTGGGCTTTGAGGATCTGGGCGGAGCCGTCGCCGCGCGCGGTGCCGTCGATCAGGGTGCCGTCGGCGTGGGTGTGGGTGATGGTCAGTGCGGACATGAGCGGTCCACCTTTCTGAGGGTGTGTGCGAATGAAGGGAGCCGATAGAAGGAGCGGTCAGCGCACGAAGCGCCAGGCCGAGCGGGCGGCGCGTGCACCGGGGACCTTGCGGACGGCGATGTTGGTGGCGATTTTGGCGGCGCGTTTGCCGTAGACGGTGCTGCGCGAGGGTCCGGCCGGACGTACGGGGACGCGTTTGGCCACGGGGCGAGTGGATGTGGTCGGGACGGTGGGAGCGGTGTGGGCGGCCAGTTCCTGCTCCCACTGCGCGAAGTGGTCGATCGGGGACTGAATCTGGTGGGTGTTCGACTCCGGTGTGCGGTGCGCAGCGGTGCGGCGTGCATGGCGGTGCTCATGGCCGCGGACCGGATCGAGGTAGCGCAGCGGCGTGCGGGTCACGAAGTTCTCGGCCAGCCGTGAGGACCAGACCCGGGTTTTGTAGGCGGTCAGGAAGTGACCGGCCAGCCACAGCGCCACACCGCCCAGGAGCAGCGGTGTGCGGGCGGCGATCGGGTCACCGGAGATGATGCACAGCAGCGAGGCGATCGCCAGCAGAGCGCCGCCGAGGCGGGCAATCGGAGCACCGATCGTCCAGACGAGCAGTGCCGCCAGCGCAGTCGCTGCCATAGCGGTGATGATCGACATCCGATTCCCCTTCCCTGGTCTGCTCTTTCGCCCCTAACTTTACAATTCACATTTGTTATGTTGCAACTCCGGCTACATCCCAGCAGGCCCGCGCACGTTTCCACAAAGCAAGCCCTCTATGTAAAGTTGCAGGAACCGGACCCCGGCACATCCGCGATGACCGTGCCCGAGAAACGAAAGGCCAGAAACGATGGCGAACCCGAACCGCCTCACGGCACAGCAATGCGTCGAGGTACTGAAAGAAGAAACCGGCGACGAGATCAAGCCGGTGACCTTCCACTCCTACGTCAACCGAGGCCACGCCCCCAAACCGGTCGAGAAGATCGGCAACACACCCCTGTGGAAGCGCAGCGAGATCGTCGAATGGGCCCGCAACCGGCCAGGACGCGGCGCGCGCACCGACCTACGCAAGCCACGCCGGCGCACCCCCACCAAGGACGCTGCGGAATGATCCGGGTGGACCTCGTCAGCCCAGGCACACGCGGAAGATTCCGAGACGCTGCCACCGACAGCACAGTGGGGGCAATTACCACCGCATTCCAGGACGAGGGTTTCGCACCGAACCCCGACTCGACCTACGAGGACTCCAGCGTTCGCCGACAGACTGCTCAGGCATACATGGAGTCGGTGGATTGGACCGACGAAAACCATGTCGCCCGCGCACTACGGGCGATGGAACGCATACTCGAGGATTTCGAGGAACAGTACGTCGAGAAGTTCTGGTCTTCTCTAGCCCGGGACGGATACAAGCGCGACATGGAAACCGGACGCCTCGAGTTCCCCTCACGCAGCCTGCCGGAAGGCGCGCTGGCAAATCTTACCGAGGCATCTGTGATTCGTTCACACTTGAAACGCATTCAATCAGCGGTCGAGAACGATCCCGAGTTGGCAATCGGCAGCGCGAAAGAGCTGATCGAATCAACCGCCAAGCTGGTACTCAACGACCGGGATGTTCCCTTCACCAAGGACGACGACCTCGGGCAACTCACCACCCGCGCACAAGAATCACTGTCACTCCGACCTAACCAAGCAGGTGTTAACAGCCCTGATGGCGGTTCCGGCGTCAAGCGCATATTACAGATGTTTCGGTAATTGAGTGAGTGGGGATCATAAGGAAAGTCCGGTGTGGTCGAGGAAACCGAGGCACAGGTCGTAGCTCGAGCCGATCCGGGCCAGCCCGGTCTCGGTCGCGGTGCGGACCTCGTCGAGGGTATCGGGACACAGGTTGGCCAGTTCGGTGGATTTCATGTTCCCCCAGACCTGTTCGATCGGGTTGAGTTCGGGCGCATACGCCGGGAGGCGTTCGACGTGGAGCCAGTCACGTTGGGTGGCCAGCCAGGCAGTCATCGCCCGGGACCGGTGGGCCATGAGCCCGTCCCAGAGCACGATGAGCTTCTCACCGGCGAAGTGGGCGCGGAGTTCGGTGAGAAACTCGATGAGCCTGTCGGTGTTGTAGGCGCCGTCGGTCATGGAAAACACGAACGCGCTTTCGCTGCGGTCGGGGCGATAGGCCAGCACCCCGGCCATGGACATGCGCTTCCACGAGAAACGGTGACGGAGTACGGGTGTGACACCTTTCGGCGCCCAGGTCGCGCGGACCACCGGGAGCAGCGATACGCCACTTTCGTCCTGGAAGCAGATCCATGCACCTCGGCGCCGCGCTATTTTTTTATCCGCGGCCACTCGTTCTCGCGCCAGGCCACGATGGCATCCTCGTCGCGTTCGACCGCCCGCCGCGTCGGCCGCTGCCGGCTCCAACCCAGCCGGGTCCGCAGGATCGTCCAGGTCTGGGTGGGACCGTAAGTCACGCCGGTGAGCCGCTCGATCACGATCGCGACCCGGTCCAGGGTCCACACCCCGGTGGCGAAGCCGTGAGCCTGGGGTCCTTTGAGCAGTTCTTCTCGGATCACCTCGACCTGGGTGTCGTCGAGACGCGGCCTGCGACCCGCCCGACCTGCACCTTCGAGCGCTTCACTTCCGCCTTCGGTCCACTGCCGAAACCAGCGGGACGCAGTCTGCTGGGACACCTCCAGCTCGACCGCGACATCGATCTGCCGCCGCCCCGCAGCGAACATCTCCGCCGCCCGCATCCGCCGCTCACGCAACGCCCCCAGATCACGGCGGGTACCGCGCTGCTTGACTTTCCGGGGGTCGGGTTCCTCGCCGGAACCGGTCTTCTTCCCTGCCATTCGTCAATGATCAAGCAGCACGGCGCGAATCACGTGCAACGACACGCCCTATTACCGAAACATCTTTAGGCGGGGCGCTCAGCATCGCGATAGGCGTCGCCGAACTGCGCAACGCCTACGGCACCGGCCACGGTCGCGATCGGAGACCTACAGGTCTCGGTCCACGTCATGGACACCTGGCTGTGAACGCCGCCTACCTTTGGTGCCAGCTCATGCTCGACACACTCGCGGACCCGAGAGCCCCCTGGCGAAAACTGTAGATCGTCGCCCTTTCCCGGCGAGATTACGCGTACCCCACGTTCCTGAACCCCCTCACTGTTGTCACGGGTGAGCATCTTCGACATCACATGCACTGGCGTGAGAGAACCTCAACGCACTCTCGCGATTTCGGCGCCTTGTTCATTCGACCGGCGTCGAAGCCGCCGTCCATGTCAGATGTAGTTCCCCACCCTCGGTCGACCGCTCACGACGTTCGATGTGCTCAGCACCGCGGCTCGCATCGTCGGTGCGATACAGGTCGTAGCACCCGACCGCGGTGTTCGCCTCACTCACCTCGAGCGCATTGACCTGCGTGACCGACCGGCCGCGCAGCGGCAAATGATCGGGCTGGCGAAACTCGGTGAACAGCGCGTCGACCGCGGTGGCCGGCACCCAACGGCCACCGAGACGTGCGACGGGATCGGCAGGCTCGCTCAACGCCCGCAGCAGCCCCTGACGCCAGCGGGTCACGATCCGCTCGGCGGCCACGTGCTGCGGCGCTTCGACATCGACGACGTGGATCGTGTAACCGGCCTGCTGCAAGTGACGCAGGAGCCGCTCGGCGTGGGCTTTCCACGCGAGAGTGCCATCGATGATCAGGTTCTCCCCGTCCGCGATAGCATCGCGTTCGGCAGCAGCGAACAGAACATCGGTCGATTCACGATGGACCAGCGCCGACAACTCGAAAGGATAGAACCGACTGTCCTCTCCCTGTGCTGCGCGCAATTCCGGCGGCAACATTTCCTCGAGGGTGCCGTCGGCGAGAGCCGCTTCGAGCAGGTAGCGCTTGAACACATCGGCGTCGAGTTCGCGCCATCGACGCCGATCACGGCCCCGAAACAGCTGATCGTGGGACGAGGACTTGCCCGCACCGGGTGGGCCGGCCATCACGATGGCCGAGCGTTCGCGGGCAACATGCGGGTTCGCGGCGCGCCACCGCTCGAGGATCTGCTCGTGCAGTCGTCGGCGCGCGCTGGTGGGCACCGGGGCGCCGTCGATCCGCCGGAACCAGCGGCGATTGTTGACCGTGGCATGGGGCGCATCAGGCTGGAGCGGTCCCTCCCCTGCGGAGAGGGAGGTGAGGAAACTACGGCGGGCGTCGATGTCGGCGGGTGTGAGCACAGGTCAGCGGTCTGCCAGCGCCTCGAGCAGGGCATCGTAGTCCTCGTCTGTGAGGAACCCGTCACGCAGAGCACGCCCGACCTGCACGGTGAAACTTCCTTCTGTGGCAGGGTTTCCGTCCTCGGCCCACTCGAAGGGATTGGGCTCGGCAGGGCGTTCGTACTTCCATCCGGTCAGCTCACGCAACATGGCAGTGCGCGAGATCTCACCAGCGGCATAGCGGGCGGCGATCTCGTAGGCGGTCCCCCCGTGCGTACCGGGCCGCACATCAGGAGCATCGACACGAGCGCGGCGCAGCATGTCACTGATCGTCGGCTGACTCACGCCGACGATCTTGGCCAAGCGCACCTGGATGAAACCACGCTCGTGGAGCTGACGCAGATGCCGCAGATACGCGATATGCGCAGCGGTTTCCCGGGCTTTCTCCCGGCCCAGATCCGCGATGAGTTGCTCATCGGGCTTCATCATCGTCGTCATGGCGCACCTCCTGCTGGCGTCGCACTTGTCTGAGATCGCACCCACCAGCATACCTGCATATAGGAAAACTTATAAACGCTGTTCACGTAGTACGAACCTCAGTCGTGTACGTGCGCCAGCAACGTCCACCAAGGACGTGATGTGACACCGGTCAGCGGCAGTCCACGTGCACCGAGACATACACCCGACCGCTGTGCTCGCTGCTCCACTCGTCCGGGCGGTCGGCGGCCACGGCGATATCGAGCTGGTCGGGTTCGGACCAGTCCACCGGCTCGGGCGCAGCGATCAACGCGGTGGTGGTGTCGATCTCGGCGGCCGGCAGCTGCTGGTCGGTGTTGGCCACCGTCAGCACCGGTGAGCCGTACGCAGCGCGAATCGTCCACCCGTGCGCAGCAGTGATCTCGACGGCCAAGTCGTGGCCGTGGCCGGTGCACCGGGCGGTGACCTCGTCCGGTCGAGGTGTAGTGATCTCGGTGTCCGAGTGCGTATCTCCCCAGCCGAAGACGATGCTTCCCAGATCGGTGCTGGTACCGGTGACAACCTGGCCACTGAACGACGTGGACACTGCCGCAGCGGCGCGCGGCTGGTCGCCACATCCGGTCAACACGGCAAGTCCGCTCGCGAGGGCCGCCCCCGCGAGCGCCGCGCGGCGCAGCTGGTCGGTCACAAACATCTCCGGGTGGTCCTTTCGGAACAGCAGGGACGGCGGCGCGGGGCCCGGTCACTTGAACACGTCGACGTACCAGAGGCCGTCGATCTTCGCGGTGGTCACGGTCTGAGTGCCGCGCTCGACCGGCACACCGGGTCGCATGACCGACAGGTCGACGAGGAAGACCCCGTCCGACAGCTCGACGGTGCGCAGGCAGTAGTTGGTGCCCTGCGGGAGCTTGTCGATGAAGGTCTGCAACTCCGGGGCGGGCGTGACCGTCGAGGTCGGGGTGGCCAGGGCGCGGGCGGCGACCCCATCGCGGCGGTTGTAGTACGCGTAGTTGAACGCGGCGATCACGCCCTGCCCACTGCGCTGATCACCGCGATCGGCGCGGCATTCATCGCTGACCTCCGGATCGGCGGGGGCAGCGGCCGGCTCGGTGTCCTCTGGCAGATTGAGCACCGGCAGACCGTTGTCGTCGACCGGGGCGAATGCCGGGTCCGAAGCCTCTGTCGACGCGGCTGATTCGGCGGCGCTGTGACCTGCGGTGAACTGTCCGGCGACGGCGATCGCGCCTGCCACGACGGCCGCGGCCACCACAACGACAGCGGCAGTGCGGCCGACTCGCCGACGGCCACCCGCGCGCGGCGACGCCGCCGGTCCCGGTGCCGCCGAAGCGGTCGGGGTCGACGGCGTCGCCGCAGATGAGGTGGGTGCACCACCGAGAAGGTCGACCACCGCGGGATGGCGAGGGGTCCGCCGCTTGATGTTCGGCTTCCTCATGACGCTGCCCACTTTCATCTCGACTCAGATACCGAACTGGGTGATTCCGTCGCCGATGGCGTTGGTGATCAGGTTTCCGGCCAGGCCCGGGGTGGCGTCGTTGAAGAACGTCTCGAGGGTCTGGTCGACCTGTTCGATGATCTGCTCACCGCCCGGCTGTGCCTGCACGAAATCGCGGGCCTGCGTGTCGATCGCCGGGGCCGTGTCGGTGGTGAAGGTCTGCACAGCGTCGACGACGACCTGACCGACCGGGTCCTGTGACCACTGTTCGAGCGTGGCGTCGACCTGCTCGCCGACGGTCTCGGCCTCGACGTCGGGAACCTCAGCCTCGATCGGCGTGGCGTTCTCACCGGCGCCGTAGGCCGTGCCGGCAGCAAGGCCGGCAGCACCACCGACAGCAGCGCCGATACCGCCGCCGATCGCGCACCCGACACCCAGACCGCCGGCCGCACCGACCGCTGTCGCGGCCACACCGCTGGTGACCGGAGCAACGCCGGGGATCGGAAGCGGCACCATCGTTCCGGCCATCGCGCCGCCGATACCGGCGACCGTGCTGACCACGAGGCTGGCCGGGACACCGACCGCTGCGCACCCGGCAGCCGCACCGGCACCGGCACCGAGCGCAGCGCCGGCGACCTGCGCCGAGGCGACACGTTCGGCTTCGGTGGTATCGAGGCCGACCGAGCGCCACGCATCGGTGACCTGAGCTTCGATCACTGCGGTGGTGTTGTTGGTGCGTTCGGCGTCGATGTCGGAGACCCAGTTGGGCTGGTCGAACACCACGCGGCCCATGCGCATCGTGTCCTTGGGTGCCTCGATCGGCACGGTCGGGTCGATCACCGGGGTCGGGGCACGCAGCTGGCTCCAGTCCACAGCCGGCGTCGCCTCACCCGAGTGGCCGTAACCGCTGTCGCCGCCGTATCCACCCCCACCGGAGTAGTCGGTCAAATAGTCGGTCGAGTAGTCCACGACGGTCACCCCGCCACCGGTCTGCGGGTCGTAGGCGCGCGTGCCCTGGTTGTACTGTGCCGGCGGCGCGACCCAGAAACTGCTGTCGGCCTTCGGCTCCGCGGCGCTCGGCGCAGGCGTCTCGGCCGCGGTGGTGCCGCCGGTCTGCGCGCCGCTGGTCACACCTTCCTGCGTGGTGCCGCCGGTCACCCCGCCCTGGATCGGCGCGGCCGACGCCGGGCCCGCCACCATCGCGGACATCCCGAACGCAGCGGAGGCCACCGCCAGCGCCGTCGCGGTGGTCTTTGCGGACCGACGGCGATGCCGCCCCTGTGCGCGGCGCGCGGCGCGGTTTCCGATAGTGGTGTCGATGCTCATCTGTACCTCTCGGTGAAAGTAGGTGAAGAAAACAGGGCCCACCGCGCAGCGGGGGCAACGACTCAACCAGCAGCACCACTGCCGATCCGGGTGACGGTCGCCGCGAGCACGGTCAACGCATCGCAGGTCTCGCGCCGCAGCTGTGAAAGCACGATCCGTTCCCCGGACGCGAAGACCGGCTCGAAGGGCATCCGGCACACCGACACCCCGAGCGCGGTGAACGCCTCGACGGCCTCGGTCTCGACCATCGGCGCATCCCCCGGCCCGTCGGTGATGACGACAACGGTGCGCGCGAGCACATCCGGGCGGACCGCGGAGATCGCAGTGAGGGTGCGCTGCGCGGCCACGGCGGCGTCGCGACGCAGCGGAACGGGCACAACAACCGTGTGTGCGGCGGTGATCGCCCACCGCCAGCTGCCGGAGTGGCTGGAGTTTCCGGTGTCCGCGAGCATCAGGTCGTAGTGCCGTTCGAGGATCGCCCCGAGCGTGGCGGCATCGTCGAAGCTCAGTGGCGCTTCGGCTCCAGCCGGTCCTGCCAGGGCGTAGGAGCCGTTCGGCTGGCGGGTCAGATAGCGCGCCAGGGTGGACGGGCGTACCTGGTGTGGCGTCTGGCCGAGGTCCGCGAGGACGCTGACCGCATCGTGTCCTGCTGCCGGGGGGACCGCGACCCGGTCGGCGAAACTGCCGCCGATTTCCCCGAGGTCCAAGCACGCGGCCGTGGCGGGGCCGCGGTACTCGGCAATCGTCTCGGCCAGGGCGATCGACATCGGCGTTTTGCCGACGCCACCTTTGAGGTTGGCGAAGGTGATCACCGCGCCCTCCGGCAGCGGGCCCGCGATCGCTGCCTGTGCCTCGCGCAGCCGCATCTCGAGCGAGTCCGCCTTCGGGGCCAAGGCCAGGCCGAGCATCGCATTGAGACGGCCCCGCATACCGATCCGGGCGGGCAGGCTCGCCGCGGGATTCACGCCCGGTGCCGACAGTGCCGGCACCACCCCGATCGGGCCTGTGGCCGCGTCTACGGGCCGGACAAGCCCCGCGGTGGGTGCAGCCGTGTGCGCGGGCCGCACGGGCGGCTCGACAGGCTGAGCGGGCGCCTCGTACGGGATCGATTCGGCGGCCACGGTCACCGGTCCGGCCGGCGGCGGGGAGGCAGGCTCCGCGGCCGCCGGTTCCGGATCGGTCGCCACGACCGGGATGGGCACGCTCGGGGCGTTCTCGGTGAGCTTACCGTCAGGGCCGACCGTGAGAAAACGAGTGTCTTTGCCCGTCCGATAGACGACTTCGACCGCCGCCTGTTGCTCCACCGCGATGGTGCGCACGAACTCGTGCACGACAGCTGCCAGATTCTTGAACTCGGTCGCAGCCAGTTCCATCGGCGGCACGTCGGCACCGGCGAGCTGTGCGCGCGCTGTCGTCGCAGAGGTCGCCTCGATTTCTACGGTCGGCGTCATCGTCAGTTCCCGCCGAAGGCACCGGCGCCGGCCAGCGCGGTGTCCATGTCCTCGACGACGGCCTCGGTCTGCTCCAACTCGGCCAACGCCTGCTCGCGGGCCTTGCCCTCGGGCAACGCCTCGATGACCGCGCGGCGTTTGGTCGAAGCGTCGCGGATCTCGGCGAGACGTTCGCGGGTCAGTTCCTGCTTCTCGTCGAGCTTGGGCAGCCACGCAGGCACCGATGCCTTGAAGTACTCGCGCAGTGCAGCGATGACCGGATCGTTGGCGCCCTTGGAGATGAACGGTCCGCGCAGCGCGACGACGTCCTCGGTGGTGGGGGTGATCGACTGGGAGATACGGCGGGTCATGGTGATCCTTTCGAGGGTGTTTTTCCGGTGTTGCGGTAGCGGATGGACTCTCGGCACGAGAGCCACTGATCAAGGTCGGCCCATCGGTGCGATGCGGCACGGTCACAAGGTCATACGGGCGCTCCTACGGAGTCGGGATCGGGCAGGGCTACGACGCCGGTCGCATCGAAGGTGATGCGGGTCTTGACGCGGCCGGTGCCCACGATCAGAACGGTCGAGGTGACCTCGCCCTTCTTGTTGCGGCGCACCTCGACCTCGTCGACGGTGACCGGCACCAGCTCGCCGTCATCGTCGTCGATGAGCACGGTCTGACCGGCCTGCACACTCGACGCCGGAATGGCATCGGCGAAGTCGTCGTCTTCTGCCTCCGGTTCCGGTGCCGACTCGGGCTCTTCTTTGACCATCGACACCGCGGAATCGTCGCCACGACCCGCCCCGATGACGATCGGCTCGGGCACGCTGCCGTGGCTACGCGCACGCTTCGCCAGCGCCCGCTCGGATTCGATGAACTCGGCCAGCTCCGGCGAGTAGCACGTGAACTGCGGCGCCTCCGCTGGTATGAGGCCGTCGATGATCGCCTTTTCGCTCTGCGAGAGCTGGTTCCACTTGTTCGGATGCTTATCGACGTTCGGGGTCCACCACATCTGCGCATCGACCGGATTACCGTCGTCCCCGAGCGCGATCCCGCGGCCCTTGACCGACGTGTCGACCTCCCGGCCGACGGTGGAATCCCCCCACATCATCAGCGCGCCGTCCTGCGAGAGATTGCCGAGCGAAATGCGGGTGCCGAAGTTGTCCCGCGCATTGCCCGAGGCGCCGCCGAACAGGGACGCATCCGGGCGCTGCACCCCGAGCAACAAGCGGATGCCGGCCGAGCGGGCGAGCACCGCCAGATCCGCCCACGCGCCGAGCGGATCGAGTTCTTTCAGCTGTGCCTTGGTCTCGTCGTCACCGGTCTTGGCGAGGCGCTGCCACTTGCCGGAGAGGATGAAGAACTCGTCGAGCACCGCGATCATCAGCGGTAGCTGCGAGCCTTCGATCTTCATCTGATGGATGTAGGCGTTGCGCGCCATCATCTCGGTATGCAGGGCGCGCACGAACATCGCCGCGCGCAGTGCGTCGTAGATGATCGCCCCGCACCCCGGATAGCCCTCGAGGCCGTCGAGTTCGATCATCTTCGGATCGACCCCGACGAACGGGATCCCGCGCCGCGCCGCTTCGGTGAGCAGCGTGCGGATCACGGAGGTCTTGCCACCGCCGGTGGGGCCGACGATCAGGCAGTGCGGCTTGTTCGAGCTGGTGGACACATCCCAGAACATGATCCGGTCCGCGGCACCGGTCGCATAGGGCAGGTGCCGCAGGTTCTCGTCGACCAATTCGAGGGGGTGGTCCACACGCGTGGGCATGGCAGTGACCAAACGCATCACGAGGAATCCTCTGCTCGGATACCAATCAGTGGTCCAATTGCGGCCTGACTCGTGCTCCCCCGCCAACGAGGCGAGCGCTTCCTCGACTTTCATTTGGAAGCCGGGCGAGCCGGTATTCATCGACTTGTCGAAGGTGATCCGATAGCCGGTCTCGATGCCGTTCTCATCGATCGTTTCGACGGTGACCTTGGGGTCGGAGAAGATCGACGCCGCATCGAGCGCGTCCTGAAGAGCCTTCTGCCGTTCGCTGCGGGTGTCCGGGGCGATCGATGTGCGGGTGAGGACGAGTCGGTCGCGGTGCGCGTCGTGCCGCACCGTCATCGCCCACGAGTCGCTGCCACCAAATGCCGACTCGACCGCTCGGGAGAATTCCTCGAACTGCTTGGGTCGGATCACCGCACCGCGCGGCAGCGTGATCGTCGCGCGGCGCATCGTGCGCCGACCAGCGGACAGCGGAACAGCGACCTTCGTAGGCAGGTGACCGGTGCTCTGCCGGACCATCGATTCGAGCATCTGCGACCACCGGCGGGCACGGTGACGGACAAGGTCGAGACCGATCAGCGGTGCGGTCGCTACCGCCAGCGGCCACCGGTAGTCGTGCAGCTGAGTCAGCACGTCGATCGCAGCCTGGTTGCCGGCTGCGGAGGCAATGAGATGGGAGCTGGCGAAGGCCGTTGCGGCAGGTACCGCAGTGAACGGTGAGAACGGCACGAAGCGCGAGACTCCGGTGGGGCGGCCATCGTCACCGATCCGGGGGCCGCGAGCATCGCCACTGTCTCCGACCGTGTCGCGCCACACAGCGACCAACCAGTCTTTGAGTGGGTCTGGAGTTCCGCTCACTGCCTGTGCCTTTCGCTCGTGTCGACGTCGCCGTTGATGTGGCTGCTGTTCGGTGGGTGCGAGCAGAGTTACAGAGGGGCGCTGTTTTCACCAACAGGGTGGACACCTTCCGCCCCTTCGAGCGATGGCATGTCGTGTCGGGACGCCGGCCGCCGATTGACCTGCTGTCCAACATGTTCGGCAGACGCTTGAGGCGCGTACGTCCCCTGTTCGTTCGATCGCTGCATCGAGCGCTCTTCCACTCGGCTGCACACCGCTGGTTGGAGCGCTCGAATCAGCGGTCGAAAACCTGTGTGCGCATCGCTTTGCCGAGCGCTCGACATGGCGGTCGTCGATGCACGTGCGTCGCGCTCTTTCGAGCGCTCGCTCGAGCGGTCGTGCACGGCTCGGAAGAGTGCTCGATTGTGCGAGTCGCCCCGCCTTCACGATCGCTCCGATGAGCGGGCACGACAGCGTTGGACGTCACCGACGCTGCGCGTGTGTACGACCGGTGCATCGAGCGCTTGAAATAGCGTTCGACGTGGGCGGTCGCGAATAGCGTTGGCGCTCGGCGGAATTCTGAGTTACACTCCCCCCCAAGGAACGCCGGGGGGGAGTGACCCCGGAGGGGTAGGCGCTACGAGCGCTTTTTCGAGCGGTCGAATCCACCGCTCACATCGATCCCCCAATCCACCGCTGATTTCATGCGCTCACACGAGCGCTCTTTCCCCGTGCGCGTACGTCTGACCCGCGCCGCCCTTCTCCCCGCGCTCAATCACCGCCGGGCCACCACCGCTGCCGCAGCGCGCGAGAGTGGCGCTGGGATAGGCGTACTGGGTACCCATATGAGAGCTATAACTGCTACCGCCCCATAGGCATCGACGAGCGCATCGTTGCGTGGACGCTGAGAGCGAGCTCGTGGACACTGCTGCGGCCACCGTCGGATGCGTCATGTCTGCACCGCATTTCGGGGGCGCTCGACGGTGCGTGTCCGTCTCGTTCGATCTGCTTGTCGACCTCTGCGGACACACGCGATAGGTGCGGTCACCCTGTTGGGGAAAAACGTCTCGCCGTTTTACGGTCTCGCCCATCCCAACTCGGGTGTATCGACCGAACCATCAATGGAGCGCTCATGTCTCTCGCGTCAAGCTTGGCCGAACTGGCGATCACAACGATCCCCATCGGCGACGCACTCGCCCAGACCACCGAGGTCAGCACCACCGGGGTGCGCGCATGGATCGAAGACAACATCGTCGTCACGATCCTCGTTCTCATCGCGTGCGTGGTGCTGATGGGTGGCCTGCGCGGCAACCTGTCGAAGGTCGTCAGCGTCGGCGGCCTGTCGCTGTTGGGCATGGCGTATCTGGGCGTCGCGACGAACCCCGACGCGGCAACCGGGATCGGCAACTGGCTCCTCGGTCTGGTCGGCATCCAGGTCTGACCGCTACCTGCCACCACCGGCCGACGACTGAAGGGCACCGACCGTGATCGAAAACGACGACATGTTGCACCGCGTGGACCGGCACTATCTCGGCCCGACCGGCTTCACACTGCCGTTCCGAGTGCGCTACGGAGCGGTCGGAATCGGCTTCGTCATCCCCGTGGCGATCTTCATCATCGCCCGCGCGATCGTGCACGTCCCGATCAACTTCCAGTCGATCGTGATCATCCTCGCGCTCGGTGTCGTGCTCACCTCGAAGGTCACGAAATACGTCAACGCCGATCGCCCACTGCGGTCGGTGCTCAAAGCCGCATGGAACGACCTGAACGCCCCACGCCCGCCCAAGGGCACTGTCACGTTGTTGAAGTCGGCGAACTGGGAGAATCGGTGGGGTGAGCACCGCACTACTGTCGTACAAAGGCCACAGATACCCGGCCGAGATCATCAACCACTGCGTGTGGTTGTACTTCCGGTTTCCGCTCAGCTTCCGTGAAGTCGAGGAGATGATGCTCGAACGCGGTGTCGTGGTGAGTTACGAGACGATCCGCCGGTGGTGCGCCAAGTTCGGGCAGTCCTACGCCAACGCGCTGCGCCGACGGCGGGCCCGGCCCGGTGACAAGTGGTACCTCGACGAGGTCTTCATTAAAATCAACGGCACACTGCATTACTTATGGCGGGCGGTCGACCAGGATGGAAACGTGCTCGACGTGCTGGTCCAGTCCCGCCGAAACGCGTTGGCGGCCAAACGGTTCTTCCGCAAGCTGCTCAAAAGTCTGGAGTATGTGCCGCGGGTGATCGTCACCGACAAACTCGGCAGCTACCAGGTCGCCCACCGCGAACTGCTGGGATCGGTCGAGCATCGCCAGTCGAAGTACTTGAATAATCGCGCCGAGAACTCGCACCAACCGACCCGACAACGCGAACGTGCGATGAAACGCTTCACCTCACCTGGGCACGCGCAACGATTCCTGTCAGCGTTCAGCAGCATCTCACCTCACTTCCGGCCCCGCCGGCATCGACTAACCGCGACCGAGTGGCGCACCGAGATGGCCGACCGATTCGCGGTCTGGGAGGAAGTCACCGTGACCGACGCCGCCTGAAGTGAACGGCCCGAAGATGTTCCGTAGCAGTTCGTCCCAAACTAGCTGTGCCGCTATACTTTTCGATTAACGTGACAGTGCCAACACGACATATTCGCCCAAGGACGGACCGTACGAACCGCGACACGGGGGCGGATCGAATAAGCCCTATACACCGGATCCTTCGGTGTTCACTCCTGAACAAATCTATCTGTACTGGTTGGATGAGAAAGAGATTGTCTACTTCAACGATGACGAAGTAATAGTCATCGGGCGGACGTATTGCGACACTGCAGTGACAGCGCCGACTGTCACCGCAGATGCCGCTGCATTCGCCGACAACCTCAGCGCGACTCAGAAGGCTGACCTCGTCCAACTATCGAGGACCTACCTCTGCCACTAAAGATGTTTCGGTAATAGGGCGTGTCGTTGCACGTGATTCGCGCCGTGCTGCTTGATCATTGACGAATGGCAGGGAAGAAGACCGGTTCCGGCGAGGAACCCGACCCCCGGAAAGTCAAGCAGCGCGGTACCCGCCGTGATCTGGGGGCGTTGCGTGAGCGGCGGATGCGGGCGGCGGAGATGTTCGCTGCGGGGCGGCGGCAGATCGATGTCGCGGTCGAGCTGGAGGTGTCCCAGCAGACTGCGTCCCGCTGGTTTCGGCAGTGGACCGAAGGCGGAAGTGAAGCGCTCGAAGGTGCAGGTCGGGCGGGTCGCAGGCCGCGTCTCGACGACACCCAGGTCGAGGTGATCCGAGAAGAACTGCTCAAAGGACCCCAGGCTCACGGCTTCGCCACCGGGGTGTGGACCCTGGACCGGGTCGCGATCGTGATCGAGCGGCTCACCGGCGTGACTTACGGTCCCACCCAGACCTGGACGATCCTGCGGACCCGGCTGGGTTGGAGCCGGCAGCGGCCGACGCGGCGGGCGGTCGAACGCGACGAGGATGCCATCGTGGCCTGGCGCGAGAACGAGTGGCCGCGGATAAAAAAATAGCGCGGCGCCGAGGTGCATGGATCTGCTTCCAGGACGAAAGTGGCGTATCGCTGCTCCCGGTGGTCCGCGCGACCTGGGCGCCGAAAGGTGTCACACCCGTACTCCGTCACCGTTTCTCGTGGAAGCGCATGTCCATGGCCGGGGTGCTGGCCTATCGCCCCGACCGCAGCGAAAGCGCGTTCGTGTTTTCCATGACCGACGGCGCCTACAACACCGACAGGCTCATCGAGTTTCTCACCGAACTCCGCGCCCACTTCGCCGGTGAGAAGCTCATCGTGCTCTGGGACGGGCTCATGGCCCACCGGTCCCGGGCGATGACTGCCTGGCTGGCCACCCAACGTGACTGGCTCCACGTCGAACGCCTCCCGGCGTATGCGCCCGAACTCAACCCGATCGAACAGGTCTGGGGGAACATGAAATCCACCGAACTGGCCAACCTGTGTCCCGATACCCTCGACGAGGTCCGCACCGCGACCGAGACCGGGCTGGCCCGGATCGGCTCGAGCTACGACCTGTGCCTCGGTTTCCTCGACCACACCGGACTTTCCTTATGATCCCCACTCACTCAATTACCGAAACATCTGTAAGACGGCGGGACTCCATCAACCGCGCGACAAAACGCCGAAGCAACTCCAACGTCACAGTCGGCGGCGCTTCGAGCATCCGCACACGCAAGGCGCGCCCCAACGCACTCCTCGCTGCCTAACGGACCACACCCCACAAATCAGTCCGGAAGCACACACTCCGACTCGTCTCACAGTCGCACAAACTAAGACACCTCTCCTCACACCTCGGACACAAAATCTGCCTCTGACCGATCCGGTCAGAGGCAGATAGCCACTACGATCAGGCCGTCATCCCTCAACCAACTTCGTCGCCACACAGGGCTCCTCACCGACCTCTGTCCGCCAGAGAGATTGCGCCGCAACGATCCCAGTCCGCGCAACCCGCTCGGCCTCGCGGATCGACGGCGCATTCACGGTCTGAAACACAACGAAACCGACTCTGTACTTGTTCATCTGAAGATCTCCACGTTCCTTGGAATAGTTGGGAACAAACGACTTATTCAATGTCGTCGTCTCGTTCGAGGGAATTCTCACTTAGGGGACATGGCCGTAGGGACTGCCTCATCACATGAAGGTCGACGCAGCCCCGCATGATCTCTCGAAGTGAGTCGATCGATGCTGGGGACTCGAACTCGAGCACCATCTCGCTCATGAAAGCGTCATCCGGGTCTACGGCCCTGTGCCGGACCTCGATCTCGGTCCTTGATTCAGTGGCCGCTGCAAGGAAGTTGGCGATGTCGATGTCGCATTCCGCTCTGCACGAATAGATTCCATTGTTCACGCCGCTCAGGCTATCGGCGATTTGCAGGTTCCGGTCGGAGTAGCAATTTGATCTTAAAGCGCCGCTCCCCCACAGCGATGCATCCGATACGATCTTGAGTTGAGGCGGGGCGCGCAGGCCTGTTTCATTCATCGGCAAAGCCAGACGAGGAAGCGGAAACTCTATGAAGCACAGTCCACTCCACCCGCGTGTCAGTGTCATTGTCACACGCGTGGCCTACGCCGACTCACCAGACAAGGTCATCCGCGTGGATGACACTCAATCCACCGAGGACGTCCTCACGCGCTATTACCCCGGCGCCACAATCGATGATCGCGGCGGCTTCGACACCCCTGACGGTGACAGCTACCACTACGATCGAGCGCTCACCGAGTAGCTGCCCCACCGGTTCCAGCGACCAGGATGCACTGTGCCCAAATGTGTTTCGCCCCAGAGTTGCAAAGGTTCGGGTCACGATCGGTCGGGCTGTTCCAGGTTTTGTCCGAGACGGAAATTGCGAAACTATGACATTGGATCGAGAAGGTGGCGAGGGCGAAATTTCAGCATTCAAGAAGGCTTCGCCTTACTTGGTGATTCTCTCCATAATTGGCGCCCTCTTCCTGCTATTTTCTCTGCTGACCAATGAGCGTTCATCAACCGAGGCGCGCTGCGAGGTGCGTTGAGGTTTTCTCACCAGGCCGGTGCTTGCAGGTGAAGAAGAACGAGAGCCGCAGCAGCGATCGAGCCGATCCTCCACGGACACAGACTGATTCGCTGCAGCGCCTTCCACCGGGTCTTCAGCAGCGCGTTCGCGCGTTCGGCCGGAGCACGCATCGCAGACAACACCGTGTTGCGGCAACGGGCGCCGGCATCGAGACCATGGCCTTTCGTCGGGACGTGGACACCGATCCCGGCACCGGTGTACCCCTTGTCGGCGAGGGTGGGCATCCCGCCGGCGGCAGCGTGGTAGAGGGCGCCGAGGATCCCGCCCCGACGAGCAGCGGTGAGGTCGTGCACCGAACCGGGGGCAACCTCGGACACCCAGATCGGGTAGCCGGTCGGATCGGTCAGGACCTGGACGTTGCCGCCATGGCGGCGATGTTTACCCGAGTACCACACGTCGTGCCCGGACTCGGAACGCTCCCGGCAGCGAGTCGAGGCGATGAGGGTGCCGTCGAGACAGACATGCTCCCAGCCGGACTCGATCCCACGTTCGAGCACGTCGTGCAGGTCCGGGGCGTGCGCAGCGATCACGTCGATACCTTCATGGAGATACCGGTAGGCGGTGGCCTGCGAGATGCGGGCATCGCGCGCCAGGGTGGCGACAGCGGTGCCGTCGCGAAACCACCGCAGCACCATCAGAGCCTGGACGTAGACGGTCGCGGCCCGCTGCCACGGCCGGCGATCGGTCCTGCGGCGGTGGGCAGCGAGGATACGGGCGACGAAGGTCAGGGTGTGCTCGGGCACGTCGAGCGTGGCACGATAGGTAATCACGTGGGGTCCTGCTCCGGGTTGCTTCTTGCTCGAAACAATCCCTACCAGGCAGGACCCCACGTCCTCTTTTCACGCCACACCGTTCGGATGTCTTTGCTGTCGTCGGTGACTCTCTGGTGAGAAAACCTCATTGACAGTCGATGCGGAGGCGCGTAGCTTTCAGGCACTCGCAGAAGAGGTTTCTACTGGCCAGAACTACCACGTCGGTAGGGGTCGAACTGCGATGAATTGTTCAATCGTTATCGTGCACAGAAAGGCGTTACCCTTGCCAAGCTCTTCAATCACCCAGAAGCTCCATACCGTCGATGTGAGAGGGGTTCAGACGCGTTATTTCGACGACGGTCAGGACAAGGATCCGATCCTCCTCATCCATGGGGGGCATTTCGGGTTCTTCGTACCGCTCGGAATTGAATCCTGGGGCAACGCTCTAGAGGATTTCGGCGAGTACGGCCGTGTCCTCGCGGTCGACAAACTCGGTCAGGGCGAGACTGGTCTCCCGCTGAATGACGAAGACTGGACTGTCGACGCGGTCGCCGAACACGTTGCGAACTTTGCAACTCAGTTGGGGCTCAAGAACCTGACCCTGGTGGGTCACTCGCGCGGCGGCATGACGGCGGTCCTTCTCGCGTTGAAGTACCCTGAGATGGTAAAGAAGCTGGTCATCATCAGCAGTGCGACTGCGGCACCGGCGCCGCCCGTCGGAACCGACATGGACTTCTACGAGCGAGTCGAAAGGACTGCCCCCGGAGGTTCGGCCGAGTTGATCCGTCACTATCATGCTGCCCAGGCGGTTAATGAGGGAGATCTGCCCGAGGACTACATCGGGATCGCCACAAAGTGGCTCGAGAGCGAAAAGCAGCTCGACGCTGTCGCCGGATATGCACGCAATGCGGAGGAGCACTGGTTGCCTAGCCTCAGCGAGGGCAGGCGCTGGGTTCAGGAACGGCTTGCCGACGCAGGAATCCCGGTGCCGACGCTGGTTGTGTGGGGAGTCAATGATCGATCGGCGCCGGTGTCGATGGGTAAGGGGCTCTTCGATCTGATCGCTGCCAACACCCTGGATAGCTCGCTCTATCTCATCAACAACGCTGGTCATCACGTGTTCAGTGACCAGCGCGAAAAGTTCAACGCCGCGGTTGGTGCGTTCATCTCGCTTTAGCAGAACCCTTCGTCGGTCTTTCGTGCTCGAAAGACCAGATGTCTGATACAAACAACTTCGAAGAGGAAGCTGGAATCTAATGCACAACTCGCTTTACGACTATTCACCGATTACTGAGCGTCCACGATTCGAGTGGCCGGGCGGGAAGAAGGTCGCCTTCTACGCGGGCGTCGCGGTGGAACACTATCCGGTCGACAAGCCGTCGACATCAATTTTTGCCGGAACAGCTGGGCTGACCCCGGACCCCCTCAACTATGGGTGGCGAGACTATGGAATGCGGGTGGGGATCTAGCGGATGATCGAATCGCTCGATCGTCACGGAATGCGGGCGACCGCCTTTGTGAACTCTGACGCATGTTCGCTTTATCCCCAGGTCATCGCGGCCGGAAACGAGCGCAACTGGTCGTGGGTGGCTCATGGTCGCGACAATTCGACCTTCCAGAACGGGATGGAGAAGAGCGTAGAGAGAAAATATCTTGAAGAGGTCGTGGACGAAATCGAGCGGCACACGGGGACTCGTCCGACTGGTTGGATCGGTCCCGCGCTTACCGAGACATTTGAGACACCTCAGATTCTCGCCGAACTGGGGCTGGAATATGTGCTGGAACTGGTGCGCCGACGACCAGCCGTTCTATCTCAATGGCGAGAAGCCGATGCTCAGTGTTCCGTACTCGACCGTTTTGAATGATGTGATGCTGTTCGGCGGAAACGGTCTCAGCGGTGAGGGCTTTGTCCAGCTGATTAAGGACCAGTATGAGCAGCTGTCTAAGGAAGCGGATGACCATGTGCGAGTAATGGGCATTGGCCTTCACCCGTTCATCATCAACCAGCCGTTCCGTCAGAAGTACCTTGACCTGGCCCTGGATTTCATCGCCGAACAGGACGATGTTTGGATTACTACGTCGGATGATATCGCGGCTCACTTCAAGAATAATGTTGCGGATCGTCCTGCGGCCTAGTGTCGCGTTTCTGAAGTTGGTTTAGGGTTGGCTTTCGCGAGGATCTGTTCGGGAGTTTTGGTCCAGACGAATGGGTGTTTGCGGTCGTTCCAGCCCGTGATGAACTGGCGAATCTTGGCATTGAGGTCCTTGACGGATGTAAAGACACCGCGGCGGATGGCCTGCCGGTCGATGATGCCGAACCAGACTTCCACGAGGTTGAGCCAGGACCCGGACGTCGGGGTGAAGTGCACGTGGAACCGCGGATGCTGTGCCAGCCACACCTTCACCGCCGGGGTTTTGTGGGTGGCGTAGTTGTCCATCACCAGGTGCAGGTCCACCTCCGGGTAGGCGCGGTCGAGCTGACGCAGGAACGCCAGGAACTCCTGATGGCGATGCTTCGGCTTGACCGCGCCGGTGACGTGCCCGGTCGCAATGTCCAACGCGGCGAACAGAGTCGTCGTGCCGTGCCGCTTGTAATCGTGGGTGTGCCTTTCGATGCTGCCGGTGCGCATCGGCAGCATCGGCGCGGTCCTATCCAGCGCCTGGATCTGACTCTTCTCGTCAACACACAACACGATCGCGTTGTCCGGTGGCGCCAAGTACAACCCCACCACGTCGGTGACCTTCGCGACCAGTTCGGGATCGGTGGAGAACTTGAACGTTCCGGCCCGCCAAGGCTGCACGCCGAACTTGCGCCACGCCCTGGCCACGGTGGCGTTACCGATCTTCAGATGATCCGCCAGCAGGCGTGAGGACCAGTGCGTCACCCCGTACTTCTTCGGCGGAGGAACAAAGCAGAGAAGAGAAGAGACAACAATGTCTATCAGCAATGCCGTTGAAGAATACGAACGTCTTCGAGCAGATTTCCGAGCCAAAGGTTTGGGCGGCCGGACCGGCTTCGGGCAGCGGCCAGCGCTGCTGGTCATCGACCTGATCCGGGGGTTCACCGACACCAGATCCCCCCTGGCCGGCGAACTCGACTCTCAGTTGCAGGCCACCCAACAACTGCTTGCAGACGCACGCGATGCCGACGTGCCCGTGATCTTCTCGACGGTCGCCTACGATGCGGACCTTCAGGAGGCCGGCAAGTGGATCCGCAAGATCCCTTCCAACAGCTGGCTGATGGAGGGAAACGAGTGGGTGGAGCTGGATGAGCGACTGGGTCGTCGCGAGAACGAGATGCTGCTGGTCAAAAAGTACGCGTCCTGTTTCTTCGGTACCGATCTGGCAGCTCGTCTGATCTCCCGGGGCGTGGACACGGTGATCCTCCTCGGATGCACGACCAGCGGATGCATCCGCGCCACCGCTGTGGACGCGTGCTCCTACGGATTCCACACAGTCGTTGTGGAAGAGGGCGTGGGAGACAGAGCAGAGCTGCCACACCTGGCAAGCCTCTTCGACATCGACAACAAGTACGGTGACGTCGTGAGCCTGGAGGACGCCAGCGCCTACCTCCAGCATGTCCACCAGTAGAGACGCCGAATACGGACACCGGTGACGAAAGCTCATCGGCCAGCGCATCAGCGGATCCTTGAGGACGTCGATGCGAAAGAGTTACCACCACGGGAAAGCACATGGACTCCGTCAACTATGACAGGGCCTTGAGCGCGCTGGCCATCATCTTGTTCAGCTTCGCGCTGGGCACTTTGTCCGTTGTCGTCCCTCTTTTGGGTGTGCATGCGGGCTACACCCCCAGTGAGATCGGGCTGCTGGTCGCCGTGGCTGCCATCGCACAGCTGATCACCCGCCTGTACATGGGCGCGTTGATGCGTCGGATTCCGGACAGGTCCTTCCTCGTGGGATCCGGGCTGATGATCGCGATCTCGTGCGCACTGCTCGCGATTTCTCCCGCGGTCGTGTTTTTTGTCGCGTCCCAGTTGGTCCAGGGAATAGCCCGGGCGTTCTTCTGGACCAGCAGCCAGACCCACGCCGTTCGTACATCCGCCGCACCGGTCAGTGGCCTCCGGGACGTCAATCTGGCGGCGGGGATCGGTGCGCTTCTCGGCCCCACGGTGGCCGGATACCTCTGGGAGGCCTCGGTGCAACTGCCACTCATGATGGGGATCGTCGCAGGTTCCGTCGCCGTCGTCCCCGCGGCCTTGTTGATCAGGTTTCCCCCGTTCGCGGCCAGGCCTTCTTCACCCACTGGCAGGGATGTCCGTCTGTGGCGACGACCCGGTGTCAACGCTGCCTGCTGGATGAACACGGGCGCAGGGGTTTGGAAAAGCCTTCTGGACTCCTACGTCCCTTTGGCCCTGTCCCTGGCAGGCCAACCGGCTGCAGTCATCGGTATCCTGCTCTCCATCGCCAACGCCACCGTTCTCGTCGGTAGTACCGCCAGCGGGTGGGTCCGGCGCCGGGGCGTCAGGGCGTCTCTGGTCATCGGGATGATAGCTACAGGGCTGGGACTGGCCGCAGTGGGACCGTTCGCCGGTCTGACCGCCCCGGTGGCCATTGCCCTGGCCATCTCCGGCATCGGTGCCGGGGTCCTGCAGACCGTCGGTCCGGCCATCGCAGCGGAGAAGGTGCACCCAGAAGAACGCGGAGACGCCCTCGCATTGACGGGCACTTTCCGCGCCACGGCGCTCTTCCTCTCACCGCTGGGCATGGCCGGGCTGGTCACCCTCGTTCCGGTGACCGCGGCCCTGCTGGCCGCGGGCCTGCTCATCATCACCCCAGCTGCAACCACCTGGAGATCCAACAAAGATGTCGACTGACCGACACAGACCCCGAGGCTCGCGCTATTTGCCTCCGGTGACAAGAAAGCAAGACGTTTCGACGAGAGGCTGTCCATGACGACGAAAACCCATCCGAGCGATGACCCCGCAACGGTCCCGAGGCTCCGACTGCGGCACGGGCATAGCATTCCGCATCTGGGCCTGGGCACCTGGCCACTGGTGGGGGAAGAGTGCGAGACGGCCGTCCGCTACGCCATTCAAAGCGGCTACCGGCTCGTCGACACCGCGTTCCAGTACCGCAATGAAGACGCGGTGGGACGCGGTGTCCGCACTGCCGGCGTTGCGCGTGAAGAGCTGTTCGTCTCCAGCAAGTTCAACAAGGAGTCCCACAGCGTCGACGGTGTGCAGAGGGCCTACGACCGCAGTCTCCAAGCCTTGGGCCTGGACTACCTGGACATGTTCATGTGCCACTGGCCCGTGCCGGCCTTGGACCAGTACACCGAGGCATGGAGAGGCCTCGTCAAGCTCTTGGACGAAGGCCGTGTCAAAGCGATCGGTGTCTCCAATTTCAAGCCGGACCATTTGGAGAAGGTCATTGCCGCGACCGGCGTGGTTCCTGACGTGAACCAGATCCAGCTCAGCCCCGATCTCGCACGGCTACCCCCGCGGGCAGTGCACCAGGACCTGGGCATCATTACCGAGGCCTGGAGCCCTATTGGTCGCGAATCGGGACTGCGTGACCACCCCATCGTGGTGCAGATCGCGCAACGGACAGCAAAGAGTCCGGCGCAGGTTCTGCTCCGCTGGCACGTCCAGCAAGGAATCGTCCCGATCCCGCAGGCCGCCAAACCCGCATGGCTGGTCGAGAACATCTCGGTGTTCGATTTCTCCCTGACTGCCGAGGAAATGGCCGCCCTGGCGAGGCTGGACCGCGGAGAGAACGCCGCCCGCGACTCCGACTCCCCCGAAAACGGCCACTGACCCTTGCCGCACCCACCCGTACCTGGCACGAAGAGTGGGAGGGGTTGACGTAGATCACAAAATGCGGAAACCTCTTCACGACAGAGTGGACCTCTGCTCTACAGACTGACTGATCGATGATCGAGAAGGAGCTCTCCCATGGCAGACCATCACGGCGTCCTCGAGGACGTACGGCGGGGCATGATCCCTGCACATATCTACAACGACAAAGAGCTCTTCGAACTCGAGAAGGAACGTCTCTTCAGCCGCAGCTGGCTGTTCGTCGCCCACGAGTCGGAGGTCCCCGAGGCTGGTGACTACGTGGTCCGCAGGGTCCTCGAGGACTCGTTCATTATCTCTCGGGACGAACAGGGCCAGGTCCGGGCCCTGTTCAACATGTGCCTCCACCGGGGCATGCAGGTGTGCCGGGCGGAGATGGGCAATGCCTCCCACTTCCGTTGCCCGTACCACGGTTGGTCTTACCGCAATGACGGGCGCCTCGTTGGCCTGCCGTTTCACAAGGAGGCATACGGCGGGGAGGAAGGCTTCAAGAAGAAGGGCCAGACCTTGTTGCCTGCTCCCTCGCTGGCCACGTACAACGGTCTGATCTTCATCAGCATGGACCCGGATGCCGAGCCCCTGGAGGAGTTCCTGGGGGACTTCAAGTTCTACCTGGACTACTACACGAAGCAGAGCGCGGACGGCATCGAGCTGCGTGGCCCTCAGCGTTGGCGGGTCAAGGCGAACTGGAAGATCGGGGCCGAGAACTTCGCCGGGGACATGTACCACACGCCCCAGACCCACACCTCGGTGGTGGAGATCGGCCTCTTCCGCGAGCCCAAGGCGGAGAAGCGCAAGGACGGCACCACGTACTGGGCTGGCAACGGTGGCGGCACCACTTACAAGCTGCCCGAAGGTGGCCTGGAGGAGCGCCTGCGCTACGTGGGCTACCCGGACGAGATGATCGCCCGGATGAAGGAGCAGTGGACCCAGGAGCAGCTCGACGTGGTCGGCAAGGACGGGTTCATGATCTCGGCGGCCTCACTGTTCCCGAACATGAGCTTCGTCCATAACTGGCCGCGGGTCGAAGAGGGCTCCGACGAGGTGCTCCCCTTCATCTCTATCCGCGTGTGGCAGCCGATCAGCGAGAACGAGACGGAAGTCCTCTCGTGGTTCGCCGTCGACAAGAACGCGCCGGAGGAGTACAAAGCGCTTTCCTACAAGGCGTATCTCATGTGCTTCGGCAGTGGCGGCATGTTCGAGCAGGACGACGTCGAGAACTGGGTGTCCCTCACCAATACTGCCGCCGGCTCCATGGCACGGCGTCTGCTGCTCAACAGCCGGATGGGCATGCTCGAGAACGGCGAGAACGTCGTCGAGGCCCTGTCCCCCGAGGAATACTCGGGACCCGGCGCCACCCGTGTCGGCTACAGCGAGTACAACCAGCGGGAGTTGTTGCGCCGGTGGGCCGATCACCTCGAACGTCCGGTAGAAGCCGCAGCGCAGGTGCACGTGGGCTCGGACCCGGTGCAAGCGCCACCGGCCGCCGGATCGGGGCCCGCCCGCCCGGCCTGCGGCAGCGCAGAGACCGCGCCCGCAGCAACCCTTCACGAGGAGGTCTGATCATGAGTGTTGGAACGGCACACGAGAACGAGAACTTGACGCTGTCCGAACAATCGGCGCTGGGAGCCCACGCCCCGCGTACTCAGCGGACGGGGCAGACCCTGCCTTTCAACGATGAACTTCACCTGGAGGCGCATCGTTGGCTGGTCGATGAGGCGTACCTGTTGGACGCCCAGGACTACGACGAGTGGCTCTCCCGGATCGCCGATGACGTGCACTATCTCATGCCCGTCCGCGTCACCACTGCCCTGGGCGCCGGATACTCCACCTCACCGGGGATGGCGCACTGGGACGAGAACAAGTACTCGCTCAGTCGCCGCGTGGCACGCTTCGCCACCGAGCACGCGTGGACCGAAGACCCCCCATCACGGCTGCGCCACTACATCACCAACGTGCGCACCTTCCGCACCCCCGACCCGCAAGAGATCATCGTGGACTCGGCGGTTCTTCTCTTCCGCAGCCGTGGTGACGTCGGGGAGTCCTCCACTGTCTCGGCAGGACGCGAGGATCTCCTCCGCCGTACCTCATCCGGGTCCGGGTGGGAGCTGGCCCGTCGCACCATCATGGTCGACGAGTCGGTCATCCGCATGCAGAACCTGGCGATCTTCCTGTGAAACTGGAATGGGAAGGCGAGGAGGAAGACCGCCTCGCGGCGATCCAGGCCACCGAGGAACGCCGCCGGCTCGAAGAGCACGTCACCGGCAAGCCGATCGTGATCGCTAACGAGTTCTCGGAGGTCCAGGTCACCCGCATCGAGACCCGCAACGGTTCGCGGCTGATGATTCAATCTCCTCGTTCGGGCCAGTGGGTAACGCTCTGTCCGCTGGAACTGGAGTCCCTGACCTGGCAGGCCCCGGCCACGTTCTCGGCCATGATCGGACACCCTTTCGGGCCGCTCGTGGCCGAAGACGAATAAACACCCCAACCGCCAGAGCACCACCGTCTCAAGCTAAGGAGTTCGACCATGCCCGTTGTAAAAGCCGATCTGCAGGCCTGTCAGGGATACGCGAACTGCGTCGTCGGAGCCTCTGACTACTTCGACCTGGACGACGACGGGATCGTCGTGCTGCTCCAGACCGAAGTCCCCGAAGCCGACCGCGCCCGCGTCACCGAAGCCGCGCGCAGCTGCCCGGTCTCCGCACTGGTGGTAGAGGACGCATGAGCCCGGGCACCGTCGTCGTCGTCGGGTCCTCCATTGCCGGGGTGCGCACCGCGCAGTCCCTCCGGCTGGAAGGCTATAAGGGGGAGATCATCCTCGTGGGAGAAGAGACCGAACTTCCCTACGATAAGCCGCCATTGTCGAAATCCGTTCTTGCGGGATCCGCCGACGAGGACTCTATCCGGCTGCTGACACAGGAGCAGGCCGATGCCGAGGACATCCAACTCTTGCTGGGGCACCGCGCTGTCGATCTGGACGTCGCCGAGAACCTGCTGAAGCTTGAAGGGCATGACCCCCTTCGCTACGACAACCTCGTCATTGCCACCGGAGCATCACCCCGGCCCTCTCCCTGGGGCCAGTCTCCAGGGATTCACGTGCTGCGCACCCTTGAGGACGCCCGCGAACTACGTGGGGACCTTCTCCGGGGTGGGGCGCTGGCCGTTATCGGGGCAGGGTTCATCGGCGCCGAAGCGGCAGCCACCGCCCGCGGCCTGGGATTGGAGGTCACCGTCATCGACCCGGTGCCCGTGCCCATGAGCCGCCTCTTTAACCCTGAGATCGGCCAGTGGTTCGCAGACCTTCACCAGGACAACGGGGTCGACACCATGTTCGGCACCGGAGTGGAAGCTATCGAAGGCGAGGAGGGCAACTTCTCCCTCCACCTGACCAACGGTGAGAGCGTTCAGGCGGCCACCGTGCTGATCGGTATTGGCGTCATCCCCAATGACTCCTGGCTTAGCGCATCCGGCCTGCTGGTGGACAACGGGGTCGTGCTCAACGAGTACTGTCAAGCCCTCGACGCTGCGAACGTGTACGCCGTCGGCGACGTAGCCCGCTGGCGCCACCAGAAGCACGGCGAGGACGTCAGGACCGAGCACTGGACTAACGCGGTGGAACAGGCCGCCTGCGTGGCCTACAACATCATCCATCCGGAACAGCCGCGCGCCTACACGCCCATTGAATACGTGTGGAGCGACCAGCACGACTGGAAAATTCAGGTCGTGGGACGCGTCGGAGGCAATGTCGACCACGTCCTCATCGGACACCCGCAGGTCCACGGCAAGTTCGCCGCCCTCTACACCACCGACGGCACCACCGTCCGGGGCGCAGCCATCGTGAACTGGCCCAAAGCCCTCATTGCCTGCCGTCTGGGCATGGCCAGGGGCATCACGGTGCAGGATCTGCGCGCCAAGCTCGAACCCCAGTTGGAGCCACCGCCGAGGAGGGCGTCATGACACCCGGAAACTTGCTGCCCCAGACCGAGAGCGTCAGCCGGGAACATATCGCCCTCGCCTGCCGGGTCTTGGCCCATCGGGGCCTTGCAGATGGAATCTTGGGTCACATCAGCCTGAAAATTACCGACAGCACATTGCTGGTGCGCTGTCGCGGCCCGTACGAACGCGGACTGGCGTATACGCAAGCCGAAGACATCCGCATGGTGGACCTCGACGGCAATCCCGCCGCCGACGGCGAGCTCGCGGGCGGATACACGGTCCCCAACGAACTGCCGCTGCACACCGAGCTCTTCCGGCGCCGCCCAGACATCCGGGCTGTCGTTCACGCCCATCCCCCGCGAGTGGTTGCCGCCGACCTGGCAGGGCTTGCAGTACGCCCCATCGTAGGGGCGTACGACATTCCCGGAGCCCGCCTCGCCGCCAACGGGGTGCCCGTCTATCCCCGCGGAGTACTCATCCGCGACCGTCGGCTCGCCACCGAAATGGCCGATGCCATGGGAACAAGGCCCGTTGTTGTGCTGCGGGGCCACGGCCTCACCAGCGCGGCCGAAACCGTCGAGCAAGCAGTTCTCCAGGCCATCAGCGTGGACGGCCTGTCCGGGTTGGCACTGCAAGTGACTTCGGCTGGTGGGCACCTCGTCGACCTGCCCGACGCCGATATGGCCGAACTGCCCGACCTCGGAGGAGCATTCAACACAGAGACTGCTTGGAGACATGAACTCGCACGACTTGGTGAGCCTCGTTGACGGCCTGCGCCCTAGCCGGACAGAGACTGAACCCCCGGTCAGTAACATGAAGCTCATGTCCGCATCACGGGCGGAGGACGACTCCAGATACGGCCCTCCTCCGCAGTACCCCATCGAATCCGTCGACAACGCACTCCGATTGTTGCTGCTCTTCGAGACTCGGCCGAGCATCCGGCTCACCGATGCCAGCAAGTACCTCGGAGTGGCGTCATCTACGGCCCATCGCCTCATGGGGATGCTCCTCTACCGAGGTTTCGTACGGCAGAACCCTCAGACCAAAGCGTACGAACCCGGACAAGCACTCAGCTCCATCGCCTTCGCCATACGGCGCCACGTCGACATCGGAACGCTAATTCGTCCAGCAATGGAAAGGGTATTCGAGGCAACCGGAGAGACGGTGCACTTTGCCGAGCTCAAAGGCTCGAACGCACACTTTCTGGAGGCCATCGAAAGCCAACGTGCCGTCCGCGTTGCCTCACGTCAAGGTGCGATGCTTCCTGCCAACTGCACTGCAACGGGCAAAGCAATGCTGAGCCTACTCACCACGGAACAACTGCATGCCCTGTACCCGTATGAGGAGCTCCCGGGTCTCACCAAGGGATCTATCATTTCCCGTTCCGATCTGGAGCGTGCCCTCGAAACGATTCGGCAAACCGAATACTCAACGAGCCAGGAAGAAAGCGAAGACGGCGTCATGTCAGTCGCTGTTCCCATCACCAGCCCGAGCGGAGGATACTACGGGATCAATGTATCCGTGCCCGCTCACCGCATGACTGAACAACTCCGCACAGAACTCGGAGCTATGCTCCAGACAGCCGCCAAAGAAATCCAGAACTTGCTCGTTTAAGGATCTCGACGGCCAGTGACGGTGGTGCTGTGGACAGGACCACCTCAGCTCAGCGGCGATTCTAGAGAGTCGATTCTCCGCAGTCGGAGCCCGAAGAAGAAGGAAATGACCACGGCGACGGTTGCCATAGTGACGAGCATCGCCCAGGTCAGTGTCGAGTTACCGAGGCTAAGGGCCACCCCGGTGAGCATGGGGCCGATGGTATTGCCGATGTACGTGCCGGTCTGGACAATGTCGGTGGCCGCTGCGGTGGCCCCAGGCGCCATGTGCGAGATGAGGAAGTGCACCAGACCTGGCCACCCCCACCCCAGGCCCACCGCTAGCAGGACACCTACCACGTAGCTCCAGGTGGTGGGGATCGCCATGAGTGAAAGCCCGACGGCGCAGACGATGAGTGCTGTCTGGATCAGAGAAAGTGCTGACACGCCGGAGGTTTGCTGTAGCGGTGAGGCGCGGGGACGCACGCCCCGCTTCGGAAATCGAACGTGCCCCCGCTGAGGGGCCGCACGGGAGCGGGTCCCCTTGTGTGCGTTGAACTCCCCGTTGCGGTCGCCGATCATAGCGGCGGCGAACGGGCACGTATGGCCCGTGCAATGTGTTGAACGTTGTCAACGGCGGGTGAAAATTGACCCCTATGTGACGGGCGAATTCTGACCCCTCTGGTTGTTGGTCTGTGCGGTCATGAGGTCTCGTCGTGCTTTGGTCCGGTAGGACTGGCCGCCGAGGGTGAGGACCTCGGCGTGGTGGACGAGACGGTCGATCATCGCGGCGGCGACGATGTCGTCGGCGAAGATCTCGCCCCAGCGGCCGAATGGCATGTTCGAGGTCACCAGGATCGAGCCCTGCTCGTAGCGGTGAGCCACGAGCTGGAAGAACAGGTTGGCGGCGTCGGAGTCGAACGGGATGTAGCCGACCTCGTCGATGATGAGCAGCTTGTAGCGGCGCAACTTGCGCAGCTCGGCCTCTAGGCGGTTCTCGGCGTGCGCGGCCTGAAGCCTGGCGAGCCAGCCGACGGCGGTGTCGAACTGCACGGCGTAGCCGGCGGCGATCGCCTTGTATCCGAGGGCGATCGCCAGGTGGGTCTTGCCCACTCCGGGCGGCCCGAGCAGGACTACGTTGTCGGCCTTGCCGATGTAAGTGCTCGTCGCTAAGTGCGCGAGCACGTCTTTGCGCAAGGTGGGCTGATGGTCGACATTGAAGTCCTCGAGCGTCTTGACCTGCGGGAAGTGTGCCGCTCGCGTGCGGACCTGGATGCCGGAGGCCTCTCGGTCGGCGACCTGGCGGCCCAAGACTGCGGCCAGGTACTCCTCGTAGGTCCAGCCCTGCCTACGGGCGGTATCGGCGAGGTCGGCGAACACGCCCGAGATGGTCGGGGTCTTGAGCACCCGGGCTGCGTAGGCGACCTGGGACGAGGCGTCTTCGCTCATGCCGACACCTCCGAATCCAATGCTGCGTTCCCGGCGAAGTCGACGTCGTAGAGGTCGTCGTAGTCGCGCAGCGGGCGCACCACCGGATCAGTGAACGAACTCATCGGTGGTTGCTCGCGGGTCCGCTGCCAGTAGTCCACGCGCAGTTGCTTTGCCAGCTCCACATGCTCGGGGTTGGTGACCGTCCCGCGGCGGGACCAGCTGCGGCGGTGCTCAGCCACCAGGGCGCCCGCGCAGTTCACCGTCACCGTATGCAGGCTGGCGACTACCTCGACCAGGCGACCGATCACGCGGGGGTCGACTGAGTAGTCCACCGAGTCGATACGGACGTAGTAGTCCCGCGCCAGTCTCACCGTCGTGCGCAGGCCCGTGGTCGGTGCGACCGGCGGAAGGGCGAGCATCCGGGCCCGGTCCTCGACTAGTGCGTCGACGGGTCGAGCTCCCAACACTCGCACGGTGCGCGAGTTGGCTGTTTCCAGCCACTCGGTGAGCTGGCCATTGAAGTCCTCGGGGCCGGTGAAGGTCCGGCCCGCCATGAACGACTGGCCGAGGTAGCCGTTGTGTCGTTCGACCATCCCCTTGAACTCTGGGTCCCGCGGCGGGGCAATGACCAGCTTCGACGACAATGTCCCGGCGAACGCCGCGGCATCGACCGTCGGCTTGCCCGCCGAGGTCGCGATCGCCGATTCCCGGTCCCACCACAGGCGATGGGATACAGCCCCGAGCTGGCCCAGCAGCAGCCACATGCCGGCCAGGATGTCCCCGGCCATCCGGGAGGGGATCATCGTCGCCGAGATGTACCTCGAGAACGCCAGCGTCATCACCAACACCGGCATCTGAGCACTCTGACCTGCGCCCAGCGGAATCAGCGTCTTCGGGAACCACAGATCGCACTGCGTCGTATCGCCGGGCTTGTGAGTATTTGGAGGCTTGGGGGCCATCGGATATTGCGTTTGGGGGCCAGCAGTATTGCCGTTGGGGGCCGGTGATCGCGTCTGTGGGGACCACCGGCCCCGTCTCGGGGATTATTTACTGACTCCCGGCAGCGGCCGCATGCTCGCGCATGTTGTGGGTGCCGGTGTCGATCCAGATGGTGTTGTGCACGATGCGGTCCATGACGGCGTCGGCGTGTACTCCGGAGCCCAGGCGCTGGTGCCAGTCCTTCTTGGAATACTGGGTGCAGAACACGGTCGACCCGGTGTCGTAGCGTCGTTCAAGGAGCTCGAGGAGCATTCTGCTGATCGTCTCGTCGGGGTGGTCTAGGAGCCATTCGTCGATCACCAGCAGGGAGAACGCGGCGTACTTTTTGAGGAATTTGTTCTGGCCTTGGGGTCGGCCTTTGGCCAGGGCCCAGGCTTCTTCGAGGTCGGGCATTCGGATGTAGTGCGCCCGGAAGCGGTGCTGGCATGCCTGCTTGGCCAGGGCACAGCCGAGGTAGGACTTGCCCGAGCCGGTGAAGCCCTGGAAGACGACGTTCTGTTGGCGCTGGATGAACGAGCAGGTGGCCAGCTGCGCGAGGACGGCGCGGTCCAGGCCGCGTTCCTCGACCAGGTCCACGCGCCGCAGATCGGCTGCTGGGTAGCGCAGGTTGGCCCGGCGGATGAGTCCGTCGATCTTGGAGTGGTTGAAGCTCTCGTGGGCGTGGTCGACGACCAGCTGCAGGCGCTCGCCGAAGTTCATGCCGACCACGTGGTCGTCGTGTTGCGCTTCGATCGCCTCGAGCAGTGGCTGGGCGCCCATCTCGCGGAGCTTGCGCTTGGTCTCGCTATCGATGCTGCTCATCGGGTGCTCCTGGCGTAGTAGTCGGCGCCGCGGACGTACCCGCCGGCCTGTTCGGGCTTCGTGCGTGGCTGTAGGGCGGCGGTCTTGTCTTGGCCGGTGGCCAGGATCGGGTGGATATGCGCGTAGCGGGGCGAGCGCACGGGCCCGGTCAGCGCCAGGGCGCAGGCGGCTTCGACGCGCTCGGCTGAGAACCGCCGCGAAAGGCGCAGCACCGCCAGGGCGGCGTCGAGGCCCTGTTCGTCGACGGGTACGGATTCGAAGATCCGGTTGATCACGATGACCGCCGCTGGCCCCACCCGCTCGGCCCACTCCCGTACCCGGGGTGCATCCCACTGTTGGTACTGGCGGCCGGCCGGCAGGTCGGCGTCGTTGGTGCGGTACTGCCCGGCGGCTCCAGCTGGGAGCAGCAGGTGGCTGGAGATCCGCTCGGTGCCGCGGTAGATCTCCAGCGTGCGGGCGGTGATCCGCACATCGACCTTGGTACCGATGTGGGCCAGCGGGGCGGAGTAGAAGTTGCGCTCGAACACCACGTGCCCGTTGCGGCCGACCCGGCGGCCGTAGAGCCACCGGCTGATCTCGAACGCCACCGCGGGCAGCGGCGTGAGTAGCGGCCGCTCCTCGGCGGTGAACACGCTCAGTCTCGAGCCGGGGCGTTTCTGGAATGGTTCGCGGTTTTAGGCGTCCATCCGCTCACCGATCGCCTCGGCCAGTTCGGGCACCGTGTGAAACGTCCGGTCCCGCAGGCCGGCGATCACCCAGGTCGCCACGTGCGCCACGGTGTTCTCGGTGCTCGCCTTGTCCTTCGGGCGCCGTATCCGGCCTGGCAGAACGGCTGCGGAGTAGTGGGCGGCCATCTCCCGGTAGGCGTCGTTGAGGACGATCTCGCCGTCGCGGGGGTGCTTGACCACGCCGGTCTTGAGGTTGTCGCACACGATCCGCGGTACCGACCCGCCGATGGCGTCGAACATCGCCACGTGAGCCCGAAGCCACGCGTCCTGCTGCATGTCGGTGCTGGGCCAGACGAACGCGTACCGGCTGAACGGCAGGCACGCCACGAACAGATACACCTTCCGCGTCGCCCCGGTGACCGGGTCAGTCACCTCCATCGTGGGGCCGGACCAGTCGACCTCGACCGTCTGGCCGGCCTTGTGCCCCACGCGGGAGGCGGCGCCGGTCACCATCACGTGTCGCTGGTAGGTCTTGCACCACCGGTCATATCCCATCGCCGGCGCTTTCGCGTGGGCGCAGCGGTCGGTGTACTCGCCGTGCAGCAGCTTGAGCGTGACCCCGACCCGGGCCATCTCGCGGTGGACCTGCTCCCAGTCCGGCTGGGCGAACACGCTCTCGTGCTCACCGCGCCCCGGGAACAGGCGGGCGTACACCCGCTCATCGGTCAGCTCGGCGACGTCGTCCCAGCTCGTCTCGGTCGCATCGGCGGCCTCCAGCACCGCGGTGATGCTCTTGCGGGACATGCCCTGCGAGGCGGCAATTGCCCCCCGGACAGGCCTTCGGCGCGAAGCTGCAACACGAGCTTCGCCCTGATCTTCCGTACAGTCACGGATTGCTCCTTCCGCCGCGTGCCCTATACACGCGGCGGAAGGAGCCTAGAAGCGGGTGGCCCCCACGGGCGCTACTGCTGGCCCCCAAGCGCAATATTCGCGATCCCGGCCACTGGCCCCCGGAGGCAATACCGGTGGACCCCAGTGAGACGAATATTCACTTGTGCTCGATACGGTCCGCCGGGTCAACCCCGCGGTACTCGGGGCGGATCGCTCGCACGCGGTCCTTAAGCACGGTCATCGAGTGCGGCCAGGCGATCCGCTCGGCGATCACCGTGGCCGGCATCGTCGGATACTCCGCCAGAAGCTTGCGGATCTCCGGTTCGAACGCATCGGCCAGCGATCCCTTCGGGGCTCGCTTGTACTTCGGCGGCTCGGATGAGGCCAACGCTGATCGCACCGTATTCCTCGCTATCCCCAGCCTCCTGGAGATCTCCTTGATCGGCACACCCTCGCTGTTATGCAACCGGCGTATCTCGGCCCACTGCTCCACCAATCACCCTCCCAGGGTCGGGAGGGGTCAAGATTCACCCGTCACCCGGGGGTCAGTATTCACCCGCCGTCGACAAACGTAGAGGGCACGCCCGTTGGTGCAAGGAAGTCCAGTCCTTTCGCGGCTTCCACAGCGCTTTCTATTGACAGTCGATGCGGAGGCGCGTAGGTCAAGCCCCAGAAGGTGGTGTAGGACGGTGATCCCTTCTCCTGTCCTGACTATGCAGCAGGAATCGCGGCAGCAGGTTCCGTAACCACCTCCCCGACACTCTCCGGCGCGGTGCCCACAGCACGACAACGAGCCAGCACCTCGAGCCCGAGATACCGCCGGCCCTCCGTCCATTCATCGGTCTGCTCGGCCAGAACAGCACCGACCAACCTGACGACCGCGTCACGGTTGGGGAAGATCCCCACCGCATCGGTCCGACGTCGGATCTCTCGATTGAGACGCTCGGCCGGATTATTCGACCACACCTGAGTCCACACATCCTTCGGAAATGCGCTGAACGACAACAGATCCTGGCGGGCATTGCCCAGGTGCTCGGCGACCGCCGGGAGCCGGTCCTCGGTGTACTCGACAAGACGATCGAACTGGGCATCGACCGCATCGGCGGTCGGCTGGTCGTAGACCGAATGCAACATCGCCTTGACCGCCGGCCACATGCTCTTCGGACACACACCCATCAGGTTCGCCGCGTAATGGGTCCGGCATCGCTGCCACGCAGCACCGGGCAGGTTCGCCGCGATCGCATCGACCAGACCACGGTGTGCATCGGAGGTGACCAACCGGACCCCGCTCAGACCGCGGGCGACCAGGTCGGCGAAGAAGGTGTTCCATGCCGGCCCGGTCTCGCTGGTGGCCACGTGCAGGCCCAGCACTTCGCGGTGCCCGTCGGCGTTGACTCCGGTGGCGACCATCGCGACTGCGTTCACGACCTGCTTGTTCTCGCGGACTTTCATCGTCAATGCGTCGGCGGCGACGAACGTGAACGGGCCCGCGTGATCGAGTCGGCGTTGCCGGAACGCGGCGACCTGTTCGTCGAGGTCTTCGGCCATGCGTGAGACCTGGGACTTCGACAGTGCGTTGATGCCGAGGGTTTTGACCAGCTTGTCCATCCGGCGGGTGGAGACCCCGGCCAGGTAGCAGTCGGCGACCACGGTGATCAATGCCGCTTCGGCGCGTTTACGGCGTTCGAGGAGCCATTCGGGAAAATACGTCCCGGACCGGAGTTTGGGGACGGCGACGTCGATGGTGCCGACGCGGGTGTCGAGCGGGCGGCGTCGGTATCCGTTGCGCTGGTTGACTCGTTCGGTGGACTGTCGGCCCCATTCGGCGCCGCAGACCGCGTCGGCTTCGGCGGACAGCAGGGCGTTGATCATGGTTTGTAGCAGTTCGCGCATCAGGTCGGGAGACGCGTCGGTCAGGGCTTGGTGCAATACACCCGCAGGGTCGACAATGTGGGGTGCGGTCATCGTGATGACTCCGTTCGAGGATTCTGTGGAAGGTTGACTCGAAGGATCACGCGGTGACCGTTTCACGTCCAGCAGCGACACGCTGTCGGTTGTGGTGCTGGTCACCGGGTTACACCACTCTATGGGGCACTACTGGCGCGTAGCTTTCAGGCACTCGCAGAAGAGGTTTCTACTGGCCAGAACTACCACGTCGGTAGGGGTCGAACTGCGATGAATTGTTCAATCGTTATCGTGCACAGAAAGGCGTTACCCTTGCCAAGCTCTTCAATCACCCAGAAGCTCCATACCGTCGATGTGAGAGGGGTTCAGACGCGTTATTTCGACGACGGTCAGGACAAGGATCCGATCCTCCTCATCCATGGGGGGCATTTCGGGTTCTTCATACCGGTCGGAATCGAATCCTGGGGCAACGTTCTAGAGGATTTCGGCGAGTACGGCCGTGTCCTCGCGGTCGACAAACTCGGTCAGGGCGAGACTGGTCTCCCGCTGAATGACGAAGACTGGACTGTCGACGCGGTCGCCGAACACGTTGCGAACTTTGCAACTCAGTTGGGGCTCAAGAACCTGACCCTGGTGGGTCACTCGCGCGGCGGCATGACGGCGGTCCTTCTCGCGTTGAAGTACCCTGAGATGGTAAAGAAGCTGGTCATCATCAGCAGTGCGACTGCGGCACCGGCGCCGCCCGTCGGAACCGACATGGACTGAGGTTTTCTCACCAGAGAGTCACCGACGACAGCAAAGACATCCGAACGGTGTGGCGTGAAAAGAGGACGTGGGGTCCTGCCTGGTAGGGATTGTTTCGAGCAAGAAGCAACCCGGAGCAGGACCCCACGTGATTACCTATCGTGCCACGCTCGACGTGCCCGAGCACACCCTGACCTTCGTCGCCCGTATCCTCGCTGCCCACCGCCGCAGGACCGATCGCCGGCCGTGGCAGCGGGCCGCGACCGTCTACGTCCAGGCTCTGATGGTGCTGCGGTGGTTTCGCGACGGCACCGCTGTCGCCACCCTGGCGCGCGATGCCCGCATCTCGCAGGCCACCGCCTACCGGTATCTCCATGAAGGTATCGACGTGATCGCTGCGCACGCCCCGGACCTGCACGACGTGCTCGAACGTGGGATCGAGTCCGGCTGGGAGCATGTCTGTCTCGACGGCACCCTCATCGCCTCGACTCGCTGCCGGGAGCGTTCCGAGTCCGGGCACGACGTGTGGTACTCGGGTAAACATCGCCGCCATGGCGGCAACGTCCAGGTCCTGACCGATCCGACCGGCTACCCGATCTGGGTGTCCGAGGTTGCCCCCGGTTCGGTGCACGACCTCACCGCTGCTCGTCGGGGCGGGATCCTCGGCGCCCTCTACCACGCTGCCGCCGGCGGGATGCCCACCCTCGCCGACAAGGGGTACACCGGTGCCGGGATCGGTGTCCACGTCCCGACGAAAGGCCATGGTCTCGATGCCGGCGCCCGTTGCCGCAACACGGTGTTGTCTGCGATGCGTGCTCCGGCCGAACGCGCGAACGCGCTGCTGAAGACCCGGTGGAAGGCGCTGCAGCGAATCAGTCTGTGTCCGTGGAGGATCGGCTCGATCGCTGCTGCGGCTCTCGTTCTTCTTCACCTGCAAGCACCGGCCTGGTGAGAAAACCTCGTTATGTCGTCCACCCGGAGTGGTACGAAAACAAAGAACCTGTCTCGGTCGTCACGTCATGCGGAATCCTGAACACAGGTGATGAAGATCTTGCCGACAGTCTGATCATCGGCGGACTTTACAGTTTCGAGCTCAGGGACGTGACCGTAGGACAGAACGCGAGAAGGCACATCGTGAAGGCGACACTGGAATGATCTCTGCCTAGGCCATGGGTAGGTCGAGTTCGCTGTCACTACGTCTGTCGTGCGTGTAGCGTCCAAACGCCCGCGCTCCTGCCACGCCCGAACTCGACAACTGGCCGACCGGATCCGAAGAGCGATCGGTAGCCGAAGCTCACTCACCATCCTTGCCAAAGGCTCGCGTGGCCGACTCGGCGTCACCGCGCGGGTGTCGTCGGGTTAGTTCGTCGTCCGGGATGACCGACGCCGACTATCGGCCGAACCGCTCCAGTTTCGTGCTTTCGGCCTGTGCTGCGGTTTCAACCAGTTCCTGTTCGATTAGGGCGGGGATCTGGTCGAGGGGCGCGATCCAGCCGTCTGCACGGGTGAACCAGTTGCCTTCAACTTCCTCCCACAGTGCCCACATCCCTTCCGCGAGTGGAACACTCTCAAATTTGCGGTTCTCAGCGCGGTAGGTCACCCTCTCGGGGCTGGATGAGGTTTGCTCGACCATCGTTTCGGTCTCCTGTCGTCTTATCGACCTGCGGCGCAGGCCCGGGTGGGTAGCCAAAGCGGAGGCAATTGTTTGTCCGGCGCTGGCCCTTTCAAAGGGTGGCAGCGAGGGCCGGTGCGGGCGTTCTGCTTGGGCGATGAGGCCGGTGGTCCGTGTAGGTGCCGCTGTGCGACTGCTGGCGGTGAGCGTTGATCTGCGGGATCTGGGGTTCGCGAACCGACATCAGCGGCGGCGATCAGTGGCGGCGCTTCTCTGATCATGGCAAAGCCTCACCCGCGGGAGGTTGGTGAGGCTTTGCCAGCTTGTCCGACGCCAGCTTGTCCGACCTCAGGAAGCGTTGAGTCTCGCGTCCTTGTCCTTGCAGCGCTTGCAGGTTGGCACTTCCCCCAGAACTGGATGCTTCAACGTGGTTGTTGCTTCGTTCGTGCACATCGCAAACCATCGGCACGTCCCCATGATTTCTCTCCTATTCCTGAACTGTCTACGATCTTGAATTTCGGCTCGCCGCTCGATCCGTTTGCGAACGAGTTCGCCGACGCGGAGCTTGTCTACTAAGCGGTTCGAAGCCTACTAGGTCTCAACACTTTTCATTGATGTCCAGTGCCCGGGTGAATGGCAGGCCCTCTCAGAAATTCCACCGGATGTCACCCCTCATTCTGATCTACCGAGACGTGGCATGCGGGCCAGGATGGGGCGATGTGATGTAACCCTGCTGTTCATGCGGATTCGATTGTCGTCGTTGATCGGCCGTCACACGCTCGCCAACGAATCCTTTTCGATTACTACACCTCGGATAGCGAAGGAGGCGGGGGCGTGAACGAGCGAGTACGCGAACATTCGGGGGTTCCCCGGGTGCCAGAGCCTCGACCGGAGTCCCCGACCTGGTCGCGTAGTCCATTCGGGCTCGTTTCCGTTGCGGCGCATCCCCACAAGCGCGGAAGCCGCGGACACCACAGCATCGACGACGTCGTTTCCGGTCAGGTCCGGTTCGTCATCCACGTTGCCTGCCTCGGAAATCCAATGAGCGGTGAAGCGCACGTACTCGTTCTCTTCGACTGACCGGAGGGCATTGGCCAGCGCCGCCGGAGCTTTCGGGGAAGTCGCCGTACGTGGGTAGCCGCGTATCGCGACGTCGATATTGTTCTTGGCCCGAGGTACGAGGAAGTCTTCGAGGAACTTGATGTCGTCCGCGTTGTGGTCGACCCGTGAGGCATGGTTTTTCAGTGCGAGAACGTATTCCGGGGTTGGTACGCAAACACTGAGCCCTGGAACTTCCAGTACGACTTGCTGCGCGGGCTCCGTTTCGGGAAACAATCCCTTCACCACGTCGTTGACCCACGCGTCGGACAACCTCCCGCGTCGCCTGGACACCACACGGGCAGTTTCGGAGATTACATTTGTCGGCTCGAAAACGGCGGTGACGTCGGTTGTCAATCGACGGGTGTTGAATGCCACGGATAGGACTGCGCCGCCGTCGCCGAAGAACGCACCTCGCACTCCACGAGATGCGAGTTCGGCTCCCAGTTCGGTAAGCAGCTCGATCGACTGGTCCTGCGTCAGCATCTTCCCTCCATCCATTCGCGTTTCCTTCCGGCCTAGATGCTCTCCGCTGCTTGACCTTCGCAGATCGCACCGATCGCATCCAGCAGAGCACGCCTGGTCAGCGTTTGTGCGAAGTCGGTCGGAGCATTGACTCACCACTGTTGACAGCCCAATTCGGCGTCGATCTGCCACAACCATCCCAAATTGGTTACACTCCCAATATGGCTATCGAGACATCTGCGGATGGAACCGAAGAACGGTTCGCGCGTCGGGTCCGCATAGAACGCGAGGCCAGGAACCTTTCCCAGGCTGACCTCGCGAAACTGCTCAGCAGGAACGGCCTCCGCGCTCACTCGACGACGATCGCGAAGATCGAAACCCGCGACAGCGCACACCCCCGCACCATCCGACTCGACGAGGCCGCTGCGCTTGCGCGCATCTTCGACACCACACTGGACGACCTCATCGGCAATCCCCGTCCGTACGACCCCAACGCCGGTCTCGACCTTGTGTCAAAGACCGCGCACCATACCCAGCAATCGATCACGTTGGCCATCGACCAGCTCAACGAATCGCTCAACGCCCTCTCCGCCGCAGCGGCCCACGGCGACCACTCGGTCGATTCCCCCGCCGTCGATCTGCCGTTCCAACGTCGAGCGCTGATCGAGGCGGCACGGCCCAAGCTCCGCGACGCCGTGCACGCCCTCAAAGCCGTGCTGCACGACATCGGCGGCTACCCGCTGTATCCCGAAGACACCGTGCGGGAACGCTTCCGTGCGCTGGCTCTCCACATCCGGGACACAGTTACTCCTTTGACCAGCCCCGAGGGAACAGACAATCACCTGTTCTCCAACGACGAATGCACTTGTGGATGGATGGGCAGCAAACGCCATCATCTGGGGCATCGAGAATGGGTCGCAGAACAACGAGCGATCGCCGATTCGATCGAGCCTTCACTCCCACAAAGTAGTTCAGACGCTCAGCTCAGCAGCTAGCCGTGCAGACCAGCACGCAATCCACTGTCTACCAACACAAAACGGGAGAAGCGCCATGATGTCCGACAAGATGAAAATCACCCTCAGCGCATTGAACGGCTACGAGTCCATAATCGGCCGGGGAACCACAGCCGGAGAAGTTACGGAGTCCGGGGGATCCAGAAGCTCACTTGCAACAGCCGTCAAGAATGGATGGGTTAATACCTACCCCAAAGAAGTCCACGCTTCAGAACGGCGAGCGCCAGCCTATTACCTCACGAGCGAGGGTGAAACTGCGCTCAAAGCACAGCAGTAGCTTTCTGACTTCTCGAACAGTCGGCGGCGTGCGAACCCTATCTGCCGAACGAAACCCGAAGCCCTTGTTGACAATGGAATATCAACAAGGGCTTCGGGTTACTGAGGATAGAACCAGATCCGAGAGCAACTTTCGTCATACTCCCCGGCGTCTTTCTTTGTCATCACTGGTCTCCCCCGGCGTCGTCAGAGGACATCCTCCCACGCGCCGCCCGATTTCCGAGACTTCGGCATGAAGTATCCGTCAGGGTTGATGATCCACATCAATTCGCGGCCGTCAGTGATCTTCAGCAATTTCACTGCGCCGTCGCTGTTCGCCGGGCTGACGAAGCAGTCGCCAGCGGGAGACTGGTCCTGCCAGTGGTCGATTGCTTCTTTTTGCTCGTCGGTGAGTGCGGGTAGTTCAAAGGCCATGTGTATGTTCCCATTCCGTTGTATCGGCGTCGAAGCGGACTGTGAGACTTGCAAGCTGGTGATCAAACTATCGCAGATTGGGGATGCCCGGATTTCAGGACTACGTTCCACCGGCCGGTATTCGCTATTTCTCGTCATGCGGCGGTCGACAGCCGCGTAACGATTTTCCTCATCCATCCACGGCTGCGATGCGCTACCCTCCGCTGTCGGTCCACTGAATCTCCGCGTCGTGCGGAGCTGGCGCGTCAACTGTTGCGAGGTAGTCGAGGACCATCATTCGGGCGACGTCGAGATCTCGCGTTCCGTATGTCTGCGTGTATCCGTGCCCCTCGATGTGGAGTTCGAGTCCGTTCTGTCGGCGCCAGCCGCGCCACCATGGACCTCTGCAGGTCCATCGGCTGACTGCCACGTGTATCGCTGCCATGAATCCAGTCTGGCAGGTCCGGGTCATCGGAATGTGCGACCCGCACCTATCGGCACACCTCCGGGGCGTGCTGGTGCAGCGCCGAGTTGCTTGCCCACGCCGCGGTCGGTGGGATGCCGCTCTTGCGTGTGCCTGTGGGACTTGCATGTTCGTGTTCATCCCACAAGGCCAGTGCGCCCTGTCTGTCACAATCATGCGTGCCCATTCCTACAGCGTTCACTCCCCTGCGGAAGCCTCGCCGCCGACGCGCTCCGGCTGCCATGTTCGGAATAGTGTCGGTCGCGCTCCTCGCGGGCTGCAGCTCCGGAAGCAGCGATGCCGGGGCTTTGGACTGGGACTCTCTCCCGTCCTCCTTCGCCACTGAATGCAGCGTGTGGACGAACCCGGATCCGGATTCGTTCGCGACGAACACGCCTCCGCCTGCGGAAGTGCAGGTCCGGGCAGCGACCGTCGAACACACCACTGGTGATCGGGTCAAGATCAGCTTGTCGTTTCTGGCTCCGCCTCCCCCGCCGCCCCTTCAGGTGCCCGGGGTCGGAAGCCAGACGATCGCACAGCCAGGATCCGTCGATTTCTCGTTTGCCGTGTACCCGAGTGGGATGAACGGCCCGAACGACTACAGCCTGTTCTTCCAACGAGATACGCAAAACGTCTGGACGGTCAGCGGAAGCCGCACCCTGACCCCGGAACGCGCGAAATCGGGATTCGATCTGGAGAGTGTTGTCGGCACCGTGGATTCATCCCGTGTGATCGGAAACGATCTGATTGCCGAGGTCGATCTGGCTCAATTTCCGGCGGTCTTGCGCGAGCCGGTCTTCGCTCCGGACGTTCAGGTCTCGAGCAAGCAAGCGATCCCGCGCGATCCATACCGCCTGCCGATAGAAGGCCCCAACGGCGGTCCGCCCAAGACCGGCCCGAGCAATATGGGGCTGTTCATGTTCGCAACCCAAAACTGCTCCGCCACCGACTCTGACATCGCTATGGACGGCGGCGCATTCACGAGCACGTTCGAGACGGAACCACGCTCTGCCGCAGTGGATCCCGAGACGTTCGCGAACCCAACGAAAGCAGGGTCCTACCAGTTCACGACCAGCGACGGAAACTTCACCTGCGGAATCAACCTGTCCGGGATCGCAGAAGGCGCGGGATGTCACGGCGCAATCCCCACGGACGCCGCGTGCACCGTCGGCGGCACGTCCACCGGCGCTGACTGCACCCCGAACACGATCTTCATCTCCGCCACTTCCAAAGGCATCCAGCAAGCTGAACGGCAGCGGTACGCCAACGGCAGTACCGCAACTGTCCTGAACAACAACGAAACTCTCCGCGTCGGCGACTACGCCTGCGTCGTGCGTGATGACACGGTCCAATGCTCCGACAATGCGGGGAGTGAATTCTCGGTCTCACCGACCTCGGCTACCGTCACCTGAACCGGGAGAACGGGAGAACTGATGCTCAGTGCGGATATTTTGCTGGCGGGCCCGCGGGGGCGCCGGATGCTGCTCGCGTACGCGATCGACGCCGAACGCGCCCTGCGGCCCGAGCCAGGCGACGGCATGTTCCGCATCAGCGCTCACCGGGCGGCTTATCACCTCGACGTCGGGCAAGGCACCTCCCGAGTGTTGTTCGGCCCGGGCGCCGAAGAGGCCCGGCGGACAATAGTCACCGCCGAGGATGTGGCGCGTAGCCTCTCGGAAATCTCGCTCCCCGACGTCACCGCCGTCGATCTACGCTCCGCCCTCGCAGAAGCCGTCGATGCGGCACGCTACTGGCAGGAACCCGACGGAGAAGACGTCCTCGTCGCCACCGAGGTTATGCAAGATGAGCTTCGACGCGTCGCGGAGCACATTGCCGGATCCGAACAGGCGCAATGGTGGAGCAGCCCGCTTGCCGCGCCCGACCAATGGACGATCGGGTGCCGAGATGACGAATCTGCGAACACAGGCGAAGTGCCTGCTGCGCAACAACTCCTCAGCGAGTGGCGCACGAGCACCCTGGAATCGGAAGCGAGAGCCGAACGTGACCGCCCGGTGGATCCCGCAGCGAACTGGTCAGGTTATTGGTGGTCGGATCCACCCACTCAGTGTTCGACGAGGGCGCTGTTCGACGGGACAGCGGCGGGCTTGTGGTTCGTCGAAGACAGCATGGGATGGGAACGGGCCGTCGTGCGAGCGTTGCGGCCACCGAATGGCGCACGCATCTACGAGATCGACAGTGCACAAGCCTGGGCGGATCTGTGCAGACGGTTCCCACTCGAGGTCACCGCAGAAACGCGGCAGGTTTGGTACCGGACTACCGGCCGATCAGGCAGGTGGGTCATCCCGGACTGGGTGCAGGTCGCGGAAAGTTCTGAGGGAGTGCACCTTACCGTGACGGGATACCTCGCGGCGGCAGGAACCGCGATCGACGTCGATGCCGACACAGCGAGCGTCATCGCGGGCTGGGCACCCGACGAAACATACTGGTTCACCGACGCTGCCACCTACAGTTCCGAGCCGTGTGTTTGGGTTCTGCACAATGGCTCGGACGTGACCGACCAGCCCGCCTGGACGCTGGAATCGCAGCAATGACGACATACGTGAACGCAGTTCAGGCATGAGATTTCACGAGAAGTCGATCGCTCTCGCCATCCGCGTGGGGCAGGACTACTTCACCGGAAACACCTGCCCGCAAAACGGAGATGCCGACACGAACGTCGAATCCCTCGGCCACGGCGACAACGACATGTACGAATATCGGGTCAGCTGTCCCGTGTGCGGATGGCAGGAGTACCTACGTGCACGCGGAATCACGCAGAAGGACGGTCCCAGTCCCACCTGAGCGATCGCCCCTGTCGGTCGTCAAGGGCCGGTGAAGAAGTCGTCGTCGACATGAATGCCGGTTTCCACGTCCGAGAGTTCGAGCGTAAATGACTTGTCCACCCACCTCAGGGGGATACCTGTTTGTGCGTCGAACGCGGCTGTGGAATCGAGGCCGAGTCCGTCCGGTGGCATCGCGAATTCCCATGCCGGGCGCCCGTTCACCTCCACTGCATCGCCGATCGTGTCCGGTGGGAGTAGATCTGTGAACCGTGTGGACGGCCACGAGAGGTGGACGAGGAGGAGTTGTTCGAGGTAGATGTCGAGGCTGTATCCGCTGCTTCGTCGTTGGAGTGTTCCGTCGGTGCGGAACCATGTCTGTCGTTGCCGGTTCTGCAGATACAGCGTCCCCTGCTGGTCTGCCAGACGGATGCAGCTGCGCGGTTTGTACCAGAATTCGAGTTGAGCGCCGGGACGCCCACGAGATCGTGTTTTGGTGATGACAGCATGCAGCGGGGTTCGATCCGCGCCCCAGTAGCGGTGCGCGACTGCCCTCCACGACGACGGGTTGTCGCGCCCCGGGAGGGTGTGGGGGTCGGGGGAGGTAGTTTGTTGGTCCCTGGGGACGACGGCGACGCTGAAGACGCCCGCCTCGAACACGGCAGCGGGTACTGCTACGCCGGTGATTCGTTCGGCCAGGGCGAAGGCACCTTCCACTGCATGCTCGCCGGGCTCACTGCTCGCATCGTCATCGATGCCGATGCCGCCGACATCGAGAATCAGGTCCACGAGCCGCTCGTCCCCGATCACCGGGTTGGAACCGAAAAGTTCGACATGGGCGACCCGTTCGCCATTGGACCACCAGACGAATTCGCTGTCGGCGTTCACACTGAGGTAGTGCGAGACGACCTCACGATCGGGGAGCAGTGGCAGCATCAACTCATCCGTGACGGCGAATGTTCCGCCGTTGAGCTGCAGCAAGAAGGTGTTCTCCTCGTCCACCATGGCGACGGCGACCACATCGCTCGGGCCGGGGACGTCGGATTGTTCGGCGAGGTCCAGTGCCACCCCGCTGAGTTCAGCAATACCGATCGCTTCGGTCACATGGGCAGCGCCGAGCGTGTCCAACACCTGTGCGGGGGTGCGGCCGGGGATGGCGGCGACGCAGTATCCGAGAGCGAGACTGCCGTCCCGATACGGTTGGAGCCAGGAGTAATCGCGGTAGGTAGCCACAGCTCCACAGTTTCACGGAAGACCGCCAACAGGCAGCGAATGCCGAAGTGCCCCCGGCTCATATTGAAGCCGCTCCCCCCGTGCGGGCGGATTCGCGGCGGGATACTAACCGGCGGCACCGCCAATCCCGGTGAAGGGACGTGATACGAAATACCCATGAAAAGACCCTTTGTTGTGGCCATTGCAGCGCTCGCGCCGCTCGCATTCCCCGCTGTGGCGAGCGCCCAACCGACTGATTCGACACTGCCTCCAGTGGTGACACTCACCAGCGGCGACTCGTCAATCACCGCGACCATCACAAACCCGAATGGACCTCGTGTCGTCAAGGGGTACACGCGCACCTGCACCCTCTCGATTGACGGCAGCCCCGAAGGCTTCAGCGACTCTGTCCTCCCCTTCGAAAACCCCGACTGGCAAAACCACCCGTCAGACCCCACTGACGCCACCATTTATCCTCAGGCCGGACAGACGGTCACGGTGACACGAACTGGCCTCCCCCAGGGTCGATACAGCCTGTTCGGACTATGCGGCCAAATGAGCCACGGGGGCGGATGGATGTGGGGCTCCGGACAACTTTCCGAACGAGTCCAGTACGAAATTCTGGTCGGGCCTGAACCGAGGCCTGAACCTACCGGCTCCCTCGCGTTCGGTTCGTAAGGCACACCAACCAACTCGGGGGCTTCCCAACGCCGGAAGTCGATCATGGTGGGTCCCACAACGATGAACCAAACGTCGGCTCAGACGCATTGGATGCACATACGCCAGCCTTGAGTGCGTACGACCCAAGCGTATCGAATAGAAACGAGCCGGACGAAAGCAGCTTTCGCGGAACGGATTGCGACCGTTCTTGCTGCTTTCGCCCGACTCGCCTGTCTACCTCACCACTATGACTGGTCGAAACTGTCGTTCGCCTGCCTGCGACGCAACTGCCCCTGACCGCTTCCGATCGAAGTCGGAAGCTCGTACCACTCACTCGTCCGAATATACAGAAGCGGCGCCAGTTCTCGCGCCGCCGTGAGCTGACGGTCCCCACTTGTCCGGCCAATCCGTCCCGCAGCTACCCTCCTGCGACAATGCCGTCGCTGTCAGCAATTACAGAAAGGTGCACCGGCCCAAGGGAACACAGGCCTGTACACTGTTCCGGCCGTCAGCGGATCCGGGTCAAGCCTCGCCCGCTCTACGCTTCGCGGCTTCCTCTCGCAGTCTGCGCGCAGTCCAGTTCGTGAGACTTCCGTCTCCTATTTCCTCGTCCATCTCGGCAAGGGTTTGCGCTGCCTACGCGACGCGGTCCGCACTGACCTTCATGGCCATGTTTCATCTCCTGCGCAATAGGTTTCACCGCCGAATGGCAAGTTGCCAGAGTCGACGCCGTCGCCCTGCCCTGTGTCGACCGACGACGGAGCACCTATTCGGACGCCTGAGCGGTCCTTGAGTCCTCGCCCGCGACGATCAGGCGGGTCTCGACGACCTCGAATGATCCATCTCCGGTCAGATCGACCTTGTTTACCTCCGCAATAACAACTTTCGACATCTCGTACCTCTCTCGTTTCATGCAAGATTCCGGCTGGGCGAAACACTATCTGCCGCTCGGCGCGAGCGCTCACCCAATCCGGCGCGATCCAAATCTGCGATCATCGTGTCCCTTTTCCGGTCGCGGGATGCGAGGCTCACGTCTTGCCTTGCGGCGGGCTTGGCGCACCGCATCGGCTGCGCCCACGGGGCGCACAGTCTGGATACGCTCACGGAATGCGTTACCTACGCGCAGATTACGCATCGAGAGGATTGGACTCCATGGCAGCGGAAGACTTCTTTGTTCGGGACGGACTCCCCCCGGGCATGACCAATGACGAACCCGTTCCGTACGGCTATCGCCGGTGGAACGGCGTCGTCTGGGCCGACTCGTGGACAGACACGTACAACGCCATATCGCGGCAAGCCGTCATCGCATGGAGACAGGGTTTCGACAGCAAAGCCGAGCAGGAAGTCGAGGCGATGTACCGGATGGCCGCACAATTCGACCAACTCGGAAAAGAACTCGCCGAAAAGGACTAGACCGCAGACGAACAGACAGCGATATCGAATCTCGGCTGCAACGGCGCGCTTGCTGTCGCTCTCACATGAACGTATGGGCACTCGACTTCATATTCGAAGTCGAGTGCCAGTTTCGTATGTCCGCGTCCGAACAACCAGCTCGTCGGCACCATTGCCAGCGAAAGCCTCGACGCAGCAAGGGAAATACCGTGCAGTCGCGCCGAAAGGCATCCGTCCAATGAACGCAACCGAGTACCAGACGACCATTGTCGAGCCGCTCAACGCCGCAACTGGTCTCCTCTTCGGCATCGTCTTCACCGGCGGCAGGCACCGCGCATTGTCCGCACCGCTTGCTCAGCCCAACGCGCGCGCTGAACGCGCCGCCACACACGGTGCGCCCCCTTAGCCGCCCATCTGGCCCGCCCATTAACGCCCTCACGAGTTCTATTGCGTCCCCTGACATCAGAAGGTGGGCGGTCACTTCCGCGCCGCACGCGCCCGTTCAGGACCTGCGCGTCGCGTAACGCAGCGACAGCACACAGCGATTCAGCAGCGAGTAAATATCCCCCACACGCAAGGAACACAGTGCCGCCGACCACCCGCTTTGCCACGTTCGCCGCAGCTGCTCTCACCGCCGCACTCGCTCTCTCAGGATGTGGCAGTAGTGACGGATCACCGACGTCAGCCGTCACCAGCGAAGCACCCGCCGTCGACGCGGTAGAGGACACGTTACCTGCCCGAATGGAAGGCAGAATCGACAACCCGGACCGCACCGAAATGCACGGCTTCCTCACAGCCAGTCCGTACGAGCTGACGGCCGACCTCGAGGTGTACTCCACGCAGCAGCTGACGGCGGACAGTGCACCCGCACCGGATGGAAAGAAGTACGTCGTGATCAGCTCGGCACCAGCCACCACGAGTTGGATCATCGAAAAACGAGGATGCACAGGCGAACTCGGCGCATGCGGGCGCGCGGACCTCACCGAGACTTTCGAGCTGAACTTCGCACCATACGACTTCTCGGTCACCAGCCCCGATCCGGTGGAGCCGGTGAAGAAACGGGCACGGTTCGGCTCTCCACAGGGCGCCGAGTTGATCTTCGTGGTGCCTCAGGATGCTTCGGTGATGCAGTTGCGCGTGTCGGCGTATCGGCCGGGACGCCTCGACGCTGTGGAAGCATGGACGGACATCGACGTCGAGTTTTCCACTCTGCGATAGCGCGCATTAGGGAGGTCGCGGGGAGGCACCGGTGTTGTGACCGCCCTCGACGGATCCTCTCCCCCGCTCGCTCGACAACACCGACATCCTCGACTGCACCCTCGTCGAATACTGTTCGATTCTTCACGGCGGACCGATCCGGCTCGCTGACGATCGAAGGAGTGCAGAAGTGGCGACAGACGCGAACTTAGGCCCATGCGTCATCTGCGGAGATCTCGACAATCCCACTCTCGAACACATCATCCCGCAGGCACTGCTGCTGCGAATGGGAGTCGAACCCGCAACCACTGCCGATCATCCGTTCACGACATCGCTGTGTAACGACTGCAACACCGCAACCAGCAAGTTGCACAACAACACGGACCTGCTCGACTTGATCGAGACAGGGGCACCGGTCTCGCAGAACACCCTCCGCGCCCTCGCCTTCTGGATCGTCTGGATCACCTTGCTGCTGGGCGTGAAACGGGGCGGAGACGTCTGGCCGATAGAAGACGCACGTCAGCGATTGCAGTCACGCTTCAGCGACCGCTCGGGTGGGGGCGTCCCCAAAGGCACCAGGGTGTACGCAGCCCTGGTTAACGAAGACGAAACCAGCACCCTGAGCGCCCAGTACTCGATACTTCTGCGCAACGACCCGCGAGTGATCCTCGACCACGCAAACTTCCCCACCGGCTACCGCCCTTCAGGAGCAAAAACAGCCGCCGCCGTCCTGCGGGTCGGCAACCTCGTCGTGATGGTTCTGGGACCAACATGGTCGTCGGGACCGGACCACATTTCCCTCATCGACAAGGCCGCAGCCGATATCGGACTGACCCCGATCTGGCCGTCCACCAATCCCGAAATCACGCTGACGCCGCACACCGTGGCCCTCAAAGAGGTCTGGAATCTGTTCGTCTGCACACCTTTCACGACCCGGAACAACGAACTGCTTCCCGCCGCCCTTCGCGCCCTCGAGTCCGCTGTGAGCTACCTGGACCCGAGCACAGAGACCTAACGCGAGCGCGGATCCGGAGACCTGCCGTTCCGGCGCACGGGTCCACGCTGAACTCGTCGCCGTGTCCGCCGCTGCCATTCGCATCCGACTACGCATCCGACATCCGCTTTAGACTTCCTCTATCACCCTTCCCCGAGAGAGGCCTTTTGTGATGCCGGAGAACACAATCAACAGTGATGACACGGTCGAGGACGGCACCGACGCCAACGGCCCCTTCCGCAAGATGACGCCTGCAAAGGACATCGCGCACTGTTCGGCCTGCGGCCGACAAACCGAGGTCGTGATCATCCGGGACCCCGACACCGACGACGAGACGTGGTACGGGCTGTGCTGTGACGCCTACGGCGATGATTTGCCCGACTCTGTCCGCTTTCCCTTCGGCCGGTAGTCCCTTCCCCGCTCGCTACGAAACGAAAGGCAGGTTCATGAGCACCTACAAAGCATTCATCGCGAAGGACGGCAAGAGGTTTCAGGTCTCCGTCTGCTGGGATGACAACGACCCCAACAGGTTCATCACCGCACCGTTTCCTCTCGAACCATCCGACGACCTCGACAACCAACTCGGGCGAGCTGGGTACCGGCTGGTGTCGAACGACTCCGACAATATCGGCCGAGGTTGGGCCGTTGTGTCGCGGATGGCAACGGATCGGCCCTTCTACGATCCGGTGGAACAGACCTGGCGCTCATCTCTGTCCGACGATGCGAAGCAGAAAATCCGCGCCAAGTACCCGGACGCGTCGGTGCCTGGCGTAGCGTGAGCCCTCCCTCCGCCGTGCCCGATGTGACGCGCTAGCGCCATCCGCGAACAGATGTGACCCCTCCGAGCTTCTCGGAGGGGTCATTTTTTGTGCCCAGATCCGCCGCTACTTGCGGTGGACCGCAGCATGATTGACGGACGAAGCGCACCGGTTGCGACGTCATAGCGTTTACCCGGTAAACACTTGCGATACCACGTTCGAATTCAACGGCGTTGTCGCGGTTGAAATGTCAGGCACCGGACACCGTGACGATCGCCCCATTCTTTGGCCTTTTTCGTGTAGCCGGTACGGGAAAAGAAGATCGCATCCTTGCCCTCCGCGTGCGCGATTCCACTCAGCCGCTGAATTTCGTGGAGCGCGATCTTGGAGGAGAAGAACTTGACCTGGGCGACCGCCCGAGCGGATGTGACGTCGATTCCGCCGTCCGGCCCCGCCTTCGTCTTCCTGGCGTCGGGGTAGCCGTTCTTGCGCATCCAGTCCTCGGCGAAGTCCTCTGCGTCCTCCCACGTGAGCAGCGGACGACCACGGAGCCGCACACGTGGCGGCGGGGCGTCCGCGTCCACTGTGGGAGATGGTTGGTCTGTCTCGTCCGACTGCGACGAGGGCAGGTCGAACGGGAACGGAAATGGATGCTCCGCGTCATCGGGACTGAGAACTGGCCGATACTTCGGATCGCCAAAAGCCGTTGGCTTCGTCCGGGCCTGGGCTTTGATACGGGCCTTGTTCGCGAGGTACCACTGGCCGAGGCCTGGCCCTCGCGAGTCCAGGTAGCGCGCGGCCGACTCGTCACGCCATCGCACTTCACCTTTGAGACCTTTCACCTCACGTAGGCACAGTCGACAACGAGCGGATAGCCCGAGGACGAGCGGTCCACCGCAGTAGCCACACAGCCAGAGTTCCTCCACGGCTTGCATTCTACGAACCCGGGGATCCATGCCTGCTGGCATCCTCGCCTACCAATGAAAGTGGCGCGCATCGCCGACGAAATCTCGTCCGTCGGTGACGCGCGCCGTTCTACAGACCTGCTGCCGGGTCAGCTCCCGAAGTTCACGCCTGGGGCTGCTGCGGGCGCACCAGCGGCGGGCAGCGTGACCACCCAGGACGCTTGCTGCACGGCGTAGGTGGTGAACGGGAACATCGCCAGGTATGTCTCGAGTCCTGGGTAGTCCGAGGCCCACATGCTCATCGGTTCGTCGAGGCTGCCGCAGGACGCCAAGACGACGTAAGCGCCGTCCGGGATGCCGGTGACTGTCTGAACTGTTGTGCCCGTCGGGATCACGCCGGTCTCGTAGATCGTTTGTCCTGGTCCGATCGTGTCTTCGATCGGCGGCAACACGCCACCAGGGGCGTCCCGAGGCCCGTGGTGCACTGCAGAGGACCGCCCGAGTTGTTGGTGATGGTATTGCTCACCGTGGACCCGGACGCGCTGTATGCGAAGGTGACGTCGGCAGCCGTCGAGGCCGAGGCCAGCGAGGGAGCTGCCATAGCCAAGGGAAGAGCTGCAGCACCGACCAGGGCCGCGCGTGTGATCGAACGCATCGAATCTCCTTCTCGTTCAGCATCAAATGTCGTCGACTGATCTTGACATGAAACGAGACCAACTGGACCGGTTTTCTTGGATCCCATGCCTCCGCCAACGACCGCACCCTGGGTGCCGCCTTGGCCAGCGCGCGACGGCATAACCCAAATATGCACCGAGAAAAGGGGACTCGAACCAATAGGTTCGAATCCCCTTATTGCGTGAGCGCGGCCCGTTTAGGGGACCGGTGTGTGCGGTGCATCTTCGGGTTCGATCCAGGAGCAACCCTCGATCTCCTGCGCCTTGTCTTGCGCCGAATACCTGTCGTCGGCGGTCACCGTACCAATGTGATTGTTCTCGTCGTCGTACACAATCCAGTTGCGCATTGGCGTCGATCTCCCAGCAGTCGAAGTTGATGAATCGGAACGGTTCTCGATCCGTTCATACATTCTCCCCCAACTGCTTTGAGCCCGTCGACTCCAAACTGCAACACGAGCAATCCGTCGCCGCATTGAACGGAACCTAGAACGACACTGCGCGCGATGTATCCGCGGTTTCCTGGTTACCGGCTAGCGGGGGCGGCTACATCCCGGCGACGATGATGTCCGGATGTGCGCGGACAGCAGCACCCTGTTGACTGGCTGGCACCAGGTGGGGAAGTTCCGGTTCGTCGTCCAGGGACACCGGGCCATCCCAGGGAGCGACGAGTGTTGGGTTGTATTCCCAACCGTCACACGACATGTCGTCAACCCAAATGGGAGTGAGGGAAGTGCCGAAATGCTTCTCCGCGAATGCCGTCACAGCAGGGAGGACGTTCTGATCGAAGTATCCTCCACTACCGACTTTGACGTCGCATCCGAATGCGCTCGGCCTCACTCTGGCGACGTATTCGCCAGCCGCCGAACGCAAAACCACATGATGGTAGGTCCCCATGTGCGGATCCTTTCTCGTTCTACGGGTGGGTCTTTCGTGACTATTTCTACACGCGATTCAGTGATTTCGCGGAGTCGGCGTGGCCCCGCGGCCACCACAGTGCCGACGGGGCTCTGACCGCCCAGTACCTCCTGGTGTTCAGTGCCTTCGCCGGGTGAAAACGATGCCTGCAGTTGAAATCAGGACCATCGCCACCAGGACCACGACGAAGAACGACCTGTCCGCGGCCGGTGTCAGGGTCTCGCTTTCTTTGGTCATTACGTCGGTGAAGGTGCAGCTCACACCTGGCGGGAGCCATCCCCAGAAGTCCGTAACTCCTGCCGTTACCCGCTCCGCGCGGTCGGGCAGCAGATTGGCGAACCGCGCCGGGGTTCCGTAGTGATCCATGCACCAGCTGGGTTGGTGTTGGAGTCGCAACGACAGCAGATCCCAGAAATAGACCAGCACCAGCAGGACCACCGAGATAGCCAGCGATGCCTGACTCACCCGTAGTGCTCGCGCGCTCACCGCTGACGCGTCACAGCTGCGCCCTCGCGCGGCAACGACGGCAACCGGTACACCCGCGGGCCGATGTCGCCACGAGCAGCGTTCACGAGTACCGGCGCGATCCGCACTCGCCGTTCGAGTGAACGCTTCGGCCCGTACCGCTGCCGCCGCCAATGCCCACGCCGGATATGAGGCGCCACCTGCGCGCCGGTCCCCTGCGCAGCCCCGGACTCCGCACGCCCGGTTGCCTTCACGTTCAGGACCCGCACCGCGCCGTCCTTGCGTTCGGCTGACTCGCCGTCCGCAGACTCCCGAACTGTGACATGCCCGTCGGTTTCCTCCGCTGCACTGTGCCAATCGCCCCATGCCGCGACCGCCGCCAGGTTGATCACCTGATCGCGGAACGCGGTGCTGTCCAACGACGCGGGCAGGGTCCATCGCCCGAGCACGCCGCTGGACTTGGCGGGGATCGTTACGCACCAAGCGAACTCGTCGTCGAGCCGCCCTACGGCGTCGGCGAGCAGGACGAGGCCTTCGATCCTTGCCCCGCGCTGCTCGATCATGTCGCAGAGGTCGACCCGGTCGGCGGTGAATCCTCGTGTTCCGGCCAGCAACATCGATCCCAGGGACCTTGTCTGACCGCGGCCCAAGATGTCCGTGACGACGCGCGTCATCCACTCCCACGACTCGTCCACCTCAGGTGTCGACGGTGCGGCGGCGTCGAGTCGGAGCGGATCAGCGAATGCGAGGAACACCTGCGCATAAGGCAACCGGATGTCGGCGCGATCGTCGGCTGAGAGCGGCTCCGAATCTGCATAGTTCAGTGTGTGTCCGGGCGGGAGCCAGAAGGGGACGGCCGCTTGTGTGGCGACCGCGATCCTCGACGGCGCACACGACCCAGCGCCACCGGCGTAGCGGAGCGCACTCCCCCATGCTGCCGCGGTGTACCAGTGCTGCAGCGAGGCCGCGTCCGCGGGAATGGGATGACGAGGCATCGCAGCGATCGGGAGGCGAATCCGGGAATCGAGAGCCTGCTCGGTTCCCGCACCGTACGCACGCTGCCACGTCGTAAATATTTGACGGGGCGGCAACCCGGACAACGCATTGCGTGTCGCCGCACTCAGTGTCGCGTGCGCTTGCGTCGGGATGGAAGGCCCTTCCGGGAAGTCGGTGTGTTCCTCGCCCAGGACCAGTCCCAGGGCCTGCGCCGACCCAGCCGACTCAGGGCTGGGCTCGGCGATCCACGAGGCCGGATGCCAAGCACTGACCGCCGCTGGAGTGCGATCGAAGAGGGTACCGAGAGCGCGCTGCCGTGTGTCGTCGTCGACATCGGCGTCCGCGCGATGATCATCCGCAGGCAACCGTGAGACGAGTAGCTCCTTCCGCATCTGCTTCTGGGCCTCGGTGTAGTGCTTTTTCGGTTGAGCCGATCGTCGTCCGCCGCGAGCGCGCTGAATCGCCGTGGCTGCTTCCTGCGAGATTTGTCGCCGGTCTGCGACATCGAGCTGAAGAGTCACGCTGTCCTCGGCGCCGATCACCGCCATGAAGGCTTCCAAGCTCTCGGTCTTGCCGCCCCCCAGGGCGTCGGTGATGGGATCCAGCATCCTCCCCCAGCGATCGTGGACCCGCTGATGCAGCGCGCGATGGGACTTCACCCATAGGCCGAGCGCGGCGATCTCGTTGCCGAGTCGATCGACTTCCGCCTGGCACGCCCTGTCCCGGTCCACGCACGCAGCGTCCAACTCGCGTTTGAGTTCATCCGCCTCGGCGCGTGCCTTGAATGCCGCCTCGTGCAGGCGCTCTTCCTCGGCGAGTTCCGCCCGGACAGTCGCGAGCTTGTCCTGCGCTTCCCGCATGTCGCGGTTGTGCTTGGCCTGACGGTGCTTGCCGCGCGCCATCAGAACTCCCTACGGTTCGCCGGGTACATGGCAAACGGCTTCGGTACCGGGAACTCCGAGACGCCCTGCGCTTCGAGCGATTCGAGGGTTTGGGTCCGCATCACCGCTTCCTCCTCCAAGGACTGCTGCAGCGAGTTGAGCGTGTCCTTGCCGTAGGACGACATCCTCGCGATGACCCCGGTGCGGTCCAAGCGGTAGAGCGACCACCGAATGTGGTCGCAGCTCGCCCAGACTTCATCGATCGCGTCCGTCAGTTCACCCGCCCGTGAGCGCAAGTCCTCGACTTTCGGATTGACCACGGCGTCCCGGTCCCGGTGCGCTTGGCGGATGGCCACGCGGAGCGGTTCGGGGTTCGGGGTGGTGTTCTCGGTGTCCATCCGCTCCCGGCGCAGTCGCCGGATCTTGTCCTGGATGTCCGCGATCTGCTTGTGCATTTCGTCGAGAGTTGCTGGTGCGTCGGCCATCAGTTCGACCTCCGTCCGCCACGCAGTGACAGGTCGTCGCCAAACGTGATTGTGGAAGCGCCAAAGCGGTAGCGAATCATGTCGTGCACCATATCGACTCGCACCGACGCGAATGCCGCTGGCCACGTTGACCTGTCGAGTGCGTCCGGCACGGTACAACTAACCGATGAGACCTCTGGTCGTTCGACACCGCATTCTGATCGTCGTCGCTGTCGTGATCGTCGCGATAGGCGGACTGTGGTGGACGAAGACGATTGCCTTCACCCGCTCATCACCGGTCGCGTTCACGGCCGAAACCTTCGTCTACGTTCCGCGCGGCGATCCTTCTGACATCACTCCCACAGTGATCGCGGCCTTCCCGTTCTCGAACGACGAGATCGTGAGGCTTGTCGCCGAGCGGATCGTAAACACATACGGCGGCAACAGATCCGAATACGCGTCGAGTCTGACCATCAAGGACACAACGGCTGTCGCGGGGAAGGTGGTGTACGCCCGCGGCCGGACGCCACTCTCGACTCAACGGATCGCGAACTACGGCGCCGAGGCCCTCTGCGATTTAGTCAACGCAGCAGTCTTCGCGCACACCGGCCAGGCGCGTGTCGCGTTCATGGTGTTCACCGACTAACTTCTCTGTCCGCCCTTCACACCGTCACATCCATGTATTCCGAGGGGCAGGACGTTCCCCGCCGGGCCGACGCCGTAAGCGCTTCCCCGCCAAAAGTATTAGCCCTAAAGGACTACTCGGATTGACCGGACCGTACGGACTCTCACCCGCACACAGGCCACGCCTGTCAATGCGGCCCCATCACTGCACAGTCCCCGCTACCGCCCGCGGTCCCGGGGCGGTAGCGGAAGCTCGGCCCGAGAGCCCCGTGATGAATACTGGGACGCACGCGCGTCGCCGACGGCTGTAGGAACGAAGGAGCAGTCCGTGACACGCCCGCAACGCCTGATCGTCCTCGTAACAGTGTTCGTGCTCGCAGTATTCGGCGGGTTGTGGTGGACGAAGACGATCGCGTTCACCCGCACGGCTCTCGTCGAGTTCAGTGTTACACCGACGCAACCCGATGCCGGAACCACGAGTTACGTCTTCGTCGGGATCCAGACAACCCCCGAGGACCTCGCCAAGACCGCTGAACTCCTCGCACACACACGCGGCGGCGCGGCAGCAGACTACGAATCCGATCTGACCATTACTGGGGCCTCCGACATCGCCGGGATCGCGGTGACTGCTCGCGCACGAACACCCGGCGCTGCAACGGCACTCGCGAACGACGCCGCGCGTGCGCTCAGTTCGTATCTCAACGACATGCCCACAACGACCACCAACAAGATCACCTACCGGGTCAGCTCTTTGGCTCAATAGCGAGCCCACCACGCCACATCCTGCTCGATCGGCGGCGACAACGCGAACAACGTTCATGCGGCACTCCGCCGCGTACCCAAGGACCATCGCCCACGGCTCAGGGTTGTACCGGTTTCGGCCAGGCCGTCGCATCTTTGCCGGTCACCTTCGGGTGAGCGATGACGGCGGCAATGAACGCCGGAATCGACATGCCCAATCCGTGCGAAAGTGTCGCTGCCGTCGTTCTGCCTTCGAGCCAGATACTCGGATCATCTTCGAGGGAATAGTGAAATTCCGTATTGGACCGATTCAGCGGTTGGGCAACGACACCAGGTCCGGTCGTGCCATTCCACATCCACGCCACGCTGACGGTGCCTTCCGACGGTTCGAGGCCGGCGATGATCCTCGTCAGGGTCGATTTGCCGGAGCCGTTGTGACCGACGATCGCGACGAACTCACCGTGTTCGATGTGTAGGTCGACTCCGGTCAATGCAGCTGTGGCGCTTCCCGGGTACCGATAACCGACCGAGGCGAGGGTGACCGGCAACGGCCCGATCTCGTCGTCGTCGGTGCTCGAGACAAGAGCTTCGGGGGTGGGGATGGTGGAGAGACGGTCGAGGATGGCGGTGAGGATCAGCCAGGCGAACAGTGTTCCGGTGACGATCCCGAACGCGATGGAACCGCCGACCCACCACCACCAGTTGTCGAGCACCGCGGTGGAGCTGCTGCGGAGCACATCGGCGGCACCCTGCAAGGCCGACGTGCGCTCGAGCAACCTGGACACGCCCTCGAGGGTGTTGCGAAGGGTGTCGAGGAACAACGTTCGCAGCGGAACGAGGATCAGCAAGAGCAACACCGTCAGGGCTCCCAGTGCGGGCCCGACGACCATCGAGGTGACCAGCACACCGAACAGGCCTTGCTTCTTGCGCTTCGCTCGCCCGACCAGGCCGCCCAACAGCGCCGCGCTCGCCACGGTGAGTGCCGTCTGTGTACCGGCAGCGACGAATCCGACGAGGGTGCCTGCTACCGCAGCGGTCAGAAGCGCACGGGTCCGATACCGAAGTGCGACCACCGACATCGGAACGGCCGCGACGACTTGAAGAATCGCTGCCATCGGCACGAGCACACCGATCACCGTCAATGCGACTGTGAAGCTGCTCATGACCGCGGCGGTCGCCAATTCCTGAGGACCGAGGGGCCCTGACTTCGGAGTGCGAGAAGAACTGACGGTCACCGCTCCAGTGTGCCAGCTCGACCGAGACACACTGTTCGACGTGACTTCCGTGGTTCGGGCCGGCCGGTCTTTGCGCAGTTGCTGCGGTGGTGAGCGTGAGAACAGAAAAGCGCGGAAAGCCCTCGTAAAAAGGGCTTTCCGCGCTCAGGCCGAGATCAGCGGCTGCGCTGGCTCGTAGCCGGTCCTGCTGCACGACGGCTGTGGCCGCCGCCACCGCTACGCGGCTGTCCACCGGAACGGGGCTGTCCGCCACCGCTGCGCGGCTGACCACCACTGCGCGGCTGACCACCCGAACGGGCCGGGCCGCCGCGGCGAGCGTTGCTGTTGCGCGGGGCTCCGGTGCGGGCGGGTGCCTGCTCGACTCGCGGTGCAGGCTCGACGTAGCGGGCCTGCTCGCCGACGAGGTTCGCCACTGCGGGCGAATCGGCGGTGACGCGGATCGGGGTGACCTTGATATCGGCCTTGCGCAGCAGCACTGCGGTGTCCTTGCGCTGCTCGGGCAGGACGACGGTCACGACGTCGCCAGCGCTGCCGGCGCGCGCCGTGCGGCCGGAGCGGTGCAAGTACGCCTTGTGCTCGGCCGGGGGATCGACGTGGACGACGAGCTGAACGTCGTCGACGTGGACGCCGCGGGCCGCGACGTCGGTGGCGACGAGAACGCGAGCCTGGCCGGAGGAGAAGGCTGCGAGGTTGCGGTCACGTGCGGCCTGCGAGAGGTTGCCGTGCAGGTCGACGGACGGGATTCCGGCGTCGGTGAGCTGCTTGGCCAGCTTGCGGGCCTGGTGCTTGGTGCGCATGAACAGGATGCGTCGTCCGGTGCCCGAGGCGAGCTGATGGACTAGCTTCTTCTTGGCTTCGACGCCGTCGACCTCGAAGACGCTGTGCGTCATGGCCTCGACGTGGGAGGTGGCCTCGTCGACGGAGTGCGTGATCTGGTTGTGTAGGAAGCGCTTGACCAGCTTGTCGACGCCGTTGTCCAGTGTCGCCGAGAACAGCATGCGCTGACCCTTGTCCGGGGTGGCGGCGAGGATGCGGGTGACGACAGGCAGGAAGCCCAGATCGGCCATGTGATCGGCCTCGTCGAGGACGGTGATCTGAACGCCGTCGAGCGTGAGGTGGCGCTGCTTCATCAGGTCTTCGAGGCGACCGGGGCAGGCGACGACGATGTCGACTCCACCCTTGAGCGCGGAGACCTGGCGAACCTGCGACACACCACCGAAGATCGTGGTGACCTTCAGCGAGTACGCGGCGGCGAGGGGCTCGATTGCGACGGCGATCTGGGTGGCGAGCTCACGCGTCGGAGCGAGAATCAGGCCACGCGGGCGGCCGGGCTTGCGATTGCCGGGAAGCTGGCCTGCGAGCCGAGCGACCATCGGGATCGCGAAGGCGAGTGTCTTTCCGCTGCCGGTCTTTCCGCGTCCGAGCACGTCGCGTCCCTGCAGTGTGTCGGGGAGCGTATCGGCCTGGATGGGGAAGGCTTCGGTCTTGCCCTGGCTCGCGAGTACATCCGCGATGGCCTGGGGTACACCGAGTGCAGCAAATGTTTGTGGGGTCGTCATAGTGATGAAAAGTGCCTTTCGGGCAGGGTGTTGCACCTGCGGGCCTTGGGCCGAGATGCAAGGTGGCGAGACTGCCGGTGGGCAGTTTCGATCGCCGTAAGAGAAGCCTGTGCGGGGTGCACATGGTGATTCGGGAGCATTCCACGACGTCTGACGTGCAGCTACGCGCGTCGTCACCGAGTGTAACCGAGTTGTGGCTCGGTCTCTTCCCGTGCATGTTCGTCACGCGGCGCCGTCGTCGAAGAGACCCGTGATCATCACGTTCTCGATTCGCGAGTTGTAGAGCTCGACCACCGGCATGGGCGGGGCACTCGAGTCATAGGTGTGGCCGGTGGGTGAGATGAGCCTGTACCGATGTCGCGCGTTGCGTTTGTCTCGCCGCGCTTCGGCCGTCCAGCCTTCCCCTTCTTTCGCGTAATTGCATGCGGCACAAAGGCCTGCGCCGTTTTCGGCGCTGGTTTTACCACCCGCGGAGTGTGGCCGGATGTGATCGTGGTGTCGGATCGGCGCGTCGCACCACGGGGTGCGGCAGGTGCGATCTCGGAGGTCGATGAGGCGTCCCAACGCGGTGGGAAAACCTCGCGACGTGGACTCCACTGCCGTCAGCGCTCCGGATTTCGGATGGGCATAGAGGCGACGTAATGCGACGTGCGTCTCATTGCCTTGTGCGTCGTCGAGCGCGTCTCGAATCAGTTGCCGTGCGACATCGGACGGGATTTCGCCGTAGCCGTGCAGATATGCGGACGTGTCACCGCCGGCGAGCAGCGTCGAATCGGAGATGACGATGTCGACGGTCACTGGCGGGCCTTGGGCTGCTGACGCGCCGGTGACCCGCTCGAACACGAGGTCGGCCATGATCTGGTCGCGCGTGCGTGTGTCGCCGCCCGAGTTGATGATGGTGTCGGCATCTCGTCGCAGCGTGGCCCACATGCAGACGGACTTCTCCATCGATGTGAGGACGGTGAAGAAACCCATGGATTCGGGTGCGGGGCGGGTGCTGGTGCGCCGAGCTGCGTATGCCTTCGCACGCCGCTTCACCTGGGAGGCGGCGTCGAGTTCGTTGGCAAGTGCGCGAGCGCGACCCTCGATGGTGCGGTCGCCGGCACCGGCCAATGTCGCGGGGTCTGCGCACAATCGTTCGTCGATGGTGCGGCGATCGTCGACGGTGAGGCACGCCGTCTCGCGAGCAAGAATCATGACCCGCCACTCGTTGAGTTCGCCGGCTTTCAGGCGCGCGAGAGTGTGCGGCATTTCGTGCACCAGCGCGCGTGCGAGTCCGAGGTGAGTGCCGCCACGGTTCGGCGATTCGCGTCGGGCCAAGCCGATCTGTGACGCAATCCCGCTGCGCCACTGAGCTTTCGGTTTGCCGAGCTCTTTGCGTTCGTTGCTGATGGCTGTTGCGACGGCATCGGTCACCACGGCTTGCGTTGCCACGCTGACGCACTTGACCGTCTCGAGAGCGGAGATCAAATCGATGCCTGCTGCTGCGTCGACAACGACATCGGACGCCTGAAGACGTGCGACGAAACGCAACACCTCATCAGGTGTCAGCGGCAAATTTTTCAAAGCTGTGACCACGAGTTCCTCCCCAGTACTCGAATGCATGTTCGATAGTACGGGTGAATTCGATGGTACGCAAGACCTGCTTCGGACGTCAGGTGAGCACTACTGCGATGGCGATGGAGCTGACAACGGCGTTGTTGAATGCGTGCAAAATCAGCGGAGCCCAGAGCGATCGATACCAGAGACGGAGTGCAACAAGGCCGGTGCCCAGGAAGAGGATGTACAGCATCGCCGGCGGTGCAATGTGGCACAGTGCGAAGACGATGGTGACAAGCGCAGCACTGACCGCTGTCGGCATCTTGGACCTGAGCCAATCGAGCAGGATCCTGCGAAACACTATTTCCTCTATCAAGGGAACAACGCCCGCGATCAGCACGAGTATCGCGGCGATCGAGGCCGGTCCGATTTCTACGGCGTCCTTCACTATCGCGTTCTGATTGCCGTCCGGTGCGACGTCGAGGAGTGCGCCAATTCCGGCCGTGGCCAGCACGGCGAGGAGCATCAGGAGCGGAACCTGCCACAGGAGATGGAGGAGGCTGTGCGCGGGGGATCGAAAACCCAAGTCCGACAGCGACCATCGACGTCGACGGATCAACGCGAAATAGAGGCCGGCGCATCCGATGATGCCGGCCAGAACCATGGCGAGCAAAGCTGCCTCGGCGACCCCGCCGATCATGAACCCCGCCACGGCCCCGATCAGTCCGCCGATCGTCGTTCCCCCGAACCCGCTGACGAAGGCCAACGCGACGTCGCCCACGGTGGGTGTAGGCAGTGGCGAGCCGGTGAATTGCGGGAAACTCTTGTGGTTCAGGTGGACGAGTGGCGCATGCTCGTCAGGGGAGTGGTCCACACCTGCACTATTTCGCCATACGCTCGCCTCCGCAAGTGCCGCACCCGGGCATCATGGCAGTCTTGCAGCGCTCTGTGGTGCCCTCGGCAGGATTCGAACCTGCGACCTACCCTTTAGGAGAGGGTTGCTCTATCCCCTGAGCTACGAAGGCTGGTAACTGTCCGTTGATCGTAAACTGCTGCAGCGCAACATTTTTCGATTTTCGGAACAATCGGTTGCGGATAGGTTTGCTGCCAGAGTGCACAGCCGACCCACATCGCGCTCGCTAGTCTAGCGGCCCACCCCGCGGATCGGGAAGCAGGTTCTGGATCGACGCCACTCGACCGGTCAGTGACGCAATCAGCTTCAATGCGGTGCGGTGCTGGTGAGCGGTGTAATCGGCAATCGCTTCGACGCCGACGAAGCACTCAATATCGCGGGCGGAAGCGTCGAACGTCGTCGCCAAAATTCCCGCCGACGCGAACACGCCCACGATGATGAGCTGGTCACGGCCGCGTCGGCGCAATTCGACCTCCAGATCGGTGGCGTAGAAGGCGCTGTAACTTCGCTTTGCGATCGGAGCGAAGTCCGGCTCGGTGATCGCTACCTCCTCGGCGTTTGGGCCCAACCCCCACATCGGTCCCAGCAGTCCCCGCTGGGCGACGTCACTCGCCGCTCGTGGAGCACTGGCCAGAATGGGTACCCCACTCGACCGCGCCCACGCGACCACCTCCGATGCCGCCGCAAACACTTTCGAGCGGACAGAGTCGTCGAGCACGTTGAGGTAGTACGGCTGCATGTCGTGGACCAGGAGGGCGGCTCGCTGAGGAACCAACTCCCACTCCGGGCCGCCCGAGCAGTCGAGCAGAGCGTCGGCGTCGTAGTCCTCTGCTGCGACGCTGAATGTGGCCATCCGACAACCCTTCCCTCCCGCAAACGCGCGCGCATTCGCTAGGCGCGCGCAGTCCTGCTATACGTCCGCTGACCATTCCGCTCGCACCTGGCAAACGCGCGCGCGTTTGCGAAATCCAGAGGCCCCGCGAATCCTGCCGACCCGCCGAATCCAGAGGCCCCGCCCACAACCTAGTCCGCCGCAATGGCCTCCACGATGTTCAGTCGCGAGGCGTGCACGGCGGGTGGAGCCGAGCCCAGCAGCGACAGGCCCAGGGCGACGAGGCCGTACAGCAGCACCGACCAACCGGCGGTGTAGGCAACCGGGATTCCGATGCTGGCGCCGAGGATCAAGGTGCTCAGATACTGCAGACCCGCGCCGATGATCAGGCCGAGCACGCCGCCCACGATGCCGACCGACAGTGCCTCCGCCAACACCATTCGTGCCAGGGTTCCCCGTCCACCGCCCATGGCTCGCAGTACGCCGAGTTCGCGTCGACGCTCCAGGACCGACAGCGTCAACGTGTTGAGCAACGCGACCGCGGCGACGAGCGCGACGATCCACTGCAACGCGATGGCCAGTGCGCCGGACTGTCTGATGGCAGCGCTGGTGCCCTCGAGTGCGGCAGCGCCGGTGTACACGAAGACCTCGGGCGGCAGTGTCGAACGCAACGAATCCTCAACGGCCGCAACGTCTCCGTCGACGCCGATCTCCAGGTAGGTCGCGCCGGGTCGGTCGTACCAACGCTGCATCGAGTCCAGCGAGATTGCCATCGTGCCGCCCGCGGCATTGATGTACTGGACCAGATCCAGCACTCGCACGTTCTTCACGCCCGTCGGCGTCGGCAGATCGATGTAGTCGCCCACCGATACACCCAACGTCCTGCCGAACCCCTGGGACAGCACCACACCGTCACCTGCGAGCACCTGGGACCGCACGGTGTCGGTGAGCGATGCGAGCGTCACCGCATTGCTGCCGTCGGCGACGCCCTGGATGGATACCGTCTCGCCGTCGATCGTTGCGTATGCCCACTGCCCCTCGACGACGCGAGCGACACCGGGCGTCGAACGGACGGCGTCTGCCACCTCCGTAGGAACGATGGGGCCCGACGGTATGGCGTCGGGCGAGGACATCGACACGTACAGGTCGGTGTTCGCCAACGACGACAGCGATTCGGCCGCCGAGTCGGTCATGTTGGCCAACGAACCCGACACTCCGACACTGACTCCCACCGCAATCACGATCGTCATGACCGTTGCCCAGATCCGTCGCGGGGCACGTTCGATGGTGGCGGTGGCCAGCCGGCCGGCACCACCCCAGCGGCGAGGGACGGCCGCCGTGGCCGACACGATCGGTCCCGTCCCCCCGACGCACAGCGCAACGACGCCGAACATGAACAGCGCTCCGGCACCGAGGGTCAGTTGGCCGTCGACGTTGACGGCGAACACGAACGATCCGGCAATGGCGACGAGGCCGAACGCGGTGGCTGCAGCGACGAATCGACGACGTGGTCCACCTGCCGTTTCTCCGCCGCCGACGGCGAGTGCCTCGATCGGCGAGATGCGATACACCTGTACCGCAGCGACGGCCGAGGCTCCGACGCAGGCCAGTACACACGCTGCGATCGCCACGGGAATGGCAAAACCTGGCAACACGTACTCGATTCGAGCGTCGAATGCCTGCGACAGGAACGGCGGAAGGCTCTCGATGGCGATGCGGCCCATCGCGATTCCGAGTGGAACACCGACGGCACCGCCGACCAGTCCGACCAGGACGGACTCGAACAGCAGGTCGCGGACGATATCCGCGCGGCGTCCACCGACGGCGCGAAGGAGAGAAATGGTGGGTCGACGCTTCGCGATGGCCATGTTCATGACGTTGAAGACGAGGAAGGCCGCGACGACGAATGCGATGAGCGAGACCATCAGCGTGGCATTGCGCGTCAGACTCATCGCCTGGTTCGCGCGGTCGGCCCGGTAGTCGGGGCTCATCACCGACACTCGGCCGGCGAGTGCGGCGTCGAGGTCGGACCGCAGTGTGTCGCCGTTGCCCAGGACGAAGATCGAATCGAGCTGATCGGGGCGATCGGTGAGTGCCTGCGCAGCGGGAAGGAGCGCAACCGCGAACATGCCCCCACCGATGCGTTGCGTGCCGGGGCCGTCGATCACGCCGACCACCGCCGTCGGAACGTCGTCGATCGTGACGGTGTCTCCCTGATTCAGACCCGTTGCGGCTCCGACCAATACACCGGAAGGATCGGACAACAGTCCCGCCGCGTTGCCGACCGCGCCCTGCAGATCCGACTGCAGTGCCGTGATGGACGAGTCGACACCGAGGACCGTCAGATCTCCGACGTCGGATCGAACGGTGCTGCGCAGCAGGGGAACCGCCGTGTCGACACCGGGAACGGAGCGCACCACGTCGAGTTCGCTCTGGTCGAAGCCGGAGTCGGTGACACCGACGACTTCGTAACTCGCGTTTCCTGCGATCGTCACCGCGAGACGTTCGACGGATCCGGTCAACGACCCGTAGGTGCCGAGGACGGCGATGAGCAGCCCGGCGGCGACGGCCACGACACCCGCGGACACGAGCGAACGCACCCAGTGCATGCGGAGGTCGCGAAGGCTGATGACTCGAAATCTGCTGAGAGCGGTACCGATCACCGATCGAGACCGGCCGTCGGTGTGTCGGTCTCGACGCGACCGTCGATCATGCTGACGATGCGGTCGGTGGAGCGCGCCGCCTCGAGGTCATGGGTCGCCATCACCACTGCTCGACGCCCCTCGCTGGCGTGTGCCACGTCCGCCAGTATTTCGAGGATGTTGTGGGAGGTCTTCGAGTCGAGATTGCCGGTGGGTTCGTCGGCGATCAACAGTGCCGGATTCATCATCAGTGCTCGGGCGATCGCAATGCGTTGGATCTGACCACCGGACAGCTGCGCCGGCCGGTGCTCGGAGCGTTGCGAGAGCCCGACCATCTCGAGCAGTCGCATCGCGTCGGCCTTGGCCTTCTTGATGGGAGTGCCGTCCAACAACTTGGGGACGGCGACGTTCTCCCACGCCGACATCGTCGGCAACAGATTGAAGAACTGGAAGACGAAGCCCACCTGGTGGCGTCGGAAATCGGATTGGGCGTTGTCGTCGAGGGTGGTGACTTCGACATCGTTGAACCTGATGGAACCCGACGTCGGTGTGTCGAGTGCGCCCAGCATGTGCAGCAGCGTCGACTTGCCGGCACCGGACGGTGCGACGAGGGAGACGAACTGGCCGCCCTCGATCGTGAGATCGATGCCGTCCAACGCCCGCACCGGTTGCTCTCCGGTGGGGTACTCCTTGACCACCCCGGACAACTCCAGCATCAACTTCGCCACGGACGAATCCCCTTGCTTCTCGAATGTATCTTCGACGCTACCTGCCGTCGGATCGAGAAACCGTTCGGAACTCTCAGATCAAGCTGCGCCGCGCGAGGATTCGAGTCGGCGGGCCACCAGCGCGGCCTGCAGGTGTCGGATTCCGGACGGACGTGTGGGGTCGAAGCCCGTGAGCTGTGCGATCCGCTTGAGGCGGTAGTCGACGGTGTTGGTGTGCAGATGGAGCTGACGAGCAGACCGCTGACGGTTCAGATCGTGCGAGATATGGATCTCCAGGGTTTCGAGCAGCTCGGGTGACGAATCGAGCGGCTCGAGTATCTGAGTCAGGTGGCGTCGGCCGGGGCCCGGACGCGTCAGCTGGTACTCCAGCACGAGATCGTCCATGCGGTACAGGCCGGACGGGCGGTGCAGTTGATGGGCCAGAGACAGCAGTTCGTGGACCTGATCGGCTGCGGTGGGGATGTCCGCAGTGGCGGCCTGCTCGGCCGTGACGGTGACGGGCACCTCGGCGGCGGTACCGATGCGATGCACCAGAGCCTCGACCCACTCGTCGTCGTGGACACCGGGAATCAGGACGGTGCCACCCTCGGTGCTCAGCAAGGACAGGGGAGTGCGGCCGCAGATCGTGGCCAGCTCGGCCTGGACACGACGCAGCTTTCTGCGAGCGGCGACCGTCTTCTGGATGTTGGGGTCGTTCTCGTCCGGGTGCGGCGGCACCGAGATGGCGAGCACGAGGTAGCTGTCGGCGAGTTCGATGCCGGACTGACGTGCCATCGACACCGCGTTGTGGCCGCTGAGAAGTGAGGTGACCAGAGTGTGCGCTGCAGTGTGGTGTTCGCTGGCCACGGCCTGCAGTTCTTCCACATAGCTCTTGCTGGCGGCGATGGATACCTTCTCCGACAGCAGCACGAACATGCGCGCGGCCTCGATCAGCTGCGCTGCATCGCCCTCACCCGCTCGCTTCGACACGAGATTCCAGCCGATCTGGATGCCCTCGTGGTAGACGCTGAGCACCGATTCGAGCGGAACTCCTTCGCGAGCCCACTGGCTGGCCTTGGCGCGAAGCTCGGCCAGGTCGGATTCCGCCGGGGCGCGGCGCTCGTCGAGCATCTGGACCGCGATGCTGATGCATTTGACGGTGAATTCGGTGACGTCGCCGTGGAGCTGTTCGCCTGGCAACGACCCGCAGGGAGTGTTGGCTGCGAAGTGTCCTACCAGGAGCCGCGCCACCGCGCGGAAATCGCGAAGAGGAGCCGACGCAGGCTGACCCGCGACCATGATTCCGAGGCTAGTCGAGTTGTGAACGGTCACAGATCAACCCTTCGTGTTGGTTCTTCAGGTCATACGGACTGCAAACTTACTGGCGCGTATCAACGCGCTTCGATGGCTCAATGTAAACAATCGAACCTGAAACCGCGTCGTTTTCGTACTTCAAGTTTGTTTCCTGGCCTCTAACAGGATCGATCATAGGTTGTTATCTACGTGTGATCCATGGTTTCGGCAAAACTCGTTGTGATCTATCTCGAGCGACCGACGTGGCCGGCTGCGACTTGCCCTAAACAATCGGGAAGCTGTTCACGGCGCACGCGGCGCACATCTACCTTGATCCCGTCGGGAGTGGGCAACGAAGGGACGAGCATGCACAGTGATATCGGTCAGTTCACTGTCCTCCGGGAGTTGCGCCCGACGATCGAGGAAAATCTCGCCCGTCACCGTGTCGAGTCGGTTCAGTGGGTACCGGCCGATTTCGTGCGTGCCGAGATGTACTGGGGATCGCGTCCCTCGCCGCTGACCGAAACTGCCAAAGCCGCGTTGGTGACCAATCTTCTGGTCGAGCAGAACATTCCGCTCTACCGCCGAGATGCAGGGGCAACCGAGATCGGTGCCTGGCCGTCCTGGCTCACCGACTGGAGCAGCGAACGACGTCGGCACTCGGTGGCCCTCACCGATTACCTGGTCGCCACCCGCAGCGTCGATCCGGTCGCCCTCGGACGAGCTCGAGCGCAATGTATGACGGTGGGGTTCGACGCCCCCATGAACGGTGCACACCTGCTTCGGTCACTGGTTCAGGTGGTCCTCGACGAGTCGGTCTCGACTATCAGTCATCGCAACACCGCGGACCAGTGCCATGATCCGGTGGCGGATCGTCTCCTCGGACGCATCGTCGCCGATCAGGAACTGCACGTCCGATTCTTCGCGAACTTGGTCTCGGCAGCGCTCACCGTGGCACCCGGCCTGACGGTCACCGCCATCACCGAGGTCGTCATGAATTTCCAGCTACCGGGTACCAACCTCCCCGGTTTCGCGCGCAGTGCGATGCTCATCGCGCGCGACGGCATCTACGACCTTGCGCGCCATCTCGACGAGGTACTGCGGCCCATGTTGGCCCAGTGGCGCATCTTCGAGCGGACAGATCTCGGTGCCGGGGCGCGTAGTCGCGATCAATTGGCGGACTACTTGGACCATCTCGATGCCCAGGCCGCCACCATCGAACGCAGCTCTGTGCGAACGCGGGAGTACGCAAACGCATTGCGCGCCAGCTGACACCACTTACCTCGACGGGGTGGATCGACTAACCTGAACTCCTACTCTTCTTCACGCTCCACACCTTGTGTTCGGGGCAACGACCGGAGGCCCCCATCGTGACAGGCTCTCGACCGATCATCGTCGGTATAGACGGATCCGCCGCGGCGGACAAGGCAGTGATCTGGGCGGCCTTGTGCGCGCATCGACGCGATCGGCGGTTGCACATCGTCACTGCCGTCGACATGCCGGGAGTTGTCGATCTGAGCGAATTCGCCGGAGAAGCAACGGAATTCGTTGCGACGGCCAAGTCCAGGTTGGTGGCGGCAGAGACCCTGGCCGCGCTGGTCGTCGACGATCCCGCGTTCGAGGTGACGTCGAGCGCCATCGAGGGCGGCGTCATGGACGTTCTCATCGGCGTCTCGGCGCAGGCCGAGATTCTGGTGATCGGCGCCAGTGAAACCGGCGCTGTCACATTGTCTTTGGCGGCCCACAGCGTCTCGCCGGTGGCAGTGGTGCGGGGCCGTGACATCGACGGTCGTCGGGTCGCCGAGGGCCCGGTCGTTGTCGGCATCGATGGATCGGACGTCAATCAGACTGCCGTCGAGTCGGCGTTCGTCGAAGCGTCGGCGCGCGATGCCGTATTGATCGCGGTACACGTGTGGTCCGATGTGGATCTGACGCAATCGTTCGGCCGCGCGCCCAAGGATTGGCACGCCATTGCCGACGGCGAAGAGGCACTGCTGGCAGAGAGCCTCGCCGGCTGGCAGGAGCGGTTCCCCGAGGTCGAGGTGCAGCGCATCGTGGCGCAGGACCGACCGGTACGGGTACTCAGTGGCCTGTCCGAAACCGCAGCACTGATAGTGGTGGGCAACCGGGGACGCGGCGGATTCGGTGGAATGCTGCTGGGGTCCACGAGTTTCGCTCTCGTCAACACCGCGGACTGCCCGGTGTTGGTAGTGCGAAAAGCACTCACATAGCGACGGTCAGCAAAAAGCTCACGTCTTCGAGGGCCTCGACGCTGTGGCGGGCGTCGGGGATGACGAGCAGATCGCCGGTCGAGCCCTTCCAGGATCGCTCGCCGCTGATCAGCTCGAGCTTTCCGCTCAGCACCAGCACCGTCGACTCGCCGGACAGGTCGTGTTCGGCCAACTTGTTACCGGCGGCCAACGCCACGACAGTCTGCCTCAGGTGGCGTCGGTGACCGCCGTACACCGTCTGCGAACTGCGGCCACTCGACGCACCGACGGCGAGCTTGAGTTGTTGGCGGGCAAGTGCGGTGAGTGACTTCTTGTCCATGATCGTCAGTATGACGCACGGTCTGCGGTCGCGACGGGGGAATCCTGAACGCGCTCAGGAAGGTTGGGTAGCCTGTCCGTACTCGACGTAGCGAAATCTAGTGTCGTTCACTCGGCTGTTCTGCCACTCGCCGGCCTTCGCGGTCCAGCCGTCCGGAATCTCGGGGGCGACGGTATCGCCGGAGATGTCGAGATCGACCTCGGTGACTTCGAGGTGCGTCGCGATACTCACTGCACTGCGATAGATTTCGCCGCCACCGATGATCCAAACCGGGCTTCCGCTCGCCAGGGCCACAGCGTCGGCGACACTCGGTGCGCTTTCGGCACCGTCGGCGGTCCACGACGCGTTACGGGTGACCACGATGTTGCGACGGCCCGGCAGCGGGCGGAACTTCGCCGGCAACGAATCCCAGGTCCTGCGCCCCATGATCACCGGGTGCTCGGCCGTCGTGGCTTTGAAGTGCGCCATGTCCTCGGGAATGCGCCAGGGGATGCCACCCCCGTCGCCGATGACCCCGGCCCGGCTCTGAGCCCAGATCAGACCGACGAATTGCGGGGCAGTCACACTGCGACCGGAGCCTTGATGGCCGGATGGTGCTGATAGTCCACCATCTCGATGTCCTCGAAGGTGTAGTCGAAGATCGAATCTCGTTGTGCCAGTTTCAGAGTGGGGTACGGATACGCCTCGCGGGAGAGCTGCTCGGTAACCTGTTCGCGGTGGTTGTCGTAGATGTGGCAGTCGCCGCCGGTCCACACGAATTCGCCCACTTCCAGACCCGTCTGGGCCGCCACCATGTGCGTGAGCAGCGCGTAGCTGGCGATGTTGAACGGCACACCGAGGAACATGTCTGCGCTGCGTTGGTACAGCTGGCAGGACAGTTTGCCGTCGGCCACGTAGAACTGGAAGAACGCGTGGCAGGGCGGAAGCGCCATCCGCGGGATCTCGCCGACGTTCCAGGCCGAGACGATCATGCGCCGCGAATCCGGATCGGTCTTCAAGGTCTCGATGACCTGGCTGATCTGGTCGATGTGCTCGCCGGACGGGGTGGGCCACGACCGCCACTGCACTCCGTAGACGGGGCCGAGCTCGCCGTCCGGAGCTGCCCACTCGTCCCAGATGCTCACGCCGTGCTCCTGCAGCCAGGTGGCGTTGGAGTCGCCGCGCAGGAACCACAGCAATTCGTACACGATCGACTTCAGATGGACCTTCTTGGTGGTGATCAACGGGAAGCCCGCTGCCAGATCGAAGCGCATCTGATGCCCGAACACGCTGGTGGTGCCGGTCCCGGTGCGGTCGGACTTCGCCGTCCCGGTATCGATGATGCGGCGCAGCAGATCTTCGTACGGAGTCGGAACCATCACGACGGTCATCGTAGCTGCATACTGGTTTCATGCCGGAATTGCCCGAGGTCGAAGCCCTTGCCGGCTTCCTGCGCGAACATGCCGTCGGTGCCGTCATCGGCCGCATCGACATCGCCGCGCTGAGTGTTCTCAAGACGTTCGATCCGCCGATCACCGAACTGCAGGGCCAGGACGTCACCGATGCCGCGCGGTTCGGTAAACACCTGGCACTGCGGGCCGGCGACCTGTGGTTGATCACGCATCTCTCGCGCGGCGGTTGGCTGCGGTGGGTGGACAATCCCAGCGCCGCGCCGCCCAAGCCCGGCAAAGGTCCGTTGGCACTGCGGATCCACTTCTTCACTCCCGAAGGCGCGACGCCCGCCATCGACCTCACCGAAGCCGGTACCAAGAAGCGATTGGCGGTCTGGGTGGTCCGTGACCCTGCGCAGGTGGCGAGCGTCGCTCGCCTCGGACCCGATGCGCTGACGGTCACCGAGCTCGAGTTCGCCGAAATACTCGCCGGCACCACCGCGCGACTGAAGACCTCGTTGGTGGACCAATCTCTGTTGGCCGGTATCGGCAACGCGTACTCGGACGAGATATTGCACGTCGCGAAGCTCTCGCCGTTCGCGTCGTCGAGCAAGCTCGATCCCGAATCCGTCGCGACGCTCTACGCGTCGATGCGCTCGGTGCTGTCCGACGCGGTGGCCCGCTCGGCCGGGCAGGACGCGGCGCGGCTGAAGGGGGAGAAGCGATCTGGTATGCGGGTGCACGCCAGAACTGGGCTGCCGTGCCCGGTGTGCGGAGATCCGGTACGCGAAGTCGCGTACGTCGATCGATCGTTTCAGTACTGCGCCACGTGCCAGACGGCCGGCAAAATTCTTGCCGACCGTCGAATGTCACGTCTGCTCAAGTGAAGGGTTCGAGTTTCTGGCTGGCGTAGCCGCGGTAGCCTTCCCACGCCTTGCGGCGGTCGCTCCGCGGATCCTTCTGCACCCGAGTGCGGGTGTCGAAGATCAGTGTCTTTCGGTCGCCTTCGTCGTACGCCGGCCACGACTCCAACGGCTTTCCGTTGGTGGCGAACGCAATCCAGTGCGATTGCACCTGCTCGGTGACCTCGGAGAACGCCTTGCGTCCGCCGGCCAGGGTGAGCGCCTTACCGAACAAGGTCTCACTGATCCCGAACACGGCGAACAATTCGAAGCCGTGGGTGGCGTCCAATCCGAGCAGCTTCATCGATCGCGGCGCGAAGTCGAATCGGTAGAAGTACGTCGGTGCGTGACGCGAATGTCCCTCGGCCACTTCCAGTGACGGCTTCCAGAAGGTGAAGTCGCCGCCGAAGTCGATGGCGGCACGCTCGTTCGGGTAGCCCCGGTAGCCCGAAGTGACCACCGCTTCGGCGTCGGGATCGGTGAGTGAGAACAGCTTGGTGATGCGCTCTGGATTGGTGGGCACCGTGTGGAGAAACTTCGAAAACAGCGTTCCCTCACGGGCATTGGTACCGATGATCAGCGGCACGCGGTGCGCGGTTCCGTTCGCATACGCCTCGACCGGGCTGATCGGTAGGAAGTCGCCGTCGATCACCGGGCCGAACGGGAACAGGCCCGGAGTGCGGTGCCACGTGGTGAGATCCAGCTTGGTCCCCGCGCGTCCGAGCCGTAGTACCTCGGCGTTCTCGAGGGTCTCGGCAGCGTTCTCGACGGTGCCGCCGAGGTAGCCGACGTATTCCCGCGCCCATTGATCGGCGCGCTCCTTGGTGGCGGTCATGCCGGGAGCGGAACTCTCGGAAATGGCCTGAGCGAAAAGGCCTTTGGCCGAGGGAACCGTCATCAGGGTGGTGACGGCGTTGCCGCCGGCAGACTCACCGAAAACGGTGACGTTGCTCGGATCGCCGCCGAACTCGGCGATGTTGCGTTGCACCCATTCCAGAGCGGCTACCTGATCTCGCAAGCCGAGGTTGGAGTCGAACGGCCGCTCGGGAGTGGAGAACTGGGACATGTCGAGGTAGCCGAGAGCGCCGAGTCGGTAGTTGACCGAGACGTAGATGATGCCGTCGCCGTCCTTCAGCGAGCGGCGCACCAGGGAGCCGCCGCCGTACAGGGGAGTAGCGGACGTGCCGAAGGTGTACGCGCCGCCATGGATGAACACCATGACCGGACGCGGGTTCGCGCTCGGTGCGCTGGGGGCGAGCACATTGAGCGTCAGGCAGTCCTCGCTGGACGGCTGGTACTTGCCGATCGCGAGCATCGTGCCTCGCTTGTGCTGAACGGAGGCATTGCCCCACTCGGTGGCGTCGCGCACGCCGTCCCACGGTTCGGTGGGTTGCGGCGCCCGGAAACGCAGTGGGCCGACGGGTGGGGCGGCGTAGGGAATGCCTCGCCAGGTGGTGAGGTCACCGACGGGCTTTCCCTCGATGATGCCGTCGGAGGTGGTCACGCGTGTCGTCACAACCATGTCGCGAGTGTACAAGCACGCCGGTGAAGCCGTCAAGCAGTTGGGCCGCTATATGTGACCGGGCGGGCCCTGACCCGATCTGCAGCGCCGTCGAGAACGCCACCGAGCGGGTCGACGGCGCTGCCGTTTCGAATGAGGTCTTCGGACGGCCGGTAGATCTGCCGAATGATCAACGCGCACAACCCGATCACCGCGATATCGCGCACCACGACGGCTGCGGTGAACCATTGCTCGGGCACGCCCTTGTTCTCCACGCCCAAGTAGTAGTACATCCGCGGGAACCAGACGAACGCGTCGATCGTCATCCACGCCAACAGTATTCGGCGATGCGGTAACGCAAGCACGGCCAGTGGAACCAGCCACAGCGAATACTGCGGGCTCCATACCTTGTTGGTGAGCAGGAAGCCGGCGACCACCAGGAATATCAACTGCGCGAGCCGCGGCCGCACGGGGGCCGTCGTGCCGATGTAGGCGATCACCGCACACACGATGGCGAACAACACCAGCGTCACGGCATTGAGGATCAGGGGCTTGGCGCCTGCATAGAGCGGACCGTCGAAACCGGGCCAGCCGGTGAACGAGGTGACCACGTTGTACAGGGAATCGGGGTCGGCTCCGCGCTCGGAGTTGAGCCGGAAGAACTCGTACCACCCCGACGGATACAGCAGCGCCAGAGGAAGATTCACGGCCAGCCAGGCTCCGATGGCAGCGCTCGCGGTGAGGCCCCACTCCCGCATCCGGCCGGTCCGCCAGCACAACACCAGAAGCGGACCGAGGAACAGCAGGGGATAGAGCTTAGTGGCACCGCCGAGTCCGATCAGCACACCGGCGAGAACCGGCCTCTTCTTGGCCCATGCCAACAGACCGGTGAGCGCGAAAGCCGCGGCCAGAGCGTCGAAATTGGTGAAGCCGTGGACGATCACCAGCGGCGACGCGGCGACCAGGGCCGCGTCCCAGATCCGCCGTCCCGCAGCTATTGCCGTGGCCCACACGGTGACGAGCCAGGCGACGGCGAGACCCAGGGCAACCACGTTGAAATACACGACGACGGGCAGGGCCTGGGGAAGGAAACTCAGCGAGTTCCACATCTTCCCGACGACCATCGAGCCGTACTGGTACAGCCCCGCGAGCACCGGGTACTCCATGTATCGAACCTGGGTCGAGCCGTCGGCCTTGGTTTCTTCCCAGGACTTCTTGTACGGGAACGCGCCTTGGTCGAGTCGCTCGGCACCGTACAGCGGCACGGTGTCCGAATAGCACATGGCCACGTACTGCCGGCTGCCACTCCAATCCAGTCCCAGTTCACCGTTGGGACCGACCGGAGCCTGCTGAATGCACGCCGCCTTCGCGAACCAACCGAAGCACAGGAAGATCACCGCCAACAGCAGGATCACCCGCAGTGCGGTGAACCACCGTTGCCGTCCGATCACCGCGTGACGTCCGACCGGACCGCCGATGACCGAGGACAATTCCCCGGCCATCGGATCGGTCCGACTGGGTAGATCTCGGTCATTCTCGCTCGCCGCGTCGAGGCGACCGGGGCTCGCCAATGCTCGACCCTTGCGGTCGGGTTCGGTCGTCACCGGTGGAGTCGCTACTGCCCGGGAGTAGCCGGTTCGGGCGCGGCCGGTGCCGGCTGAGCCGGTGCCAACCCGGGAAGCGGAATCGTCACTCCGGGCAGAATTTCAACCTGCCGTGGCGTGATGACGACGGGCGGGGAGATCTCCGTCGGAATCGGCAGGGTCACCTGCGGCGGAGCAGTCGTCGGTGCGACCGTGGCCGTCGGTGCGGGCGCGGAGTACTGCGGCACTCCGGCCTGACCGGCAATGGCTTCGGGCGTCGGGAAGGTCTCGTTCGAGGTGCCCTCCAACGTGCCGTCCATCGTGTCTTTCCAGATGTCCGACGGTATGCCCGATCCGTAGATCGGTCCGCCGTAGCTGTTCTCGAGCGGCAGACCCTGCTCGGTGCCGACCCACACGGCCGTCGACAACGATGGCGTGTAGCCGACCATCCAGGCATCCTTGTTCTGCCCGGTGTCGCCCAGCTGAGCGGTACCGGTCTTCGCTGCCGACTGACGACCACCGGCGAGGTTGTGACCGTTCGAGTACCCGGCGATCGGTCGCATCGCCGAGGTCACGTTGTCCGCGACCGCGGCCGAGACGACCTGCTGGCCGGCTTCGGGAGCGCGGTCGAGAAGCACGGTGCCGTCGGCGGTGACGACCTTCTGCACGAAGTGCGGGGTGTGATATACGCCGGACGCAGCCAATGTCGCGTAGGCGGAGGCCATGTCGAGGACGCGAGACTGGTACTGGCCGAGCACAACTCCGTAGTTGGGACCCGCGTTGTCGGGCTCGGTCAGGGTGGGGCCGACGCCGTCGATCTCCTGCGGGATGCCGAGCTTGTGCGCCATGTCTGCGATGGCCTGCGGGCCGTTGTCCATCCCGAGCATCATGCGATAGAAGCTGGTGTTCAGTGAACGTTTCAGCGCCTCGGCGATGGTGCACGTTCCGCAGGAGGCACCCTCGACGTTGCTGATCTCGATGCCGTTGACGTCCAGCGGAGAGCTGTCGTACATCTTCGAGAGCGGGATGCCCTGATCCAACGCGGCGGCCAGACCGAACACCTTGAACGACGATCCCGTCTGCAGGCCCGACTGCGCGAAGTCGAATCCGCGCCCGTCCGCGCCGCCGTAGTACGACCGGACCGCACCACTGCGCGGATCGACCGATACCGATGCCGTTCGCAGTTCCGACGGCTCGCCTTCGAGGTTGCTGTTCACGGCCTCGATCGCAGCAGCCTGCGCCTTCGGATCGATTGTCGTCGTGATCTGCAGACCTTCGGTGTTGAGGTCCTGCTCGCTGACTCCGGCAGCAGACAACTCGCGCAGTACCTGGGCCTTGATCAGGCCGTTGGGACCAGCGTCGTCCGCGTCACCGGTGTCCACCTGGGAGGTCGGAACCACCGCGGGGAACATCATCGCGGCTCGCTGGGTGGAGTCGAGCTGGCCCTGCGAGACCATGCCGTCGAGGACGTAATCCCACCGAGCTTGCGCTCCCGTCGGGTTGACCTCGGGATCGAGGTTGGAGGGCTGCTGGATGACTGCCGCCAGCACAGCACCTTCCTCGACCGACAGTTGATCGACGGACTTACCGAAATACGCCGTGGACGCGGCTGCGATGCCGTACGCGCCACGACCGAAGTAGATGGTGTTCAGATAGGCCGCGAGAATGTCGTCCTTGGACCACTGCCGCGCCATCTTGGAGGAGATGACCAGCTCACGCATCTTGCGAGTCAGCGTCCGGTCGTTACCGACCAGCGCGTTCTTCACGTACTGCTGGGTGATCGTGGAGCCGCCACCTGCGCTGTCGCGTCCGAGCACGTTGTCGCGCAGAGCCCGGCCGAATCCGGTGACCGAGAATCCGGGGTTGGAGTAGAAGTCGCGGTCCTCGGCCGAAAGGACGGCATTGCGTACGTGCTCCGGGATCTGGTCGATCGTCACGTCGGTCCGGTTGCCCTCGGGGGGCACCACCTTGCCGAGCACGCTCGCACCGTCGGACGCAAAAATCGTCGCGACCTGGTTGGTTCTGAGGTCACCGGGTCGAGGAACGTCCACCAGCGTGTACGCCACCATGAACGCCAGAATCGGCACGATCAGGCCCAAGGCGATCAACGCGTACATCGTGCGCCGAACAACCCGCCACTTGGACTTCTTCTTCGTTTTCGCGGCGGAACCTCTTTCGGGCGGCTCGGGCGGCTCGTTGCCCGAGGAGCTAGCTGATGGATCGTTCGGTTCGTACGGGGGTGGGACGGATCCCGATCGGGTGATCCCGGCCGCAGCGGCTCCCGGCCCTACCGCGGAGCGCGCAGCGGGCGTGACCGGCGGCTCCCCATAGCGGCGTTCACCGGGGGGCCGACCCTGCGGCGGCATCGGACGCTGACCGGGCGCAGACCCTGGGCGCTGCCCGGGAGGCGGCATGGGTGGCCTGCCCTGGGGTGGCATCGGACGCTGCCCCGGAGGAGGTCCGGGTCGCTGCCCGGGTGGCGGCATCGGAGGCCGACCTTGCGGTGGCATCGGACGCTGCCCCGGAGGAGGTCCGGGTCGCTGACCGGGTGGCGGCATCGGAGGCCGACCCTGCGGCGGCATCGGACGCTGACCGGGCGCAGACATCGGACGCTGCCCGGGCGGAGGCACGGGACGACGTCCGGGCGGATCGGAATGCCTGCTGCCGCGCGGCGGCCCTGGCACGTCGGGACGGGTCAAGCCCCTGGTAGTGGTGTAACTCGTTTTTGATCCTTCGTTGGTGGTCAGGCGGGTAGTTGCATCAGTTCATCGGTGCTCACCTCCGTCGCCTGGCTGGTGTCGGTGTTGGTGGTCAGGGTGAGCCGGCAGCGGCTGAGCACTTCTAGGCCGAGGTATCGGCGGCCTTCGGCCCATTCGTCGGTCTGCTCGGCCAGGACGGCGCCGATGAGGCGGACGATGGCATCCCGGTTGGGGAAGATGCCCACGACGTCGGTGCGGCGGCGGATCTCGCGGTTGAGCCGCTCGGTTATCCGGCCCTCAGGGATGAGATCAACCCTGATCTCACATCGAATCAGCGATCGAGACGCTGCAAGTGGTCGGTCAACGCCTCAGCGACACGATGATGCCGGGCAGCTTCATCGGGCCATCCACGGTCACGAGCATCGACCTCGAGAGCCTGGATGTCGGTGCGTTGCGCCTCGAGCGCGCCGCGGAACTCAGGTCCGGTGACGAAGTTGTCGCAGGTCTCGCAGATGTTGGCATAGGGACACGCACCCGCGCTCTCGTGACGGGAACAGTAACCGTGGGCAACACGCGTTTTGAGCATCTCACTGCCGAGCCAACTCACCGCGTCGGGGACGATCGGTTTGCCGACCGGAGTGAGCGTGAACCGCCGCCGCATCTTGCCCATCGCCTGGTCATAGGCATCCCGCAACGTCGGTGAAGCCAAAGTGGCGTAACGCAAAGTCATCTGCGGAGTGACATGCCCGAGCAACGCCATCAACGCCTGCAGGCTCATCCCGGCGTTGGCGAGTTCGGTGGCCCAAGTATGCCGCAGCTGATGCGGGGTCACCACCAACGGCGCACCCCCGGCCCCACGCAGTCCGCAAGCCTCGACGGCAGCGAGCAGACCGTTGCGCAGCCGGGTCTGGCTGAGACGGCGGCCGTGTGCGACGAACAGGAAATCGGTCAACTCTCCGGTGCGGGGATGCGGCAATGGCCGACAGATACCACGCCCGCCGGTCCACTCGTCCAACGCGGCGATAGTGGTCGCCGAGAGCGGGACCATGCGTTCGGTGGCGAGCTTGCCCAACGGAACCTTGAGCCAGGTCCCGGCCGGGCCGTAATCGATGACGCTGCCGAGCTCGAGATCCAGTAGCTCCCCGACCCGCAGACCGGCTCCGCGCAGCACCGTCAACCCGATACGAGCGAACGAATCATCCAGCTGGGAAACCGCATTCATCACCGCAGCATCGATGTCGGGCGGCAATGCCCGCGGAAGCGGTTGGTCGAGTTTCGGGACGTCGGCGGCGAAGACCAGACGGCGCGGTGGGGCCTGCTCCCAGCCCCATTCGGTGATGTCCTCGAGCAGGTTGCGCACGCTCAGTACCGTCGATTGGATCACGGCCTTGGAGATGATGCGCCCGGCCCCGGCAGCGGCGCGTTGCCCACGCCAGGTGCGGGTGCGATTCCAGACGAGGAAGCCCTCGATGTGACTGCGGTCGAGATCCTCGAGGGAGGTGACCTCGGGATGGTTGGTGGTGAGGTAGTCCGCGAACGGCAGCAGGTCGTTGATCAGCGATTCGGCCGATTTCGGGCGGAGCACCGATGCCCGGACGGTGACGTAACGCAACAGGGCCTCGCGGATCGGATCGGCCATCGGGGCGTCGGCGAAGCGTTGGGCGTAGGTGCGGGCCCACGGTCGGCGCCGTGGTGGGGTGTCGACGATGCGGGCCTGAAACAGCATTTGTCGCAGTCCCGCGATACGGTTGCGGTAGGCGCGTTTCGATGTATCCGGGATTGACTGTGTGGCAGCCAATGCGGCGTCGAACTCGCCGACGGTCTCGGCGCTCACACCGCTGACGGAACCGCCGTGCCAGGCGAGCAGCACCGCCAGGCACTCGCCGAGGACGGTCTCGACCCATTGCGGTGTCCACCCCAAAACCAGGCCGGCGGCCCGGACCGCGGCGAACCCGTCCGGGTCGCGGTCCTCGACGGCCCGGCCGAGTCCGGTGAGGTTCTTGACGGCCGCGAGTTCGAGGTCGAGCCGCAGGTTGCCGCGTCCGATGAGGTGACACAGCAGTGGCCAGGCCCCGGTGCGGCGTAGTTCGGCCAGCCGGTCGGCAGCGGGTCGGGTCATCCAGTCCCGCAAGTCCGGATGCGTGGTGAGGAAGGTGGTCGCGATGAGGGTGCGAGCGCGCACCGACCTGTCGCTGAGCCCGAGGCTGGCGACGTGCTCGAGGTAGTCGGTGAGCACCGCACCCGGTCCGGCCGGCAGGACGACCGTCGCAACCACCGCGGTGCTCATTGTCGTGTTCCGGCGAGACTGGCGCGGGCCGCGCCGTATTCGGCGGCGAGCTGCTCGACCGACAAATGCACATATTCGGCAGTGGTGTCCGGAGACACATGCCCCATCAATTCTCGCAGCACCATCAGATCGATTCCGGCGGCAGCGAGTTCGGTGCCGTAGGTGTGGCGCAATCGGTGCGGACGCACCCTCGTCGCACCGGAGAGGTCCCGGTGCCGCCGGAACAGCGACCGCAGTCCCGCCTCGGTCACCGGCGCCCCCGCGGTGGGGCCGCGCAGCACCACGAAACACTCCTCGGTCGCCAACCCCGGTGGCCGTTCGAGGCGCAGATAGGCCGACAGTTCGGTGAAGAACACCGCATCGACCGGCACCACCCGTTCCTTGCAGCCTTTGCCGAGCACCCGGAGTCGTCGCTGGCCGAAATCGACGTCTGCCAACCGCAGGGATCGCACCTCGGCGTTGCGCAGCCCGCCGAACAGCATCGCCCACAACATCGCTCGATCCCGATGGGTGCGCAGCGACGCCGCAAACTGCTCGATCGCGTCGGCGTCGAGGGACTCGGGCAGTAGCCGCGGTTGGCGTACCAGCCTGCCTCCGGCTCGGGGTCGGCCCGGCCCGAGGTGTCCGAGCAGTCCTCGCGCTGGTGGTCGCAGTCCCTGTCCGCGCCGCGGTGAGGGCACCGGATTTTCGGTGCGTATCCCGGTCATCACCAGGTATTCGAACAATGCGCGTATCGCCGCGACTCGTCGGTTGATCGTCGATGCCGCAGTGCCCCGATCACCTCGTGTCGCCATGCCTGGGCGGGGTTTGCGGTGCACGTTCTGCCAGTCGACCCACTCGAACACCGTCACCGGCGTCACCGCAGCCACCGTGAGGTCGCGATCGAGCAGGAATCGGGCCAGATTGAGCACGTCGAACGCATATGCCCGCACCGTTGCCGAACTGAATCCGCGTCCGGCCAGATGCGTCAGGAACGCGTTTGCTGCTGCGCATCCTTCCCATTGGCCGTCGATCACATGCCCGTTGCTGCTGATGCGCACCCGAACGGTCATTGTCCGCCGCCTTTCGATCGGAGCCGACACCGCCAGCATGCGCCTCAACCGGTCGTCGGCTCAGGACCTCACGCTGCAACCGTGATCGTGTCGTGGGAGGGCCGGTTAACCGATATGGGGTTGTTGGACCAGATCTGTCGCCACACGTCGTCGGGAAATGCGGTGAAGGCGAGCAGGTCTTCGCGGGCGTCGCCGAGGTGGTCGGCGACCTCGGGCAGCCGGTGCTCGGCGTACTCCAGCAGCCGGTCGAATTGCGCGTTGACCGCCTCCGCGGTGGGCTGGTCGTAGACGCTGTGCAGCATCGCCTTCACGGCCGGCCACATGGACTTGGGGCACACGGCCATGAGGTTCGCCGAGTAGTGGGTGCGGCAGCGTTGCCACGCGGCGCCGGGCAGGTTCGCCGCGATCGCCTCGATGAGCCCGGCGTGGGCATCGGAGGTCACCAGCCGCACCCCGCCCAGGCCGCGGGCAACCAGGTCGGCGAAGAAGGTGTTCCACGAGGCCGTGGTCTCACTGGTGGCGACCTGTATGCCCAGCACCTCGCGGTGGCCGTCGCCGTTGACGCCGGTGGCCAGCAGCACGGAAGCCTTGACGACCTGCTTGTTCTCGCGGACCTTGATCGTCAACGCATCGGCGGTGACGAAGGTGAACGGCCCGGCCTCGTCCAGGCGGCGGTGCCGGAACGCGGCGACCTGCTCGTCCAGGTCCTGGGCCATGCGTGAGACCTGCGACTTGGACAGCGAGTCGATACCCAGGGTCTTGACCAGCTTGTCCATCCGGCGGGTAGACACCCCGGCCAGATAGCAGTCGGCTACGACGGTGATCAGCGCGGACTCGGCTCGCTTGCGGCGCTCGAGCAGCCACTCGGGGAAGTAGCTGCCCGAGCGCAGCTTCGGGACGGCGACGTCGACGGTGCCGACCCGGGTATCCAGGGGCCGGTGGCGGTAGCCGTTGCGGTGGTTGGTGCGCTGTTCCGAGCGGGCGTTCCACTCGGCGCCGCACACGGCGTCGGCATCGGCGGAGAGCAATGCGTTGATCATGGTCTGCAGTAGCTCGCGCATCAGATCCGGCGACGCGTCGGCGAGGGCTTGGCCAAGCAGGCCTGCAGGGTCGACAATATGAGGTGCGGTCATCGTGATGACTCCGTTCGAGGATTCGGTAGAAGGTTGACTCGAAGGATCACACGGTGGCCGCTCTACACCCGTGCACAACACGGAATCGCAGACGATCTCGGCCACCGAGTTACACCACTCTATGGGGCACTACTGGGCTACGCCCCTCAGAAATGTGCGCGGCACAAATCGGAGACCTCGTCGGCACCGCACGTCACCAGGCGATCGTCGTGGCCCACGACAGCCGCAGGCCCGCCAGAACCCTCCCCATCGAGTCACCGCTGACCGTAATCCTCGCCGCGTACCTGGCCGAACGAGCATCACGATTCCCGACGACCGACGAAACAAGCGGGAGCACTGCACTGCAGCTCGCTCCCCACCGCTCCCCTGTTCCTGGGACACAGAGGCAAACCACTCACCCGAAATGGACTCAGATGGACCGTCACCACCGCCTACAAACGCGCCGGAATTGATGCTCAAATACCCCGAGGAGTCGCGACCCTCGCCCTCCGCGAAACCTTCGCCAACCAACTAGCCGCACATGGAGCCTCAGGCTCCGCGATAGCAGCGCTCCTGGGCAACAGTGGCTTTCAACGATCCGACTGCATTGAACCGCGACGGGCACTCCCTGGCCGCAAGTTGGGTGCCCGCAATTCGACGTATCAGGTACTCGCGAATGTCACCTGCCAGCGCGATGCTTCCCCGTAGTGCAGATCGGGAGTGCATCGGAAGACCTGGGAACAAACCGACTGCAAGCCGTATGACGCTGAAGGTTGCATCCCACTCGCTGGCGCGACACAAGATCGACCATGATCTATCGAATAAAGTTGAGACAAAAGGTTTTCCATGGACTACCGCGGGGTCTAGCTCGATTCCCACTCGGCAGCCGCGATGATGTCACGGACCTGCTTGATCTCAGAATCGGTGCCAATACATGCAGTCAACCACGCCGTGATCGACATCGGCCGCCCTCCGTCAGTCAGCGACGGCTGCGGACGGGTGAGCAGGGCCTGCACCGTCAGCGGGTGCAGGCCCTTCGACATCTGGGGCATGACCTTCTCCAGGTTCGGGACGACACCGGTCACGGTGAACTGCGCAGAGGGCAGCAGACGATCACCGCCCAAGCCGAACACCCACAGACGGCACTCGTCGATCCACTGCCGAACCCGTGCCGGGCTGACGTCGAGCCGGTCAGCTGCAGAATCAACCGACAAAGAGGACGCGACCAAACTCGCCATCCGGATGCCGCGATCCAGCCGAGCCGACAGTATGGAAGGCAAATCGGCGGCAAAACCGGCATCGGCGAGACTCTGCGCGTCGCAGGCAGGCATCACAGTTGCCTTCACGCACGACGTGCGAAGGCTACGCAGGACCTCCACAAGGTCCCCGCGACTTTGGTCGACCCCAGTCACCTCCGGCAGGGCATCCTCAAAGTCAAGGTCACCGCGCAGGTAGCCGTCCGCTACCGGCGCCTGGCCATTTACCGCCTACCACCTCGAAACGCGGACAACCCCAATCAATGCTACCGAGCGAAGGGGAATTCCCCACCGGCCTACGCCGGTGTCGCCCACAGCCTCAGCCACTCAAGCCGAACATCCTCCGCCTCGACAACTGCCAGATGGGTGTACCCCATTCGGCAGTTCACGAACGAACGCTCGGTTCGCCCAGGTTTAGTCGCACTGTGGAGGACTCTGCATTCGCGCGCTGATTCGTGGACGTGTACGGCTTGGCTCCTGGCTCCTCAGTCCGGACTCGCCGACCGCAGCGCCGTCGAATGGATTGCGGCCGGGCACTCCGACGAGGAACCTCTGTCGATCGCACGCGCCGATGCCAAGCGTTGGAGTACATAGATTTCGGAGGAAGTGTTTGCTCGTGCGCCGTCCTCAACTCGACCCTTCTGCGTACACAATCACCAATCCGACGACCGATATGCTCCTTGTCCCTCTGCAAATCTGGTGCCCCGGCCTGTGAGCGCAGGCCGGGGCACCTGATGCGAGCGGTCGTCCCCCTCAGACGGCCGCAAAACGGCTACTTCCGCGGTGTGACCGGATTCCCTCGATCTGCCTGTCGTCAGTGGCGCGGGATCGCAGTGTCGAGAACGGTCATGACCGAACCAGCAATACATGAGTGCGGTCGCAGAGGAGATGCCACAACGGTTCTCCGGGGTGGAGGCTTCCAGGAGCCATGGCATACCGCGAGGTGCAGCGCAGTACCCGACCGGATCGACAGTCGTCGACCACGTCTGGATCGACCTGCAGTGAGCGAATGCGCACGGGCAGGCGGTCCTTCGGGGCGGTGAACCACGGAGGTCTCCCGTTCTTGCTCCACTTCACGACGGGAGACCATCGTGGTTCAACGACCGGCTATCACGTGTCGTTGCATTCCCTCAACCAACCTGCCTGGGCAGTACAGCTAGTCGGCACAAACCACGCGGTCAGCGGGCCTCACCGTGTGAGCGCATCGATGATGGTGGGTCGATATTTGCGAACGTGCTCCCGGTCGCTCTCCTTCTCCTGTTCGGACAGTTCGGTGCAGATCTCGGCCACTGTTCGCCGACCGTCAACGGGGCTCCGCCGTATCCGTGAGTGCGACGTCCAGCAGGCTTGCCCGGCACCGACCGATTCGCTCGACGGCGGGCCCGCCCCCATAGCTCCGATCGCCGAACGGCGAGTTCATACCAGCGAGATTCCCATCCTTCTGCGCCATCTGGCGACGACCTTCTGACGAACCCCGTGAGTCTGCTCAACGCGAGCCAGCCTTCTGTCAGGCCATTGTGACCCTTGACATACTCCCCAGATCACGAGATTATTCACTTCAGCAGAAGTGAATTTCGGTGAGTCGAATTGGAGCGAAAGTGTCCGAACTACAGACGGGCTCCACCCGTCCGCCTGGGAACCCCGGGATCCCACCCGAACGTGAGGTGGATGACAAGATCAGTGTCGAAAACGTCGAGTATCGGTACCAACCCCGCGGTCGAGCAGAAGTCGTCGCACTCGAAGGCGTGGACCTGGCGGTGCGCCGAGGCGAATTCGTGTCCGTCGTCGGCCCATCAGGGTGCGGCAAATCGACATTGCTTCGAGTCATCGCTGGTCTCCAGAAGCCGACGACGGGTCAGGTTCGGCTCCAGCAGGACGATCAATCGCGTCCGCTTGTCGCACCCGTGTTCCAGGAGTACAGCATCTTCCCCTGGCGCAACGTCGAAGACAACGTCCGTCTCGGATTGGACGCCGCGGGAGTCGACCGCGCAGAGGCCGACCGCCGGGTCCAGAAGTGGGTGGACCGAGTCGGGCTGACCGGGTTCGAGAAGGCCTACCCCGGCAACCTCTCGGGCGGGATGAAGCAGCGGGTGGCGCTCGCTCGAGCCTTCGTGGTCGAGCCCGAGATCCTGCTCATGGACGAGCCTTTCGCGGCGCTCGACGCGCAGTTGCGCAAGGTACTGCAGGAGGAATTGCTCTCCATCGTCCGTGAGCACCAGTACACCGTGTTCTTCGTGACACACAACCTGGACGAGGCGCTCCTCATGTCGGATCGTATCGCGCTGATGTCCGCACGCCCGGGGCACATTCGGGAGCTCATCGACGTGCCGTTCGAGCACCCACGCAAACCCGAACTCCGACAGGACCGCGAGTTCGTCCGTATGGAAGAGGACCTGTGGTCCCGACTGCGCGGTGACGTCTCAGTCGCCGCCGGAGGTGCATGATGAGTCTCGACACTGAACAAACACGAGGGACCAGCAAAGCCAACTGGGTCGTGCGGCGTCCTGAGGCAAAGCGCAGACCCACCAACGAGCAGGCTCGCCGCGACCTCGTGATTCGGGTCTTCCTTGGTCTCCTCATTCCGGTGGGCGCACTGGTCATCTGGGAGTTGTCGGCCCGCGCCGGCTGGATCGACCCTCGATTCTTCAGTCAGCCGAGCGCGGTCGCAGCCAAGGCAGCAGAGGACATCTCGTCGGGCCTACTGTGGGAGGAACTCCGCATCACCCTGGTCCGACTACTCACCGGCTACGTAGTCGGTTCCGTCTCCGGTGTCGTGGTCGGCCTCGCTCTTAGTCAGTCCCGGACGATCCGGTGGATGCTGGAGCCATTGCTGCGCGGGCTTTACGTGATCCCCAAACTCGCTCTGCTCCCGGTCTTCCTGCTGATTTTCGGCCTTGGCGAACTTCCCAAGCTAGTGTTCATCGGCCTGGGTACGTTTTACATCGTTGCATTCACAACGCTGTCCGCTGCGATGATGATCCCAACGGCCTATCACGAGGTTGCCCGGTCGTACGGGCTGTCGAGGCCGCAGCAGTTCAGGTGGATGATCATCCCCGCCTGTATGCCGCAGATTGTCTCCAGCCTCAAACTAGCCTCTGGCATCTCGATGCTTCTCGTCATCGGAGTCGAGTTCGTCAACGCTCAGGAGGGCCTGGGCTACTACACGTGGCACTCGTGGCAGATGTTCATCCCCGACCGCATGTACGTCGGCATCGTCACCATCTCGATCGTCGGAGTCCTGTTCAGCGCGTTGATCGGATTCACCGGCGGACGGATGGTGCGTTGGGCCGACGGCGAGTACGGCCAGCAGCGCTAGCCACCCAGCCACAACGGTGCGGCGCCATACGGCGACGACACCACCCGCACAGAAACTACTGAAGGATCCCAATGAGTACCGTCACTGTCCCGAGTCAGCCGTCCGGCGCGGAGGAGTTGGACGAACTGCGTTCAGTCGTGAGACAAGTCGCGCAGGAGCGTTATGCGCCGTTCGTCGAGCAATGGGATCGCGACCGCGAGACCATCTCAACGGACGAGCGACGTTACCTGGCGCAGCTCGGCTGGCTCGGCATCGCCCTTCCCGAGGAGTACGGCGGCGCCGGTGGCAGCTTCACGCAGGCGCTCACGGTGGTCGAGGAACTCGCGAAGGTCTATCCGCCAGCAGCATTTCAGGTATTCGAAGCCAATGTCGGTCCTGCCCAGCATCTTTCCCGAATCGGCACGAAGGAACAACTGCAGCGGTTCCTGCCAGGGATCATCAGTGGCGAGAACACCATGGCGGTCGGAATCTCCGAGCCGGACGCCGGTTCGGCCGCCACAGACATGGTGACCCGGGCCGAGGTTCAGGGCGACACCGTCGTGGTCCGCGGTCTGAAGCGATGGATCTCGAACGGCGGAGAGGCGGACCGCTACCTCGTGTACGCCCGCATGGGCGAGGCCCCTGGCTCACGCGGGATCGGAGCGGTCATCGTCGAATCCGATCGACCAGGGGTGTCGTTCGGCAAACGTGAACGTCTGATGGGATTCCGAGGAATCCCATCAGCGGACGTCATTCTCGACAACGTCGAGGTCCCGATCGAGAATCTTGTCGTGTCCCCTCCGGACGGCTTCCGCACCCTGTTCAGTAACTTCTCGATCGAGCGCCTCGGCAACACGACCATGAGCCTCGCGCTCGGCCAGGCCGCGCTCGACAAGAGCATCGCGTACGTCCAGGAGCGCCTCCAGTTCGGTCGCCCCATCGTCGAGTTCCAGTCGGTCCAGCTCACTCTCGCCGACATGGCGCTGCAGGTGGAGTCGGCGCGGCTGCTGCGAGACCGGGCGGTTGCGGGACTGGACGCGGGTCGGCCCAGCACTCTCGAAGTGTCGTTGGCGAAGTGCGCGGCCAACGAGATGGCCAAGCGCGTCACCGACATGGCGATGACCCTGCACGGCGCCAACGGGTACTCCGAGGAGTACGGGCTCGAGCGGATGCACCGTGATGCGCATGGCTGGGCGCTGGCGGGAGGCACGCCCAACATGCAGCGGATCCGCGTGGTCTCCGAACTACTCGGCCGTGGATTCGACCAGCGCGCCGGGAAGCACGACTGACTGTGCCCACATTTCAACCACATGTTCCGAAAGGCCATTAACGATGACTCTCGACGCCGTGCAGTCCACGGAAGATCTGATGTTCGACTACCAGCGTGACGTGTGGGAGCCAGCGCAGCTCGATCCCGAGATCACCTGGGACGGAGCATGGGCCGAGCTCACTCCGCGCCAGCGTGAGATTCGGGAGATCGCCCGCGAGGTCGCGGTCACCGAACTCCGACCCCGCGCGCACCTGTGGGACGAGTCGGAGACGTTCCCGCGGGAGACGTTCGAAGCAGTGCTCGAGACCGGCCTGATCGGCCTGACGGTTCCGAAGGAGTTCGGTGGGCAGGGAGAAGGGCTACTCGAGGGATGCATCGTCGTCGAGGAACTCGCCCGGGCCTGCCTGTCGACTGCCATGGCGGTACAGCCGTTCCTGAACGGTCCGTGGCGGGCGGTGAACGTTCTCGGCACGGACGATCTGCGTCAGCGGCTACTGCCGGGCGTGGCGGACGGGACCAACCATTTCGCGATCGCGATGAGCGAACCGGCTGCGGGCACCGCCGGCACCGACCTGCGCACAACGCTCACCCCGGAGGGAGACGGGTTTCGTCTCACCGGCACCAAGTGTTGGATCACCGGTGGCCGTGAGGCCCACACGATCATCGTGTTCTGTCGCATTGCCGGCAGCGAAGGCCCCTTCGGCATCGGTGCGGTGATTGTCCAGGGTCGCCCCGAGGGGATGAGCGACTTCGTCGTCGACCCGAAGATGGGAATTCGCGGGGTCGGTGAGTGTCTGGTGCACTTCGACAACGTCCGCATCGAGCCGGAGAACGTGCTGATCTGGCCTCGGATCGACTCGAAGGAGGGCACCGGGGTTCTGGTCAACCAGTTCAATCCCGAGCGCTGCGGCAATGCAGCGATGTGCACCGGGCTCGCTCAGGCGGCGCTCGACGCCAGCGTGGGTCATCTCAACGCGCGCGAGCAGTTTGGACGGCCGCTGGCGACGTTCCAGGGGCTGCAGTGGAAGATCGCGGACATGGCGATGGACGTCCACGTCGCCCGGGTGCTGTTGTGGCGGGCGGCGCGCACCGGGACCGATGGCTTCCCCGATCAGACCGCGACGCTGATGGCCAAGCTGCACAGCAGCGAGATGGTCCAGCGGGTGACCAACGAGGCGATCCAGATCCACGGGGCACGCGGCTACTCGCGGCGGTGGCCCGTCGAACGCTACTTCCGTGACGGTCGTGGTCTCGCGATCGGGGGCGGCACTGCCGAGGTGATGCGCAACGTGCTCGGCGCGCAGGTCCTCGGCGTGAGCGGCAGCCAGCGGCGGCGGTGAGCGCGATGCGCGTCGACATCGTGGAGCGCGACGTCTACCAGGATGAACACTCCGACTTCGCCGAGAGCGTCGCCGCCTTCCTGCGGCAGACGGTGACGCCTCGGATCGGCGAGTTCGAGAAGGCCGGGATGATCGATCGGGACGTCTACCGGGCCGCGGGCGAACTGGGCATCGTGGGCCTGCAGATTCCGGAGGAGTTCGGTGGCGGCGGTCAGGACGGGTTCCTGTTCAACTGCGTCGTCACCGAGCAGGTCGCGTACGAACGCTCCACCATGGGTTCGCTGCGGGTCCACACCGACGTCGTCACACCGTATGTGCTCAGCCTGGCCACGAGCGATCAACGGCAGCGCTGGCTGCCGGGCATGGCCAACGGTGAGCTGATGACCTCGATCGCCATGACCGAGCCTGGCGCCGGCTCTGATCTGGCCGGTATCCGAACGAGCCTCGATCGTCGCGGTTCGGACTGGGTACTCAACGGCTCGAAGACGTTCATCACCGGTGGTGCGCAGTCCGACCTGGTGATCGTGGTGGCCAGGTCCGAGGCGGCGGAGAACCGTCGGCACGGGCTCACCCTGGCCGTCGTCGAAGCCTCGACGCCCGGCTTCTCCCGCGGTGCGCCGCTGGAGAAGCTCGGGCTCAAGGCGCAGGACACCACCGAACTGTTCTTCGACGACGTCGTCGTGCCAGCGGACAACATCCTGGGCGAGCCCGGCCGTGCATTCACCTACTTGTCGTCGCATCTCGCGCAGGAGCGCCTGTCCATCGCGGTCAACTCGCAGGCCCAGGCTCTCGCCGCGCTCGCCGTCACCTGCGAGTATGTGCGGGATCGCAAGGTGTTCGGTACCACGCTCGGCACCTTCCAGAACACGAAGTTCGTGCTCGCCGATCTCGCGACCAGGGTCAGTGCCGGTCAAGCCCTGGTCGATCGCGCGATGGGCCGGCATGAACGGGGACGGCTCGACCCGGCGGAGGCGGCGAAGGTCAAACTCTTCTGCACGGAGCTCCACGGCGCGGTGGTCGACGCCTGCCTGCAACTCCATGGCGGGTACGGCTACACGTGGGAACAGGACATCTGTCGCATGTACGCAGACGCGCGGGTCGCGCGGATCTATGGGGGTACCTCCGAGGTGATGAAGGGTATCGTTGCCCGCACCTTGAACCTCGTCGACCGCTGACACGCTCCACGCGAACCGACCAAACCGAACCGGCCCCGATCTCCGTGAGAGATCGGGGCCAGTTCGGTTGGTGGTCAGGCTTCGAGCGTGGTCCTGTGCGACACCGATCCACCCAATCGCCGCGTCATTGCGTCCGCCTCGCGCACGACGGCCTCGATAGCCCGGTCTTGGGCCTCGTCCGCACGGGCGGCCGGGATCGACACGCCGAGGGCGCCGACGACCTGGCCCGAGGCGTCGAACACCGGAGCCGCGGCGGCCCAAAGGTCCGGCCACTTGACGCCGGACCCGCTGACGTAGCCGTCGGCGCGGATCCGCGCCATCAGCCGGGATGCCTCATCGAAGTCGAGCGGGTCTGCGGACTGTGGCTGCTCGGCAACCGCCGCCTCGAGTCGCGCGTCGTCGAGCCACGCGAGGACGGCGTGGCCGGTGGTGGTCGACAGCAGTCCGTGACGCCGGCCGAGCCGCACGTTGGCCCGGACCGGCTTGGCGGGTTCGGAGTGCGCGGCGTAGGTCACCGCACCCTGCTCGTACACCGCGTACACGGACGTCTCGTCCAGTTCCGTCGTCAAGGTGTCGGTGTGCTCCTGGGACAGCGTCGACACCCCCACCGTCGCGTTGACGGCGCAGCCCAGGCTCCAGACGAGCATCGTGCCACGCCAGGTCCGGTCCGGCAGCTGGGTGACGTAACCTTCCTCTGCCATCAGCCGCAGGATTCGAAGCAGCGTCGGCGGCGCGAGATCCAAATCGTCACTGAGCGCCTTCAACGACTGCGGACCCTTCGCGCAGACGACTTCGAGGACACGAAGCGTCCTGGCTATCGCGCCTTCTGCCACGACCCACCCCACCTTCAGTTTCCAGCTCGATACCAGGCGTATCGTAGCAGGATTCCGTCAAGCTGAAGTCAATTCAGTTGAGCGGAGTCAACTCGCCGCGCAGGCACCGGGCTACTACCGTCCGGTGAGCGGCCGGTGTGCCGAACAGCGTCGACCCCACCGTGCACCGCTTGAAGTAGTGATGAAGGTCGTGTTCCCAGGTGAAGCCGATGCCGCCGTGCAGCTGAAAAGCGCGCGACGCACACTCGTCGGCCGCCTCCGAGACGAACGACTTCACCGTCGAGACGAGCAACTCCGTCGACACCGCACTCGACGAGCCCTCCTGCAGGACACCCGCCAGCTCGAGGACCATCGCCCGGCTGGACTCGGTCCTGGCGAGCATGTCGGCGCAGGCGTGCTTGACCGCCTGCCGCGACGCGATCGGCTGACCGAACTGAACCCGCTGGCCCGCATAGTCGACGGTCGTGTCCAGCAGCCACGACATCGCACCGACCAGCGATGCACAGTGAATCGCGGTCCCGACGTGCCGGACCCGCTCGAGCCCCTCGGCCAGTGCTGCATCCCGCGATGCGAGCACTCGGGCCGGTGCAGCGTCGAACTGGACCGAACTCATCGGCTGCGTTCCGTCGAGGCAGACCAGTGCATTCACGTCAGCGTCGGCGACGTCCATCACGACGGCGCGTGTCTCCCCGTCGTCGACGGCGAGCGCCACCACCTCCGACGACACGTCGGCGTCGGGCACGAATGGCAGCGTTCCGCTGACCCGCGCGTCGCGCATCTCCAGCGGAGCCGCGGTGAACCCGCCGTCGGCACCGAGGAACCCGAACGTGTAGGCCTCGCTGACCCCGGTCTGTTCGAGCACGGACAGCGCATACCGGGACACGGTGCGGGCCAGGTAGGGCACGGGAGTCGCATACCTCCCCAACGCCTCCGCGACCAGGCAGGTGGTCTGGACGTCGCCGTCCTGTAGTGGCTCGAGGACACCGACGTCGACAAGACGACGCCACAGCATCTCGTCGAGAACCCGCGGTCCGGGATCGCCCGCGCGCAGGGCGCTGAGCGGGTCGTGCTTCTCCGCGATCGCTTCGACGCTGGTAACGAAGTCACGCTGTTCTGTCGATGGAAGCCTCATGCGCTTGCTCCTGAAGAGTCGATGAAGGAACGCCAGGACTGAGTCCGGCTCGGGTCGGTACCGCGAGGCATCCCGAGCCCGCGCTCCGCGATCTGATCCCGCAGCACCTCGGAGGTTCCTCCGGCCACCGTCTTGGGTTGTACCCGCAGGTAGGCCCAGACGTCGTAGGCGGCACCCCGGGCGTCCGGTGCGTGGGCGAGCAGACCGAGTTCACCGAAGTCCAGGAACGCCCGCTGCAAGCGCTTGGTGTGCTCGGCCTGCATGACCTTGTTGTACGGCGTGCCGTTGGCGACGGGTGGCAGGTTCTCCGTCCGGTGCAACGCGTGCCGCCGATTGTTGAAGGCGATCGCGCGGGACTCCACCCACAGCCGGGCGATCCTGTCCGCTTCCAGCTCCGACGCGGTGGGCAGGTAGTTGCTGACCAGTTCCTCGATCGGTCGGCCGACCATTGACCCGGGTGTCGCAGCGCCGGCGCCGGATCCGGCTACCCGTTCGAGCGCCAGCACGGCGCGCACCACTTCCCAGCCCTGCCCGGCCTCACCGAGTCGATAGCGATCCGGGATCCGAACATCGCCGAGGTTCACCTCGAAGAACTCTGCATCCCCGGTCATCTGACGAATCGGTCGAAAACTCACGCCGGCGGACCTCATGTCCACCAGGAAGCAGGTCAGGCCGGCATGCTTGGGAACGCTCGCGTCGGTGCGTGCGACCGCCAGCCCCCATCCCGCCCTGTCCGCACGGCTCGTCCATATCTTGCGACCCGTCACCGTCCAGACGTCACCGTCGCGGGTGGCGCGGGTTCGTACCGCGGCGAGGTCGGAGCCAGCGTCCGGCTCGGAGAATAGCTGACACCAGAGTGCCTCGTTTCGGGCGATCGGGGGAAGCAACTCCTCCGCGACGTCACTGCTCGCGTACTTCAGGATCGCCGGACCCACCCAGCCGGTGCCGATGGCACTTTCAACAGTGCCAACCCGCCACCTCGCGAGTTCTCTTCGCACGTCCACGGTTTCGTCGGCGCCGAGGGCGCGGCCTCCCAGCTCGCAGGGCCACTCTGGCACCAACCATCCGTCCCGGGCGACCATGCGCACGAGCTCGGACACCTCGGCGGGGTCGGTCGCGGCGATCATCTCATCCAACCCTTCGCGGTCGTCCCCGGCGACCAACGCGGTCCACGATGGAGGGAGGATCCGAGCCAGCGTCGCACGCAGCTCGTCCGCGGCGCTCACAGCACGACCCGTGCGTCGAGAGCGACGAGTCGACTGTCGACCCATCCCAGCGGGTTGCATTCGACCAGGGCGGCTCCGGTGGCCGCGGCCAGTCGAACCAGGCGGGTGGCGGCTCGCGCCAGAGCTGGACCGGTGTCGGAGTACCGTCCCGGTACTCGCAAGAAGATCTCCTCCTCGAGCCGCGCCGCCAGATGCTCCTCCCCGAGGAAGGCGGGAAGGGCGACCGTGCGGTTGAGGAGTTCGATGTTCGCGCCGCCGAGCCCCGCTGAAACGACCAGACCCCATTGCGGGTCACGGCGGACTCCGACGAACAGCTCCATCGAGCTCCGCAGCTGCTTCGCGACGATGACGCCACCCGCTCCCGAGGCGAAAAGCTCCTCCGCCGCCGTGCCTGCGCGCGCCCGGTCAACGTCGAGCTTCACCCCGCCGGCGCGAGCCTTGTGCACCTCGGCGGCACTGTCCGCCTTGAGCACCACCGGCCAACCGAGCGTCTCACCGATCTCCGCGACCTGCCCGACGCTGCGTGCCAGCTGCCAGTCCGCCGTCTCCACGCCTGCGTCCTCGACGAGCGAGAGGCTTTCCGCGGCCGAGGGCGTGCCGTCGAGGCGCTGCCACGGCCCGGGAGTCGGTTCCCTTCGCGGTACTGCCGAGTTCCGCGGCCCAGCGAACCGCGTCACCGCGGCCACCGCCTTGCAGGCGGAGTCCAGATCCGGCAGCACCATCTCACCTGCCTCGATCAGCGGGCGCACATTCGCAGGCTCGCGATCGAGGCAGGCAAGGACGGTGGGTACCGCAGCTCCGGCGACCGCACCGATCGAGCGGGCCTGGTCCTCCCTGCCCACAACGAGAATCGCATCCACCTCACCGCTGTTGCGGAGCTCATCACATACCTTTCCGAGCAGAACGTCGTCACCGACGGTCTGAGCGGTGACATCGACCGGGTTTCCCGTCGTCGCGATCGCGGGCAGCAGCGCGGCCAGCGCGGACCGGGTGGGCGCGGACAGCGCAGGAAGCGTCACGCCCGCCGTGCTCAGCAGGTCCGACGCCACCACGCCCGCGCCACCCGATCCCGTCACGATTCCGACGCGGCGTCCCCGTGCCGTCCCCAACACGGAGTACGCGAGCGCCGACAGGATGAGGTCGCGGTCGGACCTGACCAGGGTCGCACCGTAAGCGCGGAACAGTTCGTCGACCACCGCCGCGTCGGCACTGACCGCGGCGGTGTGTGACGCGGCGGCGTTTGCCCCAGCATCGGAGAGGCCGCCGAGAAGACACACAACGGGCACACCGGCGTTTCGCGCGTCGGCCAGGAGCGCCTCCAGCGTGACTGCGTCGCGCAGCCCCTCCAGGTAGAGCATAAGGACCTTCGGCTGAGCCACCGCGAGAGCTCCACGCGCGAGTGTGCAGGCGTCGAGGTGAGCCTCGTTGCCCGAACCGATGAAACCGTCGAGATGAAGCCCGAAACGGGCTGCGGCACTGACCACTCGGGCTCCAAATGCGCCGCTCTGCGACACAAGGAACGCCCCGCTGCCGTGCCGGCAGTCGACTAGCGAGTCGAAGGCCTGTGCGAAGGTAAGCGTTGCACGGGACTGGGCGTGGTAGAGCCCAACCGTGTTCGGTCCGATCAGGACCGTTCCGCGCGAGGTACGCAGCGCCTCGCCGCCGACCTCCTCGAACCCCGAACTGAAGATCACCGCGAACTTGGTCCGACCGTCGACCGAGTCGAGCACGTCGTGCACCGCGGCCGCGGGGACCGCGATGACTGCGACGTCGACGTCCCGGTCCAGCGGCTCGCCGCGGGCGGGCACGACGACAGTGCCGGGATACTCAGCCGCACGCAGGTGGGCGAGGGTGCGGCTGCCGAGTCCGGTCGGCTTCGACGTTCCGCCGAGCACCGCGATCGACTCTGGGCGCAGCAGCGGGGTGAGGTCGGGTACTGCGGTCGCGGTCCGGTCCTCCGACGTGGCGGGAGCACTCATCGCAGTTCCGCCGGGATGGTCGTGTGCTTCGTGGTCTGCCACTCCGGCGCTCGCTTCTCCTTGAATGCCGCGATCCCCCGCAACGTCTCGCCAAGCGTGCGCACCCAGTTGAGGGTCCGACGCTCCCGGTTGTAGGCGTGCAACCGGTCGGTGGTCTCGAGGAACTCGTACATCAGCTGCTTGGTGACGGTCATCGACGCCGGCGCGCACCGCTCGGCCATGTCGGCGGCGAGGTCGATCGCGGTCACGAGGACGTCCTCGCTGGCAACGCAGTGTGTGGCGAGGCCCAGCGTCGTGAACTCCCGGCCGTCGATGGTGCGGCCGGTCAGCAGCAGGTCCATCGCGACGCCGAAGCCGGCAAGGCGCGGCAACAGCCACATCGATCCGCGATCGGGGATGATGCCGACCCGGTTGAACGAGAAGGCCAACCGCGCCGTGGATGCCACGACCCGAATGTCGGCCTGCATCGCCCATGTCAGGCTCACTCCGATTGCGTCGCCGTTGATCGCCGCGATGATCGGCGTCTGCAGCCGCCACGGTGCCTGGTCCGGTCGGGTCAGTGATTCTACGGCGTGCGCGTCGACGTCGCGCCAGTCCAGGCCGAGGTCCGCACCGACGCCGAAGTGTTCCCCGCGACCGGTCACGACGATCACGGACACCGCTTGGTCGCTGTCAAGTTCGACGAGCGCCTGTTGTAGTTGATTCGCCATCACCGGGGTGTACGAGTTGCGGCGATCGGGACGGTCGAGATAGACGATGCCGGTGCTGCCCTTGGTCTCGACACTGACGTGACGTTCTGTCATGGCTCCTCCGTGGATGCGTTTGCTGGTGACTTTCACTGTCGTCGCACCGCGAGGTCGGCACAAGAAGGTAGTTCCGAGAGAAGCTATCGACAGAGCCTATGTACGTCTAGCATCCGTTCCATGGATCTGCGTGCGCTTCGGTACTTTCTCGCGGTCGTCGACCACCAGGGGGTGAGCCGGGGCGCAGCAGCGCTCTACGTCAGCCAACCCTCGCTGTCCCAGACGATTCGGCTGCTCGAATCGGAGCTCGGTGTGCACTTGCTCGACAGGTCAGGGCGATTTGCGAAGCCGACGGACGCCGGACTCGAGCTGGCAGGGGTCGCCCGGCGGGTGCTCGGAGAGGCGGACAGGGCCCGCGAGCGCGTCCGTCAGGTCTCCGACCTCACGGTCGGACGGGTCGTAGTCGCGACGGCGTCCACGCTGTCGGTCTATCCCCTGACGCCGATTGTCGCAGCGCTGCGCCACAGGTACCCCGGTCTGGAAGTGCATGTGCTCGACGGCGGGACTGGACCCGAGGTGATGGAGCGACTCACCCGCAACGCGGCTGAAATCGGAGTCGTCGACCTTCCCGTCGAGGACCCGAAATGGGGGGTGCGCGCCCTTCCCCGGGAGGAGATCGTGCTCGCAGGGAAGGACATTGGCGACATCGGGCCCGTCCGGCGGGACGAGGTGCATTCACACGGCGTCGGAGTGCCGACAACAGATGCGGACAGGTCCACGGAACTTGGTGCGCTTCTCGCCGACGCTGCTGTATCGACCCGAATCCGGACGGCGCATCGCCAGCTGCTCTGGGAACTGGTCACCGCCGGGACGGCATCCGCCTTGATCGGGAAGTTCAGTGCCGAGAGGATCCTCCCGAACACCATTCTGCGTCCGCTTGATCCGCCGATGTGGCGCACCCCCGCGCTGATCTGGCGGCGGGGCATCCTTTCTCCCGCCGGCGAGGCATTACGAGCGGCGGCTGACGTACTCGACGGCAGCATCAACGAATGACCTCGCGACCGGGCTGAGCTGGTCGGCGGCGAACACCAGACCCAGTTCCTGCCGGAACCGAGGCTCCAGCCGCCGGACGTGGGCGCCCCGCTCCCGGACCTCACCAACCAGGCTCCCGCCTACCAGTGTGCTGCCGATTCCCGCCAGCATGAATGCCGTGCGCGCTTCTCGCTGCTCCACGACTGCCGCGACGGGGAGGGGTCGTCGGGCGGTCGTGCGTTCAAACTCGGACCGGCGACCAGGCGGGACCAGGACCATCGGCATGGCGGCGAGATCCTGGAAGTTGAGGACCCGGTCGGGCGGTGCGGTCGACGTCGGGGGGACGGCCACGTGCAGGTCGCCCCTGCCGAGGGAGATCACGCGGTAGGCGTTCTCGAGCGACGTAGCGAGCGGTAGTCGGGTGCAGACGATTTCGACCGACCCTGAGGACAGGGCGTCCACGACGTCATCCTCCCGGGCGAGGTCGTGGACATGCAGAACGGCATCGGGGGTGTCGGCGAGCCACGACGCAACAAGAGTGGCGAACGGACCACTGACCGCGGTAGACAGCGCAGCGACTTCAAGTCCGCCGGCAACCCGCCGGGTCGGACCGGCCGCCACTTCGGTCGACTGGTCGCACTCGCGCATGATCCGGCGTGCCGGACCGGCCAGGGCGTGACCTGCCGGAGTGGGAATCATCCCCCTGCCCACACGATGGAACAGGGTTGCGTTCAGATCGCGTTCGAGTGCACGGATCGCAGTGGAGACACTCGACTGTCGCACGCCGAGCCGGGCGGACGCACCGAGTGCGCTGCCGCTGTCGCACACAGCCAGGAAGTACCTCAGCTGGGATAGCTCCATACCGAGAACGTTAGCCCGCTACCGATCTCCGTTCACCTCCGCCCGCACAACTCGGCGCAGCAACTTGCCCGCCTCGGACCGCGGCACTGCGTCCCGCACTTCCCAGGACCGCGGGACCTTGTAGCCCGCAAGGCGCTCGCGCAGGGCAACTTCCAGGACTTCAACGTCAACGGGGTCGGAACCCACTACAACGGCATGGACACTCTCGCCCCACCGTTCGTCCTTGCGCCCCACTACACACGCGTCGATCACTCCTGGAACTTCGAGTAGTGCGTGCTCGACTTCGGCGGGATAGATGTTCACCCCGCCCGAGATGGTCAGGTCGGCGTCGCGCCCGGTCACGTACAGGTAGCCAGCCTCGTCCAGGTATCCGAGGTCCCCCAGCGTGATCGTCCCGTTCAACCGGGACCTTTCCGTCTTGTCCGCGTCGCCGTGATAGGAATGTGGGCAAGGTCGAGCGGAAGTAGATCAGTCCCACTTCTCCCGCTGAGAGAGGATTTCCGTGCTCGTCCCGGACGGACAGCTCTGTCGCCTGGCCAGCCCGCCCGACACTTCCAGGATGCTCAAGCCACTCCTCGCTGGTGATGAACGTCGCGGTCCCCTCTGTGCCGCCATAGATCTCGGTGACCACGGGTCCGAGCCACTCGATGATCCCCCGCTTCACCACGGGCGGGCACGGCGCCGCGGTGTGCACGATGCGGCGGAGCGACCGGGTGTCGTACCGGCTGCGGTCCGCGACATCGAGGGCCAACAGATCCGACATCATCATCGGGACGAGGTAGGTCCAGGTGACGGCGTGCCGACCGATCAGGTCGAGGCAGATGCGCGGGTCCCATTTCGGTGCGACGACCACGGCGTGCCCGAGAGCCAACGCCTGGTCGACGAACACCGAGCCAGCGGTGTGATACATGGGTGCGGTACTGAGGAACACGCCATTCTCGACGTCGACGCCGTACGTGTCGCCGCGTGCGACCGCGAGCTGAGCGGCCTCCTGCGGGGTGACACCACGGAGGGCGCGGCGTACCCCCTTGGGGCGTCCCGTAGTCCCCGAGGTGTAGAACATTCGCGAGCCCGCCGCCGTCGTTGCCGTCACCTCGGTCGACTCGTCGTGGAACCAACCGTTCGCACCGTCGCCAGTAAGATCGCCGACGTCGATGACGACGCAGTCGGTCCCAGCATCTGCAACACCGGCGGCGGCGAGGTCCATGAACTCAGCGGTCGTCAGCAGGATTCTCGCATCCGAATCCGCTATGACGTAAGCGATCTCGCTGCGTGTGAGATGACGGTTCAATGGAGTCAGATAGAGCGGCCGCTGGAGAACCGCGCGCTGGGCGACGATCTGTTCAGGACCGTCCGGCATCAGCACCGCCACACTGCTCCCCTCGCCGAGGCAGGGCTGCTCTGCCAAGAAGTTCACGATCCGGTTCGTCGACGCCGCAACTTCTCCGAAGGTCATGGTCGTGCGACCGTCGGCGACGAGCGCGACCCGTCCGGGGTCGTTCAGGGCGTAGTGCTCAAAGGAGCGCACGGTCGTCCTCCTACAGGACTGCGGGGGTGGGTGCGGACTCGCGGGGCTATGCCGGACGCCCGGTCACTTCGGGCCCATGCGCAGACCGCCGTCGAGGCGGATCGTCTCACCGTTCAGCATCGGGTTGTCCAGGATGTTCTCGGCCAGTTGTGCGAACTCGCCGGCGTTCCCGAGTCGGCGAGGATGCGGAACGGCGCCGTAGAGGCGTGCCCGCGCGTCTTCGCCCATTCGTCCGAGAATAGGGGTGTCGAAGACGCCGGGCGCGATCGTGCACACCCGGATCAGCTTGCTGGAGAGGTCCCGAGCAGCCACGATCGTCATGCCCACGACGCCCGCCTTCGAGGCGGCGTAGGGAATCTGACCGATCTGGCCCTCGTACGCGGCAACCGACGCGGTCAGCACGATCGCGCCCCGTTCGCCGTCCACCTCGTCGTTCCCGGCCATCGCGGCCGCGGCGAAGCGGAGCACGTTGAAGGTGCCGAACAGGTTGGTGTTCACCACGGCCGCGAACGTCTCCAGTGAGCCCGGCTGGCCCTCCCGATCGACCAGGCGCACGGTCCCTCCCCGACCTGCACAGTGGACCACGCCACGCAGCGGCGCACGATCGGCCGCGGCAGCGACCGCTGCCTCGACCTGGTCCGCGTTCGACACGTCGGCGGGCGCGAATCGGACGTTCGGACCGATAGCCTCGGCAACGTCGCTGCCCGCGCTCGTCGGCAGGTCGACGATGACCACCTCGGCGCCCCGCGCGGCGAGGCGCTCGGCGCTGGCGCGGCCGAGACCAGAGGCCCCGCCGGTGACGACGACGGATGCATTGTCCAGCTTCATGTTTGACTTCCTTAGTGAGTGAGTGACTCGACGATGTAGGCGTTGGCCATTCCGCCCGCCTCGCACATCGTCTGTAGTCCGTAGCGTGCGCCAGACTGGTCGAGTGCGTTGATCAAAGTCGTGAGGAGTCGGACGCCGGACGCTCCGAGTGGATGTCCGAGCGAGATGGCCCCGCCGCGCGGATTGACCCGACCATGGTCGACGCCGAGGGCTGTCATCCATGCCATCGGCACCGATGCGAATGCCTCGTTGACTTCGAAAATGTCAATGTCGTCGAGGGTGAGGTTGGCCCGGGCGAGCACCTTGCGGGTGGCTGGGATCGGCGCGGTGAGCATCATCTCGGGATCGTCACCACATGCGGTGCTCGACGCCAGCCGAGCCCGCGGGGCCAGCCCGAGGGAGTTCGCTCGCGAAGCCGACATCAGCAGCACTGCCGCTGCGCCGTCAGTGACCTGGGAGGAACTGCCCGCCGTGGTGACCCCCTGAAGGTCGGGGAAGGTGGTCGCCACCTCGCCCCCCGCGAAGGCAGGCGCGAGCTTCGCCAGGCCTTCGACCGAGGTGGTCGGGCGGATCGTCGAGTCGGTGTTCACCCTCGCACCGTCGGCCACGGTGACGGGGACGATCTCGTTGTCGAATCCGCCACCGTCCACCGTGGACTGGGCGCGCCGGTGCGATTCCGCCGAGTAGGCATCGAGGTCCTCGCGCCCGAGCCCGAAAGCGGCGGCGACCCGGTCCGCCGCCACACCCTGGCTCGTCAGGTGCGGGAACCGCGCGCGCATCGCCGGGCCGTAGCCGTCCTGTCCGAGCTTCGCCGCGCCCATCGGCACGCGACTCATGGACTCGACGCCCGAGGCGATGACGATGTCCGCCTGGCCGGACGCAATTGCCTGCGCGGCAAAGACGACAGCTTGCTGACCCGAGCCGCACTTGCGCTCGATCGTCGCGGAGGGAACGTGCAGCGGAAGGCCCGCGGCCAGCCACGCCACCCGCCCGACCGTGCCACCCTGCTCACCCGCCTGGGTGACACATCCGGTCAACACGTCGTCGACCAGCGCAGGGTCGAGATCGCTGCGGCGAATCAGCTCGCACAGCACCTGCCCGAGTAGTTCTGTGGGATGCAGTGAGGACAGCTCGCCGCCAGGCTTGCCCTTCGCCATCGGCGAGCGCACCGCATCGACGATGACGACCTCCTCGAGTCGGTTCATCGACGTGCCACCGCCGCCTGTACGTGGTTCAAGTCGCGCACCATGGGGTCCTTCCTTCCTCGTGACGAGATCACGACACGAGCATTGTTTTCAAACAGCCTGGCAGTCAACGGCTTTCACGGATTGGAAATCCGACGCACCCCCTCGGGGATACCTATGCCAGGCGGCCCGCACGCTCCTTCTGGGGTGCGGACCGCCGTGCCCTGCGGAGCAGTTCGTCAGCTCGACCCGGTCATCCAGTCGCGTGAGCAGGTGTTCGCAGCTTCGACGAAGCTCGGGTCGAAGAGGGTCGTCACGTCCTGAGGCTCGCCGTACTCGAGTCCACCATTCTCGAGCGAGAAGTCCTGCAACTCGGTGAGGAACTCGTCGACTCCGTCCATCGACAGTGTCGGATCGAAGTAGAGGAGCGGGGACTGCTCGACGACCGACTCGTCCGTCTCGAGCAGGGCTGCGAGTTGGGCACGCACCTCAGGATCCTGACGGTAGTCACCCTGCAGGTTTTCCTCGATGGTGCGGCTCACCACCTGGAGAAACTTCACGACCGTCTCCGGTCGATCCAGGAACTTCGGGCCGGCGATGAGCGACGTTCCGGTGACGCCGGGTGCGTAGCTCGCAATGGGGCGCAGGTTGTTGTTCTTGGCGGCCTCCACCTCGAGCGGAGACGCAATCCAGGTGGCGGCGACGGCCTTGTTCTCCAGCGCGACCAGCGCGTCAGCACCGACCAGCTGCTTCAGCGTGACATCGCCGATGTCCAGATCGACGCTGGCGAGCGCGTTGTCGAGGATCAGACCGCCGATCCCAGTTCCGGATGTCGGGGATCCGACGCTCTGCCCGGCAAGGCCCTTGAGATCCGGTTCCGGTCCGGTGCCGACGTAGTCCACGTGCGCCCAGTAGCCCGGCAGCGGCGTGCCGGGTTCGTACTCCTGCTGTGTATCGAACGGCATCATCCACTGCACGTCGACACCGCTGTCCACGGCGTTGAAGTGCGCGGCGGAGTAGCTTGTCATCTGGGCGTCAATTCGCCCCTGTGCCACGAGCGGGATCGCTTCGGCGGATGGAATCTTCTCGAGCGTCACGTTGAGCCCGGCCTTGTCGAACGCCCCGGTCGCCTCGGCGAGGAGTACCGACGAGAACACCCCTAGGTTGGATCCGGCCGAGATGACGATCTCGCCGGTGGTCGACGCATCCGGGCACGCGGCGCCAGCGGAGCCACCACCGTTCGCCGACGTTGTCGGACTGCTGCACGCAGCGAGACCAGCTGCAAACAAGGCGGAGGCGGCGGCGAGCGCTGCGGCTCGACGATTCGGCACGTACATCACATACCTTTCATTCAGTGGAATCTGATTAGATCCAGCTGAATGCTATGGGTGGTTAGTTTGTGATGTCAACCACATAGTACGAATAGTGTGATGTGCTAACTTCCAATGAAGGAAAGCAAATGTCTTTGAGTGAAATCTGGTGAGCCGTGAAGGGCATACTGTGGACCGGCGATGAGGTCCAGTACGTGGAGGATCTAGAGGTGGGCGAACCTGGCCCCGGTCGGGTCTCCGTAGACATCGACATCGCTGGCTTGTGTCACAGCGATCTCAAGCCGGTGGCGGGCGACATCCCGCAACTGACGCCGGTCGTGCTGGGCCATGAAGCCATCGGTCGCGTCGCTGGTCTCGGGGAGGGCGTAAACCCAGCCTGGCTGGGCAAACGCGTGACGCTCACCGTCCTCCCGTCATGCGGAACGTGCGAGTTCTGTTCCAGCGGACGCGAACACTGGTGCCGGGCGAGTGCCGCACCCGCACCGTCGCCGTTCACAAGGCATGGCCGCCCCGTGCACCAGTTCGTCAGACTCGGGGCATTCGCGTCCCGCACGGTGGTCGGGGTGTCGCAACTCATCGAGTTGCCCGAGTCCCTCGACGCGCTCGTCGGCGCGATGCTCGGGTGCGCCACGGTCACCGCGTTCGGCGCGGCCAAGCAGCAGGCGCGCATCGGCGAAGGTGACAGCGTCCTCGTCACGGGTGTCGGGGGCGTGGGCCTGAACTCGATCATCGCCGCTCGGCACTACGGGGCGCGCCACATCACCGCATACGACGTGCACGAGAGCAAACGTGAACTGGCCTTCCGCTGCGGAGCGGACGAGTTCCACACACCCACGACGGCCGGCGCCATCGCGTCGATCGCACCCGCGGAGGGATTTGACGTCGTGCTCGAGTGCACGGGGGCGGCACCGGTGCTGCGGGAGGCCTTCCACTCACTCGGCTGGGGCGGCAGATGCGTCATCGTGGGCCTGCCCGCTCACGGCACCGATGTGGGTCTCGAGATCCGCGACTTTTTCAACGACAAGTCGCTCCACGGATGCCGGATGGGCTCGGTGTCGCCGCAGCACTTCATCCCCCAGCTGGCCGCCTCGATCGAGCGGGGAGAACTCGACCTGTCACCTGTCGTCTCCGCTCTCGTTCCCCCACAAAATGTGAACGACCTGATCACGGCACTCGGCAGGGGCGAGCTTGCCCGCGGGTATCTCGACTTCCGTGGCCACTGACGAAGCACCGTCCGAGACGAAGGATGAGTTGATGTACACGACCTGGATCGACGGCGACGCGATCACATCTACCGCGACCTACGGTGTCTACGACCCCGCGACGGGTGCGGAGATCGCCTCCGTACCCGAATGCAGCCTTGCAGACACCGAACGAGCGATCGATGCCGCGGATCGTGCGCGCCGCAGCTTTGCGGCCACCGACCTCGACGTTCGGCGCAAGTTTCTGGATAGGATCGCCGACCACCTCGAGACCGATCGGGAGTCGCTGACGGAGTTGGCGATTCGCGACACCGGCGCTCGCATCGACGTTGCCCGCACGCTGCACGTCGACGGCGCGGTGGCGCGGTTCCGCCAGTGGGCGCGCACCCCGGCTGAGGCCCTCACGCCCGCAGCGCCGGCCGACGCCGCAGGTGTTTCTGCCCGCCTGTACCGTCGCCCGGTCGGGATCGTCGGCTGTATCAGCCCGTACAACTTCCCGCTCCTCGCGATGTCTGCGAAGGTGAGCGCCGCACTGTTCTCCGGGAACGCGGTGGTCATGAAGCCCGCGCCCCAGGACCCGCTGCTGGTGATGGAGCTGGGTCGTATCGCCACCCTGGCCGCCGGCGAGCTGGGCCTGGACCCCGGTGTCGTCGGAACGCTCACCGGATCGACTCCGGCCACGGGCGAGGCACTGGTCGCCGATCCCCGGGTGGGCGCGATCAGTTTCACGGGCAGCACCCATGTCGGTCGCGCGATCTTCGCCAACGCTGCGCCTCAGGTCAAACGCCTTCTGCTGGAGCTCGGGGGCAAGGGCGCCGTCATCGTGCGGGCAGACGCCGACCTAGACCAGGTAGTCGCCAACGTCACCCGGACCTGGACTCTGCAGTCCGGCCAGGTGTGTCTGACGCCGTCACGGATCCTGGCCCACGAGTCGGTGGCGGACCGTCTGGAGGATCGACTGGCGACCGTGCTCACCACGCTGCGGAGCGGAGACCTGCGCGACCCGAACACGTCGGTTGGGCCAGTCATCTCCGCGACACAGCGTGACCACATCGAGCGGCTCGTCGGGTCCGCCGCGGCCGCGGGACGGCGGGTGCATCAGTTCACTGATCTCCCCGACAAGGGATTCTGGACCGCGCCGACGCTTGTGGCCGGAGCCGATGCGCACGACGACGTCATGCGCATCGAGGCATTCGGACCAATCATGGCGCTCAGCACCGTCCGCAGCGACAAGGAGGCCGTCGAGATCGCCAACAGCCTCGAATTCGCACTGTACGACTACGTCTTCAGCGCCGATCTCGAGGCTGCCGAAGCCGTCGCATCCCGACTCGACGCCGCACAGGTCGGCATCAACACCACGGCCCGGCATCCACTGGCACCCTTCGGCGGCAACAAGCACAGCGGTATCGGACGGACGGGCGGCACGTACGCCCTGGACGCCTACACGAACCTGCAGGCGTTGATCGCCCGGGACTCCTAGCCGCGCACCCGCGACACCGCCCCGAACGTGCTCCCGTCGGCAGAACGCCGGCGGGAGTTTACGCATGCCCGCGGGCAGTCGATGGACCTGACATTACGATGCACATGAACAATGCACATGACATTGGCGGGTGTCGAGAGTGGGTCCACTCTCAACACCCGCCAAAGTCGGAACCGACTGTGCTTCAGCACTTCTCAGTTCGAACCGTCGACACCAAGCGCGCTCGCCAGTGCGCCGCCGTTCGCGAAACCGGACTCCGCGACGACCCGCTCACGCACCACCCGGCGGAGCAGCTTGCCCACCTCCGAATGCGGGAGCTCGTCGACGAACTCGAACGTGCGGGGAACCTTGTAGCCCGCGATCTTCGTCCGCAGTGCCGTCTCCACCTCCGCGCGCAGCGAGTCGTGATCCTCGACTGGCTCCGCGGTCACGACAACGGCGTGGACCGACTCGCCCCATCGCGGATCGGGCCGGCCCACCACGCAGGCCTCCCGGATGGTGGGCAACTCGACCAATGCGTGTTCGATCTCGGCGGGATAGACGTTCACACCACCCGAGATGATGGTGTCTGCGGTGCGGTCGCAGAGGTAGAGGTACCCGTCGTCGTCGAGATATCCGATGTCGCCCAGCGTGATCTCGTTCGCGATGCGTGACGATTTCGTCTTCTCGGGCGCGTTGTGATATTCGAACGGCGTCTTGGCGTTCTCGAAGTAGATCGCCCCGATCTCGCCGGGTGGCAACCCTTCACCGTTCTCCCCCCGGATGGTGATCCGGACCCCGGCCCGCGCACGTCCGACGGATCCTGGTCGGGCCAGCCACTCCTTGGAGGTGATGAGCGTGGCCGACCCCTCGGTGCCTCCGTACACCTCGTTGAGGACGGGACCGAGCCAATCGATCATCGCCCGCTTCACCGACGGCGGGCACGGCGCCGCCGTGTGGATGACGGTCCGGAGACTGGATACGTCGACTCGGTGGGAATCCCTGACCTCCAACATGTCCTGCATCATGAGTGGGACGAGGTATGCCCAGGTCACCTGGTACTGCTCGATGGCGTCGAGCGCGGTCACAGCAGACCAGCGAGGCAGGATGACGACCGTGTGGCCGACCTCCAGTGCCTGGTCGGCGTACGACAGCGGGGCGGCGTGATACATGGGAGCGACCGAGAGATACACCCCACCCTCGTGGTTCACGTCATACTTCTCGGCCCGCTCGACGGCCGCCGCGGCGACCGCGTCCGGCCCGCCTGCAGGCAGCGGGCGACGAACCCCCTTCGGCTTGCCGGTGGTTCCTGAGGTGTAGAGCATCCTGCTTCCGCCAGCGGAAGACTCCGGTCGGGTCAGCGGGTGCGCCTCGACTTCTGCGTTGCCTCCGGTCCGGTCGAGCTCGACGATGCGATCGGTCGGGAGGCCGGCCAGCAGGCACGCCTCCCGGACGAGTCTGGCGTACTCCGCAGTGGTGAATACGATCCGCGCATCGCTGTCCTGGAGGATGTGAGCCACTTCCGGGGCGGCGAAGTGCCAGTTGATCGTCGTCAGGTACAACGGCTGCTGAAGAACAGCGCGCTGTACCGCCAACAGAGCCGCGCCGTTGGGCAGCAGCACGCAGACCGACGCGCCGGGATCGAGGTCACGGGCGACAATGAGGTGAGTCAGCTGATTCACCCGGGCCGCGAGGTCGCCGAACGAAGTGGTTGTGCCGTCGGGGTCTACGACCGCCGCTCGATCGGGCGTGGTCTCGGCGTACGAATAGAAGCTGCGCATAATTTCTCCTTCACTATATCCATATGTCCAGTCAACGGGGACGGCCGAGAATGGTGACGGCAGCAGCGGTGAACATTCCACCGAACCCGAGGGCGAGGCTGGTACCAACCACCCCCGCGTCGGCGTCCGCCTCGCCCCGGATCTGGCGCACGGACTCCGTCAACGCGAACATCCCGTACATGCCGGTATGTGTGTAGGCGAGGCCGCCTCCGTTGGTGTTGAGCGGGAGCGCACCACCCGGGCTCGTGCCGCCGTCGGCGATGAACCGTGCCGCTGCGCCGGGTTCGAAGAAGCCCATGCTTTCTAGTCCGATCCACGGCAAGTGCGCGAAGGCGTCGTAGTTCATCACGTGGTCGATGTCGGAGTGCTGCAGCCCCGCCTCGGCAAAGGCGTCGCCTGCGGCCTGCCGAGCCGCACGCGAGACGCCGGCGTCCGGCATATACGCGACCATCAGCGAATCCGTGCCCTCGCCGGTGCCGAGGACCTCGACCGCCCTGCCCTTCTGGGCAGGACCGACGTCCTCCGCCCGGACCAGCACGAGGGCTCCACCGCCGTCCGTCACCATGCAGACCTGCGGGACCCGGAACGGCCACGCCAGGACCGGCGCCGCGAGCACCTCGTCGATCGTGACTCGGTCGCGGCGTCCCGCCCGCGCGTTCTGGTGCGACCACTCCCGCTGCGCGACGACAACCGCCGCAAGGTCGGACTCGGTCAGACCGTGGTCGTGCATATAGCGAAGCGCGGGCAGGGTGAATTTCGTGTACGGGGCGCGTGCCCCGTACGGTTCCTCGAACTGCCCAACCAGGGCGGCAGGATCGCGGGGCCGGGGGGGTACACCGACCCGAGATCGGTTCGATTCACCGTGGGTGATGAGCACCGCGTTCGCGTGCCCGGCCCTCAGCGCGGCCGAGGCGTGGCGGACGTGGGCCATGAATGAGCACCCGCCGACATTGGTCGTGTCGACCCATCGGGGCTGCACGCCGAGGGCGTGTGCCACCTGGTGGGGTGAGTAGGCCCCCGCGACACCGTCGATGTCCCCGATCCCCACGCCCGCGTCGGAGAGTGCCCTCAGGCCAGCCTCGACGTTCAGCTCCAGCACGGACTGGTCCGGAATGCGGCCGAGCCGTTCGGTTTCCGCGGCACCGATGATGTGGCAACCGGTGGTCATGCGTGCTCCTCCTGAACCGTGAAGACCGGGATCTGCTGGTTCCCGCGTGGTTCGAACTCCACCCGTACCCGCCGGTCCATGAGAGACATGTCGTGTCGGGCCTCCACTCCTCGAATCACGGAGAGCAACCGCGGGCCCTCGTCCAACTCGATAACGGCGACAACGTACGGCGCGGCGGCGGCGAACGCTGGCTCGGTCCGTTCGACGACCACGTAGCTCCAGATGCGCCCCGTGCCCTGTGCCCGGAACCACCCGAGTTCCCTGCCCCCGCAGCTCGGACAGTTCAGCCGTGGGTATCCGATCGCCTCGTCGCAGCGCGCGCATCGCTGCAGGTGCAGTTCTCCCCGTCGCGCCGCGTCCCAGTACGGCGCGGTGAGCGGCGTCGGCTCCGGCACCGGCATGGGCTCCGTGGTCACAGAGTCACCCCCCTGGTCGTGCGTATCCGGCCGCCGTCGACGACGACACGTTCGCCCACGCGTGCTCGGTAGACCAACTCGCACTCATCCACCTGTGCCACGTCGATCTCGATGGACTCACCGGGAAACACCGGGTTGCGGAACTGTCCGTCGATCTCGGCCACCGCACCGACGTCGGAGCCGAGTACCCTGCCGATCACCGTGCGCGCAACGGTCGCCCAGGTGCAGAGCCCGTGGAGGATCGGCCGGCCGAAACCGGCACGGGCGGCGAATGTCGGATCGCTGTGCAACGGATTGCGATCACCGCACAGCCGGTAGAGCAACGCCTGGTCGTCGCGGGTGGACGCCGTCACGCTCGCGCCCCACATCTGCTCGACTAGGGCCGGACGTTCGCCGCTCGACATCGGCTTCGAGCCGAGACCCCGCAGGAAGTAGGACGAGTGTGACGTGAACAGCGGCGTCCCGTCGGCATGATTGCGAGCCATGGCTGCCGTCTCGAGTACCACGCCCGTACTACGATCGGTCATCGACACGATGCTCGTGGTGACGTCGATCCGTCCCTCTGCCGGCAGCGTCGCGTGCAACTCCACCCGCTGCCCCGCGAAAACAATGCAGTGCGAGGGGAACTCGCCGACAAGGTGTTTGACCGGCCGCAGCGAGCCGCCCAGCACCGCCGCGAAGGTCGGGAGTGCCTGCAGTTCAATGCCCTGCGAGTTCTCGGTGACGAGGTGCAGGTCCTGCGGGCCGGAGCCGACCGCGAGGTTGTAGAGCAGCGTGTCGTCCGTCGTCCAGTCGGCACTCCACGGTTCGGAACCGGCCCCGACGTTGTCGTAGAGCAACATCACTTGGGCCCGCGCATGTCTGCGTTCGGGCGAGCGATCTCGAGCAACTCGTGGAGCGTCTTGTCGAGCGTGTCGATGTCATCCGCAGGCGGGGCGCTGGGACCGTGCGACCAGCCCTCGGCGACGGCCACTTTTCGCCCGGAGGAGAGGAAGACCCGCCCGGTGACGTCGGCGCTGCGTGGCGAAGCGAGCCACTCCACCACCGCTGCGGGCCAGCGGGGTGACATCTCGTCGTTCACGGTGGCCGGATCCCGGCCGGGGATCGAGGCGACCATCCTGGTCGCGGCTCCTGGGCTGATGCAGTTGGCGGTCACGCCGAAGCGGGCAAGTTCGAGTGAGGCGACGATCGTCATCGCGGCGATACCCGCCTTGGCTGCCGAGTAGTTGGCCTGCCCGACGTTGCCGAAGAGCCCCGACACCGATGTCGTGTTGATGACCCGCGCATCCACCTTCTCGCCGGCGTCGGCGCGTTCCCGCCAGTGCACTGCGGCGTGATGGAGCGTACTGAACGTACCTTTCAGATGGACGTTGATCACCGCGTCGAACTCGGCCTCCGTCATTTTCGCGATGGTCCGGTCGCGCAGGACCCCAGCGTTGTTGACGAGGACGTCTAACCGTCCCCAGGTGTCCACCGCTAGCCGGATCAGGTCCTCGGCCTGGTTCCAGTTCGAGATGTCGTGCCCACTGAAGATCGCCTCGCCTCCCGCGCTGGTGATGCGGTCGACTACGGATGCGGCGGGCGCATCAGGGTCAGGCCTACCGTCAAGAGTCACACCGAGGTCGTTGACCACCACCTTCGCGCCCGCGGCGGCGAGCCGTTCCGCATACGCGGCACCGAGTCCCTGCCCTGCGCCGGTGACGATGACCACCCGGCCTTCACACGAAGCTACGGTCATTTGCTCCACTCTCTTTCGTTGAGTTCGGGCGCCAGCGTTCGCCGGCGTCGAGTACTGCGCGTCCTTGCCTTCGCAGATGTACAAGGTGCGCCAGGGTCTCTTTCACCGCGAGGTTGGTCGCGCGGAAGTCCTGCTCACCGATCGGCCGGTGCCAGCTCAGCGCGAGTGCCACGTCGTAGCAGGAGATCGGTCCGCGCACTCGCAACACCGTCGCGATCTCGTCGAGCCGGTCGGTGTGGTGTTCCTGCAAGTCCCGCACCCGCTCCCGCGCCCCTCGGAATCGGAATTGATGGGCGGGCAACACTTCCCACTCATCGCACAGCGCGACGCGGTCGAGCGACGAGAGGTAGAGCGCCAGCACGTCGTCCTCGAGGTGGTACAGCTGGCTGATGTTCGGCGAGATCGTCGGCAGCAGGTGGTCACCGCTGAACAGCACGCGGGCACGCTCGTCCGCGAAGCAGAGGTGGCCTGGGGTGTGACCGGGGGTCCACCACGCCGTGAGGGTGCGGTCCGCGACCTCGATTCGATCACCGTCGGCCACAAAGTCCACGCGGTGCAGCAGGTCTGGTGCCAGCCGCGGCGATCGGAGCGCGCGCTCGCCGATGCGGACAGGGTCCGGGCACCCTGTCGTCGCCATGAGACTCCGCCATACGGCCGTTCGTGCCTCGTTGAACGCAGACCGGTCGGGCCGCACGGTGTCCGCGTCCGCGATATGGAGCCACACCCTCGACTGCGGCGCGTGCTCGAGCAGTCGCGGTGTGAGGCCGAAATGATCCGGGTGCATGTGTGTGATCAGGACACGGGTCACGTCAGCGAGGTCGAATCCGCACTCGGCGGCTCCGCGCACGAGCGTGGTCCACGCCTCGTCGGTGTTCAGGCCGGGGTCGATAAGGACGCAACCGTCGTCATCCGCAATCAGGTAGCAGAGTGTGTATCGGATCGGGAGGCTGCCGGCGGGCACCGGAACAGCCCACACGTCGGGAGCGATCTGCTCGACGGCGGGAAGTCTGCGGGCAGACCAGGCGTCCCGTTGTCGACTACCTGTGCAAATCATGACAGTCCTCCGCGTTGTTTGGCGTTGCCCTGAAGCCAAGCCGAAGTGGAGCACGTCACACAAAGTCCAAACGTCGAAATCGTCGGTCGGAAGTGCCTATGGCTGGGTAAAGGCTGTGAGCGAGTATGGATTCCGTCACGATCCTTGTAGGCTGATGCCATGGATCTACGGCTGCTTCGGTACTTTGTTGCGGTAATCGATCACGGGAACGTCACCGCTGCGGCGCAGGCCCTCTACATGTCGCAGCCGTCGCTGTCGCAGGCTATGCGGACTCTCGCAAAGCGCCTCGACGTCACCTTGTTCACCCGGGTCGGGCGGCAGCTACAACTGACGCCGGAGGGCCGCGAACTGGAAGTGCAAGCCCGCGAGATCATCGAACAGGTCGATCTGGCCCGCGCCCAGGTCGAAGAGGTCGTTCAGCTGCGGACCGGGCGGGTCACGGTGGCGACGTCGAGCACCTTCGGGGTGTTTCCGCTCCCGGCCATCGCACGGGCAATGCTCGCGCGCCATCCTCAGATACAGGTTGTCGTGCTCGACGGCCGGTCCCCGGAGGGAGCGGCGACGCTCGTTCGCAACGGTGCGGCCGAGCTCGGTTTCGTCGAGCTGCCGATGCATGAGGAGTCGCTGGTCACCCACCTGCTCGGCAGCGAGGAGATTGTCGTGGTCGGCGCCGAGTCGGTTATCGGCGACGGGGCGGAACCCTTGACCAAGGCGCAGACCCGGCTGCTGCCGTTTGCGCTGCTCGACCGCGCGAGCGCGGGACAGTCGCGTTCCGCGCGGCACATCGTCGCGGTGGCCGAGCGAGTGCTCCTGACCGCAGCCGAGCGCGAAACCCTTTGGGACGTAGTGTCGTACGGAGCAGTTGCGACCTTCGTCTCAGACGCAGCCGCCGACATCGTGCTCCCGGGGACACCACGTCGGTCGCTCTCTCCGCCCCTGCTCCGCGACGTCGGACTGGTCCATCGCACTGGACCGCTGACACCCGCAGCTCAAGCCTTCGTCCGCGCGGCGAGATTGGTCTCCGCTTCCGCCCTGCAGACCTCGACGAAGTCCTGAGTGACGCCTGATTCCCGATCCTCGGCCCACAGCAGGTGGACGTCACGTTCGAGGACAGGGTTCAACGGGCACACCACGGCGCCGATGTGCTCCGCACGGGCCCGGTCCCGGTCGGTGATGAAGCTCGACCCCAGCCCGGCGGCGACCAAACTCAAGCGGTCCTCCCGGCGGGAGGCGCGTAGGGGAACCCGCCGCGGTGAACCGAGCAGGCTGAAGTGCTCCGCCAATGCCGGATAGATGTCGGAAGACGAACTGGACAGAACCAGCGGGCGTTCGGAGAGATCTTCCAGGGTCAATCCCTCCGCCGGAACCACGGTGCCGGGAGGGTGAACGGCGAGAACGGTTTCGGTGTCCAGAACGAGCGAGGAGAGATCGTTCGCCTGGGCGGCCGTCCGCCCGACAACGACGATCGCGACGTCGGCCATCCCACTCTTGACGAGATCGGCCGCGTCCGTCGCGTTCGCCGCGCGGGTCGTGACCACCGATGCCCGTGAACTCTGTCGAAGAAAACTGGCGATGCACCGTGGCCCCGCCCCCGAGGCCGAGTTGTCGATCAGACAGACGGTGAGCCGAGCCGCGGCAGCGCCGCCGTCCTGTCGGATGGCCTCGGGGGTTGCTGCGGCAAGTCGTGTCAGGCGCCGCGCGGTTCCAAGCATCGCGTACCCGGCCGAGGTCAGGGCCATCCCGGTGCCGAGCCGGTAGAACAACGGTGTCCCGAGCTTGCGCTCAAGCGTCTGCAGTGCCTCCGAAATGGTGGCCGGGGAGGCCTGCAGCACGGAGGCGGCGGCGCTGATGCTTCCTTGCTCGCTGACCACCACGAAGAAGCGTAGCTGCTGCAGCTCCATTGCCCCTCCGATCCTGGTCGGGCGGAGCCGGGGAGATCACAGCCCGATCGACTTGGCGATGATGCCCCGCTGCACCTCGTTGGTGCCGCCATAGATGCGAGAGATTCGAGAGTCAGTGTACATCCGGCTGATCCGGTACTCACTCATGAACCCGTACCCTCCGTGCAGTTGCAGACACCGATCGATGACACGCGACTGCAACTCCGTGCAGTACACCTTCGCCATGGACGCCTCGGAGGCGGTCAGCTCGCCGGCCTCGTGCGCGAGCATGTACTGGTCGATCAGTGCTCGACCTGCGGCGATCTCGGTTCGGCAGGAGGCAAGTTCGAACTTCGTGTTCTGGAAGCCGGCGACCGGCTGGCCGAAGACCTTGCGTTCCTTGACATAGTCGATTGTGATGCGCAGCGCGGTCTCCGCGGAAACCTGGGCTCCGAGGGCGATACCCAAGCGTTCACCGACCAGGTTGTGGGCGAGATAGCTGAACGCCGCCCCCTCCTCTCCGAGGAGGTTGCCCATGGGGACCCGCACGTCCTCGAAGAACAACTCGGCGGTGTCAGTGGCCTTCTGACCCATCTTCTCGAGGTTGCGACCTCGGCTGAATCCGTCGAAGTGCGACTCGACCACGAACAGGGAGAGCCCCTTACGGCGCTCCTCGTGCGTGCTCGTGCGTGCCGCGACGATCACCAGATCGGCGTTGATGCCACCGGTGATGAACGTCTTCTGCCCGTTCAGTACCCAGTCGCCGCCGTCCTTTCGGGCGCTCGTCCGCATGCCGGCCAGATCGGAACCCGTCGCCGGTTCCGTCATCGCGATGGCGCCCATGCGACGTCCGTCGACCATGTCCGGCAACCAGCGCTTCTTCTGCTCTGGGGAACCGTTGGCGAGGATGTAGGGAATGACGAGGTTCGCATGGGTCCCCACTCCCCCGAGAGCCACACCCGCGCGGCTGCATTCCTCGGTCCACACCGACTGATACAGGAAGCTGTTCTCCAATCCGCCGCCCCCGTACTCCTCCGGCACTCGCAGTCCGAACAGGCCGAGATCGCCGACTTTCGTGTAGAAGTCGTGCGGCACCTTGCCGGACTTCTCCCATTCGTTGAAGTGCGGCACCACCTCGCGTTCGAGGAAGGTCCGCACGGACCCGCGGAACGCCTCGTGTTCAGGCTGGTAGATCGATGTGGTCATGGCGTCTCCTTGATTGTCAGTCCCGGCGAGAGGAGCCGAGTGCGGTAATCCGTGGCGCGGGTTCCGGCAACGCGAATCCGTTGGCGTCCGTGGAGAAGACAGCGCGTTCACGGTTGTGAGGATGATGCGGGGCCTCATGCATGGCCAGAACTGGCGACACGCACGCGTCGCGCCCAGCGAAGTGCTCGACCCATCCGTCCCGGTCGCGAGTTGCGAACCGGGACTCGAAGAGTCGGCGATGCTGCGGCCAGGCATCGCGGTCGTGCTGGTCTCGGGGGTCCACCTGGTCCGTCAGGTCGAGACCGTCCAGGAGCTCGCGATAGAACTGCGGTTCGATGGCCCCTACTGCGACATGACGACCATCGGCGCAAGTGTAGGTGTCATAGAAGGGTGCGCCCCCATCGAGCAGGTTCCGGCCTGCGGGCTCCGACCACCGACCCTCCGCGGCAAATCCCCACGTCATGGCCATGAGGGCAGCGGACCCGTCCACCATCGCCGCATCGACGATGGCACCGACACCGGTGTCTTTGGCTCTCAGGAGCGCACTGACCAGACCGAACGCGAGCATCATCGCACCGCCTCCGAAGTCACCCACCACGTTGAGGGGAACCACCGGTCGGTCCGGCTCCCGGCGAATCGAACCGAGTACGCCACTGACCGCGATGTAGTTGATGTCGTGCCCGGCACTGTCGGCAAGTGGGCCGCTCTGCCCCCACCCGGTCATACGGCCGTAGACGATCCCGGGCCTCACGCCGGCCACGTCGTCTGGTCCGAGGCCGAGCCGTTCCGCGACGCCGGGACGGAATCCTTCGATCACGGCGTCCGCGTCTGCGACGAGCGCCAAAACCTCCTGGCGGCAGCTCGGATCCTTGAGATCGATCTCGACGATCCGCTTTCCGCGGTCCAGGACGGCCGGGCGCGGCACGGCGCCGGGTCGAACGAGACGGGTCACCTCTGCACCGTGGTCCGCCAGCATCATCGCGCAGAACGGTGTCGGGCCGACACCGCCGAGCTCTACCACGCGAATGCCGGTCAGCGGCGCCGGGCTCATGACCGGGTCCACACCGGGCGCCGCTTCTCGGCGAACGCCGCGGCACCCTCACGCGCGTCGTTGCTCGTCGCGATCGGCGCGGTGATCGGCGCCTGCCGGGCGAACCTGTCCTCCAAATCCCAGTCGACGGACTCCACGAATACTCGCTTGCTCGCCGCGACGGCGAGGGGCCCGTTCGCGGCGATGGTGGCTGCCAGCTCGAGTGCTCGATCCAGCGCCTGCCCGCCGGGGGTCACGTGATTGACCAGGCCGTAGTGATGTAGGCGCCCCGCGTCGATGGGCTCACCGGTCAGAATGAGCTCGAGCGCGATGTTGGCCGGGATGCGCTCGCGAAGGCGGAAGAGCCCACCTGCCGCCGCGACCAGGCCACGTTTCGTCTCGGGAAGCCCGAATCGGGCGGTTTCAGAGGCGACCACCAGGTCGCATGCCAGCACGAGTTCAAATCCTCCCGCCAGCGCCCATCCCTCGACCGCTGCGATCAGCGGCTTCGTCGGCGGCCGCTGTGCAATCCCGCCGAACCCGCGACCGGGAATCGACGGCTTCTCACCGCGGAGGAAGCCCTTGAGGTCCATTCCCGCACAGAACGCGGTCCCCGTTCCAGCGATGACCGCCGCCGACAAGGTGTCGTCCGACTCTAGGTCGTCGACGGCCGCCCCGATGCGCTCGGCCATCGCGAGCGTCATGGCATTGCGCGCGTCCGGTCGGTTGAGGGTGATGAGTAGTACACCGTCGGTGCGTTCGATCAGTACTTCGTCGGTCATGCGAACTGTCCGTTCGGAACGGGAACCAGCGGAGCGAGCCGGTTCGCGATGAGATCGGTGGCTTCGAGGACAATGCGCTCGACGAGTTCCGCCACTGTGGGGACGTCGTGAATCAGGCCTTGCGACGTGCCGACGGTCCAGATACCCAGGTCGGGATCGCCGTTCTCGTACACCCGGCGCCCCCTGGCCCCTGCGACGAGTTCGCGAATGTCTTCGAACACTGCACCGTCGTTCAGGCGCCGGACCACCTCCCGGCTGACGTCATTGCTGGCAACGCGCGCCGTGTTGTTCAGCTGACGGAAGATGAGTTCCGTTGCCCGCTCATCGGCGTTGACGATGGCGTCCTTGATGTCCGGGTGGATCGGCGACTCCTGGGTGCACATGAAGCGTGTCCCCATGTTCACCCCATCGGCGCCGAGCGCGAGGGCCGCGACGAGCCCTCGGGCGTCGGCGATGCCACCCGAGGCGATGACGGGAATCGACACGCTTTCGACGGTGCGCGGTATCAGCACGAGTCCTCCGATGTCGTCCTCACCGGGATGGCCCGCGCACTCGAAGCCGTCGATGCTGATCGCGGCAACGCCGAGGGACTCGGCCTTCATCGCGTGCCGGACGCTCGTGCACTTGTGAATGATCTTGACGCCGTGCGGGCTCAGCATCTCGACGATATGAGCGGGCAGATTGCCTGCTGTCTCGACGATCCTGACCCCGCTGTCCACGATCACCCGGCAGTACTCGTCGTACGGGGGCGGATTGATCGTGGGCAGGATCGTCAGGTTGACGCCGAAGGCGCGATCGGTCAGCCCTCGGGTCCGCTCGATTTCCGCTGCGAGCGCGGCCGGAGACGGCTGGGTGAGCGCAGTGAGGAAGCCGAGAGCTCCAGCGTTGGCGACGGCGGCGGTCATCTCCGCCCGTCCGACCCACTGCATCCCGCCCTGCACGAGCGGTACGTCGATCCCGAACAGCTCCGTGAAGGGTGTGCGTATCGGTCCGGGTGTGGTCACAGTTGCCACCGTCCTTCGAATCGCGGTGTCTCGCGGGCCACCGCAGCGGCGCGACCGACCGGTGCGTCGGTCGCGAAATTGATGAGTTGGGCGTCGTTCTCGCGCGCGACGGCCTCGGCGAACGTGCCGTTGAACGCAGCGTTGACCAACGCCTTGTTCTGCGCGAGCGCGACTGGTGGTCCGGCTGCGATCCGTGCCGCCAGCTCGGCAACCGTGGATTCGAGATCGGCCGCGTCCACCAGCCGGTTCACCAGCCCCAGCTGATGGACCGCCGTCGCGTCGAGTAGGTCCGGCAGGAACAGGAGTTCCTTCGCGCGGTGCACCCCGACCATCCGTGGCAGCAACCACGATCCGCCGCAGTCGACCGACAGGCCGCGCCGGGCGAAGATCTGGGAGAATCGCGAACGGGTCGTGGCGACGACGAGATCGCAAGCGAGAGCAAGGTTCCAGCCCGCGCCCACCGCGTCGCCGTCGACCTTGGCGATCGTCGGCACCGGGATCTCGTGCAGCGCGACGACGGCACTGGTGATCAACCGCATCCGGGCGGACGGGTGCGCCGCCGGACCCCCACCCGCGGTGACATCGGCGCCGGAGCAGAAGGTGTCCGCGGCGCCCTGCACCACCATCGCTCGCGTGGTCCCGTCGTCAGCCACATCCTCGACGGCCTCGCGCAGCGCGATCCACGCGGATCGGTCGAGCGCGTTCTTGCGGTCGGGGCGATTGAGGGTCAGTGTCGTGACCGCACCGTCGCGGGCGACCAGCACACTGGGTGTGCTCATGCGAGAGCCTCCACGACCGTCGCGTTCGCCATGCCGCCGCCCTCGCACATGGCTTGCAGGCCCCAGCGACTGCCCTCCCGCTTCATGCGATGGACCATCGTGGTCATGAGCCGGGCGCCGGACGCACCGAGCGGGTGCCCGAGAGCAATGGCGCCGCCCTGCGGATTCGTGCGTGCTGGGTCGGCGCCTGTTTCCGTCAGCCAGGCTCCGAGGACCGACGCAAACGCTTCGTTCACCTCGAAGGTGTCGATGTCGTCGATCCCGAGACCCGCTTTGGCGAGCACGGCCGCCGTCGCCGGGATCGGGCCGGTCAGCATCGTGAGTGGGTCGGAGCCAACGACACTGAATGAGTGCAGGCGCGCCATCGGGGTCAGGCCGAGTTCGGCGGCGCGCTCCGACGTCATCAGGAGCAGGGCCGCGGCCCCGTCCGAGACCTGGGACGCGGAGCCGGCAGTGTGCAACCCGCCGAATGCGGGCTCGAGCGCGGCGAGGGTCTCGGCGGTCGTCTCGGGTCGGATGCCCTCGTCGGCCGCCACCACGTTGCCGTTGGGGGTGGTGACGGGAAGGATCTCGTCGGCGAACGTTCCTGTGCGTTGCGCCTCGGCCGCACGGTGGTGGGACACGGCGGACAGTTCGTCGAGTTGCCGTCGCGACAGCTGCCACTCTTCGGCGATCCGGTCGGCGCCGGTGCCCTGATTGAAACGGGTGATCCCGTATCGCTGTTCCAGGCTGGGCCCAAGTGCCGACTCCACCCCCATCCGGGCGGTGCCCATCGGGACCCTGGTCATCGACTCGACTCCCGCGGCCACCACGATGTCCTGCATACCTGACAGGATCGACGCTGCGGCGAAATGTACTGCCTGCTGCGATGATCCGCACTGTCGGTCGACGGTGACGCCGGGAACGGATTCCGGCCACCCTGCGGAGAGCGCAGCCATCCGTGCGATGTTCCCCGCCTGTTCCCCTGCCTGGGACACACAACCCATGATCACGTCGTCCACCAGGAGGGGGTCGAGGCCCGACCGGTCGATCAGACCGCGCAGGACCTGACCCGCGAGTTCCACGGGATGCACATCGGCGAGGCCCTTCCTGCGGCGACCGATGGGGCTCCGCACGGCTTCGACGATGACGACGTCACGCATAGGGGTTCCACCTTTCCAATTCCGGGACTTTCGGGTTCTTCCGATTGAATGCGGCCCGACCAGCGCCGAACAAGGACCAGTTGCCGACGGGCGGTGCCGGAGAATTGAATGGGTTCCGCGAAGGAGCAGGTCAGGGCTGCGGAGGCCGGCTACGGCGGGTTGGCGCGACGCTCCCGTTCGTTGACACCACACAGCGCCGTGATGTGGTCTGCGTCTCATCACATCCATGACCCGTTCCCACGGAAGGCCCCCACATGCGCCCACTGAGAAATGTGCTCACCACTGCCGCCTTCGCGGCGGTCGTACCCCTCGCTCTGACTGGTTGCTCCACACCCGAAGGAACCAATTCCACTGCAGCGGAAGGTGGCTCGTCCGAGGCATGCCCCACGTCGTCGGCTCGCGAATCGGTGACGCTCGCCGCCGGGCAACTGATCGAGGGAATGGCGCCTGTGCTGCTCGCGATCGAAAGCGGAGCGTTCGATGAGGCGAACCTGGATGTCAAGATCGAGCCGCTGCCCACCGCGGACGCCCTTCCCCAGATCGCGCAACGCAGACTCGACGGGCAGATGACGTCGTTCAGTACCGCCAACTTCAACATGGCCAACAGCGGGATGAACCTGCGGTGGGTGATGCCGTTGTACGAGCTGCCGTCGACGGAAGAGACGGAGGAGCTGCCCGGATACTGGGCGAACATCCGGTACGTGGGGACAGGTGACGAACTCGACCTGTCAGGTCTGAAGGGTCAGCTGATCGCGACGCCTGTCGCGCCGGCCGGGACCGGCGCGGGTGCCAAGCTGCTCGAGAAGTCGTTGACTGAACAGGGCATGACCCTTGACGACGTAAAGTGGACGGTGCTCAGCGGCGCGGATTCGCTTGCGTCACTGGAGAACGGCGCGGTGGCGGCGGCGTGGCTGTCGCAGCCGTTCGAGCGGATGGCAGCGAAGGACGAGAACCTCCGTTTGCTCGGGACGTACGAGCCGGGCGTGAACGGCAGCGCACTGCTCGCCGGCCCGTCGCTCGGTGACCGCCCCGAGGTTCTCAAGCGGTTCATGATGGTGGTCGGGGACGTGTCCGAGAAGTATCTGCAAGGCAACTACCGCGGGAACCCGGAAACGGTGCGGTTGCTCGCGGCGGCACTCGACCAGGACGAGGCGTCGCTGCGCGAGGGTGTTCCGTTGACGTTTGATCCAACCCTCAGCATGGACGGCGCTGACACGTACGTCGAGGAGCTGCAGGAGTGGACGATGGCCCAGGGCAACCTGGAGTACGACACACCCGTTCCGACCGACCGACTGGTGGACACGGAGACGGTAGCCGCGGCCGCGGCCTGCCGTCAGGGCTGACCGTCGGCGGGTGGGGGCCGACACTCCCCTCAACCCCCACCCGTCGCGGTTAGCGGACGATTCGCTCGCCCAGAACTACCAGCGTCTCGCTGAGAACCTCCCGCACCTGATCCTGTGTGAGGGTCTCGTGGTCCACCCATTCCCGCACTGCGGCCTTCACCATCCCGCCGTACGCACGGATGGTCGCCAGTGCGGTGACCCGCGCGCTCCCGGTGCCCGTGAACCCGATCGCCTCGAGAACCCGATCGGCCGCTTGGTTGTCGGCCTCGTCGAGGATCGCCCGCAGTTCAGGGTCGTTGCCTCCCCCATCAACGCCGACCGCGAGCCAGGTCCGACCGTGGGCCGCCAGAACCTTCATCAGCCAGTCGACGGACGCGGTCACCCGCTCGCGCAGCGTCCCCTCAGGGAGGTCCACGTCGTCGAGCATCGGGACGAACATCATCGCACGCACGACTTCGAGGTACAGGTCTCGTTTGGTCCCGAAGTAGTGGTGGAGCAGCCCTCGGGCGACACCGGCCTCTTTGGCGACCGCCGCCATCTGGACGGACCCGTAGGGTTGCTCACCGAAGACCCGGATGGCGGCAGTCAGGATCGCAGACCGCCGCTCATCCGGCTCCAGGCGTCGCCACCGAGGTTCGAGGTTGGTCGTCATGGCGTCAATGCTGTCACAGCAGCCGCTCGCCTCTCGCAGCCGACGCACGTAGCGAACCTGCGACCACGAACCGGTCGCCGTAGCGTTCCCGAAGTTGATCGGCGCGGGCAACGAATCCGGCGAGACCACCATTGTATTGGTTGATGTACTGCAGCGCGCCTCCCGTCCAGGCGGGAAATCCAATCCCCATGATGGAGCCGATGTTCGCCTCAGCGACGGTGGTGATCACACCCTCGTCGTAGCACTGGTAGGCCTCGATCGCTGCGGCGACGAGCATCCGCTCCTTGGCGTCGTCGAACGGGATGTCGACGAACGGGCGGTGGTAGTCCTCGGCTATTCGCGGCCACAGACCCAGCCGCTTGCCCGCCGGCCCGTCGTACTCGTAGAAGCCGCGGCCCTCGAGTCGCCCCGGTCGGTCGAACTCCTCGAGCATCCGGTCGACGAGCGGGTAAGAGGCGCTGGGTACGAACGGGATGCCACGGGACTTCGCGTCGGCGATGAATCCGGCGCGGATCTTCGCGATGGTCTTCATGTTGATCTCGTCGAAGAGTGTCAGTGCGCCAGCAGGGAATCCGGCCTGCAGCGCGGCCTGTTCGGCGCTCGCCGGATGCATGCCTTCTGCGACGAGGGACAGCGCCTCGTCCACGAACTTGGCGATGACGCGGTTCGCGTAGAAGCCGTACACGTCCTTGACGACGATGGGTGTCTTGCGAATCTGCTTGACGAAGTCGAGTGCGCGGGCCAGTGCCTCGTCGGAGGTGCTCTCGCCGACGACGACCTCGACGAGCGGCATCTTGTCGACAGGGGAGAAGAAGTGGAGACCGATCACGTTGTCCGGGCGGTCGACGGCGGAGGCCATCTCGCCAATCGGCAGGGCTGAGGTGTTCGAGGCAAGTAGCACGTCGTCGTTGCCTACGTTGGCGGCGACCTCGGCGAGGACCTTCTTCTTCAGCTCGACATCTTCGAACACCGCCTCGACGACGAGGTCGGCATCCTTGACGTCGGCGATGTTGTCTGTTGCGAGGATCCGGCCGAGAACAGCGTCGCGCTTGACCTCGTCGATACGCCCCTTGGCCACGGACGCGTCGAGCAAACGTCGGGAGTAGTCCTTACCGCGCTCGGCCGCATCCATGGTGATGTCCCGCAGAACCACTTCAGCACCAGATAGCGCAGCCACATAGGCGATTGCCGCGCCCATCATGCCGGCGCCGAGGACGGCGACCTTCTCGGCGCGGCGCTCCGGGTAGTCAGTGGGCCGGGTCTGGCCCTTGTTCACGGCATTGAGGTCGAAGAACAGTGCCTTGATCATGTTCGCCGACACCTGGCCGCAGATCAGGTTCGTGCAGTAGCGGGTCTCGATGGCGAAGGCGGTGTCGATGTCCACCTGTGCACCCTCAACCGCGGTGGCGACCACGGCGATCGGGGCCGGCATCGGTGCACCCTTGAGCTGCTTGCGTACATTGGCCGGCACAGCGGGCAGGTGGGCGGCGAGGGCGGGTGAGCTCGGGGCCCCACCAGGGATTCTGTAGCCCTTGCGGTCCCAGGGCTGCGCAGCATCGGGGTTCTCGGCGATCCACGCCTTCGCGCGGGCGAGCATCTCGTCGGCCGTGGCGACGACCTCGTCGACGATGCCGACCTTCAGCGCCTTCGACGGATTCATCCGTTGGCCCTGGCCGACGACGTTCAGGATCGCGGGGGTCACGCCGAGCATGCGGACGACGCGGGTGACGCCGCCGGCGCCGGGCAGGACGCCGAGGGTGACCTCGGGCAGGCCGAGCAGGCTGCCCTTCTTGTCCAGGGCGATCCGGTGGTGCGTGGCGAGCGCGACCTCGAAGCCGCCGCCGAGCGCGGTGCCGTTGATCGCGGCGACGACGGGCCGGCCGAGGGTCTCGAGGCGGCGGAACGACTCCTTGAAATGATCGAGCCCGGCAGCGATCTCGGCGGAGTCGGCGGGACCGGCGTTCATCAGCTTGTTCAGGTCGCCGCCAGCGAAGAACGTGTCCTTGCCCGAGGTGACGACGACACCGGTGATGCGGTCCTTCTCGTCCTCGAGGCGTTCGACGATCAACCGGAGTGCGACTGCCATCGAGTCGGTCATGGTGTTGGTGGGCTGGCCGGGATCGTCGATGGTGACCGTGACGACGCCGTCGGCGTCCTGCTCCCAGCGAATGACGTCGGTGTGGTTGTTGGTCATGACGGTTCTCCTCAGACCCGCTCGATGATGGTGGCGACGCCCATGCCGCCGCCGATGCAGAGGGTGATCAGGGCGCGGCGGGCGCCGCGACGCTCGAGCTCGTCGACCATGGTTCCGGTCAGCATCGCTCCGGTGGCGCCGAGCGGGTGGCCCATCGCGATCGCACCTCCGTTGACGTTGATGACGTCGTCGGCTATGCCGAAGTGCTGCTGGTAGTTCAGGACGACGGACGCGAACGCCTCGTTCAGCTCGAACAGGTCGATGTCGTCGACCGTGAGTCCGGCCTTGGCCAGCACCTTCTCGGTCGCCGGGACGGGACCGGTCAGCATGATCGTGGAGTCGGCGCTGCTGGTGGCGGTCGCGACGATGCGCGCCCGCGGCGTCAGTCCGGCGGCCTCGCCCGCGGCCTCGCTGCCGACGAGCACCAGCGCGGAGCCGTCGGCGATACCGGACGAGTTGCCGGCGTGGTGGACGTGGTCGATCTTCTCGACCCAGTGGTACTTCTGCAGGGCGACGGCGTCGAAGCCGCCGAGCTTGCCCATGTCGGCGAACGACGGCTTGAGTCCTGCAAGTGCTTCCGCGGTGGTGTTGCCGCGGACAAGTTCATCGTGGTCGAGCACCACTGCACCGTTGACGTCACGGACCGGCGCGATCGACTTGGCGAAGTAGCCGCCGGTGATCGCGGCCGCGGCCCGCTGCTGCGAGCGCACCGCGTAGGCGTCGACGTCGTCGCGGGTGAAGCCGTTGATGGTGGCGATCAGGTCGGCCGCGACACCCTGCGGGATGAAGTAGGTCTCGTAGTTGGTGATCGGGTCCATCGGCCAGGCGCCGCCGTCCGTGCCGAGCGGGATGCGGGACATCGATTCGACGCCGCCGGCGAGGACGAGATCGTCCCATCCGGAGACGACCTTCTGCGCGGCGGTGTTGACCGCTTCGAGTCCGGAACCGCAGAAGCGGTTGAGCTGGACGCCGCCGACGGAATCGGGGAGTCCGGCGCGCAGGGCGATGGTCTTGGCGATGTCGGCGCCTTGGTCGCCGACCGGGGAGACGACACCGAAGACGATGTCGTCGATGGTCGCTGGGTCGAGCTGCGGGTGACGGGCGAGCAACTCGTGGACGAGTCCGACGCCGAGGTCGATCGGCTTGACGCCGTGCAGTGCGCCGGTCTTCTTTCCGCGGCCTCGCGGGGTGCGGATGGCCTCGTAGATGAAGGCGTGGGTCATGTTCTGCTCCAGTGCGTTCGGGGTCAGAGGAATCGGGCGATGAGGTCTTTCATGACCTCGTTGGCGCCGGCGTAGATGCGGGCGATGCGGCCGTCGACGAAGAGGCGGGCGATGGGGAACTCCTCCATGTAGCCGTAGCCGCCGTGCAGCTGCAGGCATCGGTCGATGACCTCGGTCTGCCGGTCGGAGCACCAGAGCTTGATCATTGCGGCGCGTTTGACGTCGAGTTCGCCGCGCAGGTGCCGCTCGATGGCATCGTCGACGAAGGTTCGCATGACCTCGAGGGTCGTGGTGATCTCCGCGAGTTCGAAGCGGGTGTTCTGCAGGGCGAACAGCGGTTTGCCGAACGCGTGACGTTCCCGGACGTAGGCGAGTGTGTGCTCGTATGCCGACTCGACCGCGCCGAGTGCCGCCACGCCGACGATGAGGCGTTCCTGGGGCAGTTGTTGCATCAGTTGGATGAAGCCCTGCCCCTCGGCGGTCCCGAGCAGGTTCGCGGCCGGTACCCGGAGTCCGTCGAAGAACAGCTCGGTGGTGTCCTGGCCCTTCTGGCCGATCTTCTTGAGCTTGCGGCCGCGGACGAAGCCCGGGGTCTCGTCGCCCACCTCGGCGGCGAGCAGCGAGATCCCGGATGCGCCCTGCTTGGGGTCGGTCTTGACCGCGATGATGATCAGGTCGCAGGTGGCGCCGTTGGAGATGAACGTTTTGGCACCGGAGATCACGTAGTCGTCGCCGTCGCGGACGGCCTGGGTGGTGATCGCCTGGAGGTCGGAGCCGGTTCCCGGCTCCGTCATCGCGATCGCGCCGATCCACTCACCGCTGGCGAGCTTCGGCAGCCAGCGTCGCTTCTGCTCTTCGTTGGCGTAGGCGAGAATGTAGTGCGGGACGATGCCGGTGTGCACGCCGAGCTGCATCGACATTTCTCCGCCGCGGACCTGCTCGCGGAACAGCACCGCTTCGTGCGCGAAGGTGGCGCCGCCGCCGCCGTACTCCTCCGGCACGGACATGCAGAGCAGGCCGAGTTCACCGGCCCTGCGGTAGAGCGCGCGGTCGGGTTGCCCGGATTCGGCGAACTCCTCGCGCCGGGGTGCGACCTCCTTGGTGAAGAAGTCGCGGGCGAGTGCGGTGAGATCGTCAAGTTCGGTCGTCAAATGGTCCAGCGACATGACTGGGGTTCCTCTCGAGGATGTGGTGGAGATGCGCTGTTGGCGTTCAGCGTTCGTAGAGCGCGGCGATGTCTGCGGCGTACTTGTCTCGGATGGGTACTCGGCGCAGTTTCATGGTCGGGGTGAGTTCGTCGCCGCCGGGCAACCAGAAGGTCGGCAGCACCTTCCACCGACGGATGCCTTCGACGCGCGAGAGTCGTCCGTTGGCCGTTGTGACGGCTTCGTCGAGCGCGGCGAGGACCTCAGGATGCTTCGCGAGGGTGTCCGGTGTCGGGTCGGCGATGCCGTGGCGGTCGGCGAACGCCGCGGCCGCGTCGGGGTCGAGGGTGATCAACGCGGTGACATAGGGTCGGTTGTCGCCGATCGCGGCGACGGAGCCGACGAGTGGGCTCGCTGCTTTGAGCGCTCCCTCGATGTTGCTCGGCGACATGTTCTTTCCGCCGGAGTTGATGATCAGTTCCTTCTTGCGGTCGATGATCGTCAGGTAGCCCTCGTTGTCGAGCAGCCCGACGTCGCCGGTGTGGATCCACCCGGCGCCGTCGAGGACCTCGGCCGTCCGGTCGGGATCGTTTCGGTAGCCGCGCATCACGCCGTCGCCGCGGACGAGGATTTCTCCATCTTCCGCAAGTTTCACGTCGGTACCGGGAATGGCTTTGCCGACAGTGCCGTACTTCGGCCGCGCGGCGGGGTTCACGGTGGTGACGGCGGAGGTCTCGGACATACCCCAGGCCTCCATCACCGGGATTCCGAGGGCGAGCATGAACTCCAGCGCCGCGACGTCGATCGGGGCGGCCCCGGACACGGCCGAATCGATGGCGTCCAACCCGAGCTTCGCTCGCAGCTTGGAGAGCACCAGTTTGTCCGCAAGCGTGGCGGCAAGCGTGTCAACTCGTCCGAGCGGCGTGCCGGCGATGGTCGCCTTCGCCTTCTTCCGACCCGCTGCGACCGCCCATCGCGCCAGGGCACCCTTGATGCCGGACTCGGCGGCCAGTGTGGTTTCGACGCTGCCCTTGATCTTGTACCAGAGCATCGGCACCGCGGCGAACGCCGTCGGCCGCACCTGGGGCAGCACGTCGATGAGTGTCTTCGGGTTCTCGACGTCGACCACGGACATGCCGAAGTACATGGGGGCGTACTGGCACAGCCACCGGTTGATCAGGTGCGCGTCCGGCAGGTATGAGACGACTCGACCGGCGGTGAGGTCGCCGATGATCTCTTCGACGACCCCCAGTTGGTACAGCAGGTTTCCGTGGGTGAGCTCGACACCCTTCGGATTTCCGGTCGTGCCGCTCGTGTAGATGAGTGTCAGGACATCGTCGCGGCCGATCGACTGCCATGCCGCGTCGAAGTCGAAGCCGGGATCGGCGCTGGCGATCATCTCGTCCAGGCCGATCGTGTCCGGTTCGGTCGCGTCAACACAGACCGTCGAGATCGCACGGTCTGTGGTTGCCTCTCGAATCCGTTCCAGGAACTGGGATTCGGTCACCAGAACTCGTGGCGCAGCGTTGCCGAGCAGGTAGGCGATTTGGTTCACGCTGCTTGTGTTGTAGATCGAAAACCCGACGGCGCCGAGGTGCATCACCGCGGCGTCGACGAGGTGAAACTCAGGGCGGTTGGTCAGCATGATGCCGACGGTGTCACCGCTCCGTACGCCGAGTGCGACGAGTCCGGCGGCGAGCTCACGGACCTGGGCACCGTACTGCGCCCAGGTGTACGCGACGGTGCCGTCCGCATTGCGAACGGCGGGTTGGTGGCCGTTCCGGGCGACGCGCCGCTGGAAGTGCGTGCACAAGCTGTCCGACAACTCTGCCTCCTTGCTGGGACCCGCATCGATTCGCTGCGGGTGAAGATGGACGCGCCGAGCAGATCCTTCGGCGACATGTTCTGCTGTGACGGAGTCGGTTACCGGCGGCGGAGCCCGCCGTGGCGCAGGCTGAGAACGAGGGCGGTCAGGGGTACCACGTGACGCTGTCGGTGCAAGGTGATCGGCTCGAAACCCGGTATGCGGAAGCGTTTACGCACCACTGCCCTCGGCCGGACGAATTCGAGCAGTCCCTCGCGGCCGTGCAGGCGACCGAAGCCACTGCCCTTCGTTCCGCCCATCGGTACTGCACCCATGCCCGCGAACGCGACAACGGAGTTGATGGAGACCTGGCCGGCGTCGAGGCGGCGCGCGATCTTCTCGCGCTGCTCACCTGCAAACACCGAGGCGCTGAGACCGTAGTCACCAGTGTTCGCGAGTTCGACTGCCTCGTCGATCGACTCCACCGTCCTGACTGTGAGGACAGGGCCGAAGGTCTCCTCGCGCATTGCCGAACACGACTCGGGAACGTTCGCGAGCAGGACCGGGTCGAGGAATCCATCGGTGCGCGGGGTCTCGATACCTCCGAACACAACCTCGCCGCCTACTGCGACGGCGTCCGCAAGGTGCCGCTGCACGGTGTCGATCTGCTTCGGCATCGTCATCGCACCGTAGGTGGTGCCGACGCGGACGCCGCGCAGTTCTGAGATGAGAAGGTCGAGCAACCGGTCAGCGACAGAGCGCACCACGTAGACGCGTTCGACTCCGACACAGGTCTGACCGGCGTTGGTGAAGGCACCCCATGCGATAGCCTTCGCGGCCTCGGTGAGGTCCGCGTCCTCGGCCACGATCGCGGCGTCCTTTCCGCCTAGTTCGAGCACCGTCGGCGTCACCGTCTCCGCGCATGCCCCCATCACAGCGCGACCGGTCGCGGTGGACCCGGTGAACGCGATCTTGTCGACCCCGGATCTGCACAGCGCGGCACCGGTGTCGCCGTAACCTGTCACCACCGTGACAATGCCCGTCGGCGCAGCGGGATTCGCGAATCCGAACGCCCGGGCGTACCAGTCGGCAACGGCCGGGGTGTACTCACTCGGCTTAATCACCACCGTATTGCCCGCAGCGAGAGCGAAGGCCGTCGAACTGTTCGCGGCATAGAGCGGATAGTTCCACGGCGAGATCACACCGACCACCCCAAGCGGCTCGTGATCGACCCGAGCAGCGAAGTTCGCCAGCAGAATCCCCGGCGACACCCGGCGCGAAGCGAGGACCTGTTTCGCGTGACGCTCCGCCCAGCGAATGTGCTCGACGGTCAACCCGATCTCGACGATGGCGTCGTCCACGGGCTTGCCGTTCTCCCGGTGGATCAGATCGGCGAGTTCACGCCGACGCCGCCAGATGTGGCGGCGCCAGCGTTCGAGGTGCCTGCTGCGCTCGTTGACCGATTGAACGCTCCACCACGACGCTGCTGCACGCGCAGAATCGACGACCTCGGTGACATCCCGTGCGGACTGCACCGGGAACACGGCGACGATCTCGCCGGTGGCGGGCTCGCGCGATGTCAGTGAGCCCTGCCCGGGATTCGGCATGGGGACGGCTGAAGTCGGATCGGTTGTCATGGGGCCACTCCTCGAAACAACGCAAGGTGGACGTTGACGGCGTCAACAAGGAGTCGAAATCTCGCCTGTAACAGGAGGATCAGCGGTCGCCGCCGGCACGGCCCCCTACCCCGCACCGACCCTCACGTCCACTCTGTTGACGCCGCGCCAAATATAGACAGCCTATTGGCGCCGCGTCAACAAGTCTGCGAATCAGCCGCGCGTACGGGTCCCCAACTCGTGCAGGGCGAGCACGAGGTCGGTGCAGTGATCCGCGACCTCATCGGCCGTCGCGGAAATCCGACCCTCGAGCCAGTTCAGGAAGACCATCACCAGCGCCCCGGACAATGAGCTGACGACGAGGCCGAGCTTGTCCGGGTCGGCGAGGCCCGCGCTGCCGCCGTCCCGCCACACCACCTGCGCGACGTGGAGCACGAATACCGGGATCGCCGCCACAGCGTGGTCGCGGAGAACGTCGTCAACGAGCGTCTCCCGGAAGAGAATGCGGGCGCGCCGCGGATCCTCCTCGAAGTACGCCGCCGCCGCCATGAACGTGATACGCAGGCGCTCGGGCAACTTGCCATGGATGTCAGCGGCACCGATCACCTCGACGAGCTCCCCGACCACCCGGTCATAGACCGCGATGACGAGATCGCCACGACTGTCGAAGGTCTCGTAGAAGTACTTCGCGCTCAATTCGGCCTCGCGGCACAGGGCGCGCACGGCGGCCGCCCCTGTGCCGTCCGCGCCGATCAGCCGAAAGCCCGCTGCTATGAACTGCTCGCGGCGATCCTGCGCACGCTCGCCCAGGGTGCTACCACGCCAGACAGTGGGACTCTCCATGCCTTCACCCTCCCAGGTATCGCAGTTCACGGCCATCGCACTCTTGACTCAATGCCAACAGTACTGGAAACATACGTTTCCAGTGAGGCGCGGACCCCCGCCTCGACACCACCGGCTCGACACCCAAGGACACCGATGCCTGATCAGAATGTGACCGCAGCCGACCACGAGATCGTCGTCATTGGCGCTGGCTTCGGCGGCATCGCGATGGCCGTCAAACTCCGCGAAGCGGGGATCGACGACTTCGTGATCCTCGAGCGTGCCGCCGCTCTCGGTGGCACCTGGCGCGACAACACCTACCCTGGCTGCGCCTGCGACGTCCCGTCACAGCTCTACAGCTACTCGTTCGCACAGAACCCGGACTGGACCCGGACCTACGGCAAACAGGAGGAGATCCTCGCCTACCTGCACCAGGTTGCCGACCGTTACGATGTGAAACGGCACATCTGGTACGAGGTCGAGATGCTCGGCGCGCAGTGGAACGAAGCCGATCGGATGTGGACGCTCGAGACGAGTGCCGGCACCGTCACTGCACGTGTGGTTGTCACCGCCGCTGGCGTATACGGCGAGGCCAAGTACCCCGACATCCCGGGCCGGGACACCTTCACCGGCACCGCGTTCCACTCGCTGCACTGGGACCACTCGTACGACCCGACGGGCGATCGGATCGCCGTCATCGGGACCGGGGCCTCGGCCGTCCAGTTCGTCCCCGAACTGCAGAAGACGGCGCGGCGGCTGTTGGTCTTCCAGCGGTCCGCGCCATGGATCATCCCCCGGATGGATCGGATCACCTCCCGGTTCGAGCGCCAGTTGATTCGCCGCATTCCGCTCGTCGGCAAGGCGATGCGCGCGCTCTTCTACGGTGTGATCGAAGGGTTCGGGTTGGTCGGCTTCGTCAGCAACAAGTTCCGCTTCCCCTACGAGCTGATGGGCCGCTACCAGCTGCGTCGCCAGGTCCGCGACCCCGAACTGCGCAAGACACTGACGCCGGACTACATGATCGGCTGCAAGCGCGCGATCTTCTCCGATGAGTACCTCCCGGCGCTCACCCGCGAGAACGTCGACGTCGTCACCACCGGCATCGCGGAGATCCGTCCGCACTCGGTCGTCACCCGCGATGGCATCGAGCATGAGGTGGACACCATCGTCTACGGCACCGGGTTCCAGGTTCCCCCCGCCGTCTACGAGCGGATCCAGGGCGTGAACGGAATCACCTACGCAGACCTGTACCGCAAGGCCCCGCAGAGCTATCTCGGCATGGCCGTGGCCGGGTTCCCCAACTTTTTCAACACACTCGGCGCATTCGGTGCCGTAGGCAACCAGTCGGTGATCTACATGATTGAGGCCCAGGTCAAGTACATCGTCGACGCAGTCAGCACCATGCGGCGCCGTGGACTCACCCGCGTCGAGGTCCGAGACGACGTCCAGGATCGATTCGTCGACGAGATGAACCGGCGCAGCGACGGAACGGTCTGGCTCACCGGTGGCTGCGACACGAGTTACTACCACACTGCGGACGGCAAGAACGCCGGCCTCTACCCAGGGTGGAGTTTCGAGTACAAGCGCCGCGTGGAGAAGTTCGACTCAGACGCCTACACGGTGAGTACCCGCTGATGCCGTTTACCATCGCCCGTACACTCGACGCACCGATCGACCGCGTCTTCGACTGGCTTGCAGACGCCACCAACTACCTTGCCGCACTACCGATCACCCGCGTCGACCTGACTGGGCCCGGCAGCACCGAACCGTCTGGAGTCGGCTCCCGCCGAACGATCTGCGCCGCCGGCGTCGAATTCGACGAGGTGGTAACCGAATTCGCACGCCCCATCCGAATCTCCTACACCGTCGAGAAGACGCGGCCCCGACTACCCCACCGGGGAGCGACAGTTTCCCTGACGGAGACCCCGAAGGGAACCCGCGTCCGCTGGCGGCTCGACACCCGCATCGACGTACCCGTCGTCGGTCCACTGGCCGGCTTCCTGCTCGGCGCGCTGCTCGCCCCCGGCTTTCTCTTCATCCTCGCGGCCGCGCAGCGGTCCCTGAACGCGGAACGGATTCGTCCATGACCATCTTGCGACCACAGCGAACTCAACTGGACCTCCGAGGCCGAACCGTCCTAGTCACAGGTGCCGCGCAAGGAATCGGGCTCGGCGTCGCCGAGATCCTCGTCGGACGCGGCGCTGCAGTCGCGTTGGTGGACGTGAACCCGGACGCCGTCGACCTGGCGGCTGCCACGCTCGGGCCCAACGCGCTCGGCCTGGTAGCCGACGTCCGGGACCGGTCCGCGATGGCCAAGGTAGTCGCCGACACCGTTGCCCACTTCGGCCGCCTCGACGCGGTTGTCGCGAACGCCGGCGTGACACCGTCTCCGTCCACCATCCGGACCATGGACGATGCCGACTTCGACCGCGTGATCGGCATCAACCTCACCGGCGTCTACAACACGGTCCGCCCCGCCCTCGACCACATCATCAAGCAGAGAGGGCACGTCGTCGTGGTCTCCTCATGTGCGGCGTTCGCCCCAGGCGCGGGCGGATCGCCGTACATGATCAGCAAGTCGGCGATCGAACAGTTCGGAAGGGCACTCCGTGTGGAACTCGCAGTGCACGGCGCGACCGCCGGAGTCTCCTACTTCGGCATCGTGGACACCGCAATGACCCACGACATGCTCGACTCCGACGACCTCGGCAAGGAGATCGGTGGACTCCTCCCCTGGCCGCTCAGCCGCCGCATCACGGCACGGCAGGCCGCCAAGACGATCGTCGACGGCATGGTGAACCGAGCCCCCACCACCATCGCCCCCGCGGGGTGGCGGCAGTACTCGTGGCTACGCGGAATAGTCAACCCACTACTCGATCACCGCATGAGCGCCGACCGGCACCTACAGGGTCTGCTGCGCACGCTGGAGGAACGCGAGCGGTGAAGCGGCGACGCCCGACCTCCGATTACCCTTCCTACACCTCGAACCTCGTCCCGCTGCGGCCGTCCGTACGCTCACGACTGCTCCGCGGCGCCTCACGATCGACAGTCAAGCGTCTGGCCGATCGAGCACAGGTCGACCCCCGGGCGATCCGGCGCGCGCGAGTCGTGATCGACCAGGTCATGCGCCTGACGGCGTTCCCCGTGCACGGCACGACGGTGGAGGTCGTCGTCGCAGGAACGGTCCGGGGCGAATGGACCAGGCCGCCGGTCGTCTCCAGCGACGCCGCCGTCCTGTACGTGCACGGCGGCGGATTCGTCGCCGGGTCACCTCGCGGCTACCGGGGTGTCGCGGGACGGCTGACCGCGGCACTCGGGTTGCCCGTCTTTGTCGTCGACTATCGATTGGCGCCGGAACACCGCAATCCGGCTGCCGGAGACGACATCGACGCGGCCTTCGAATGGCTTGTCCGACAAGGCTTCGCCGCGGATCGCATCGTCGTCGCCGGAGACTCTGCTGGCGGTCACCTCGCGACCGAATTGATGCTGGCACGGGCAGATCGAGGTCTCACCCCGCCCGCAGCACTGGTGCTGTTCTCCCCGATGACCGACCTCGGCCTCGGTCTCGTCACCCCGGACCGGGCGAACGACGACGGCCTGCTGTCCCTGAAGGTCGCGCGGGCCGCAGTCGCCCACTACCTCGACGGCCGGAGCGCGGTGCCCGACCTGCGGCCGACCCCCGGCAGCGCCCTCCCGCCTGTCCTCGTCCAGGCTAGCGACTGCGAGCTCTTCACCGGCGACGCAGTCGAACTCGCGGACCGACTGCGTCGCGCGGGAGCCAGCTGCGAGTTGCAACTGTGGCCGGGCCAGATGCACGTCTTCCAACTACTCGTGAACTTGGTTCCCGAAGCCACGCGAGCGCACCGGGCCGCCGCGCAGTTCGTACTCCCTCTGGTCAGGCCAGGGGCCGACCGGATCGCCGGGTAGTGCGACCAAACCACCTCTTCGATGCCGCCGATCGGCCCATCCGGTCGGCGGCGTCGCTCACCGTCCAGGAATCGCACCGTCAAGTCCGCCGACGTCGGTGATCTCCCACCCAGCGTTCCGGTCGATCGTGACCGAGTAGGTGACCGTGGACTGCGCGCTGTCCGGGTTCTGCACGCTCGTCGAGTCCACATCCACGAACGCGTTCACCGTGTAAACCCCGTCCGCCTCCGTCTCGACGGTCGCAGCGATGGGGCTCGCAGTCGACTTCCACTGCAGAGGTAGGAGGATCTCCCGTAGGGGTGGGGACGTCGCCTCGAAGCGAGCAGCGAGCTCGTCCGATGTCCCCTCCTTGAGTCGGCCCAGCCACGCGTCCAGATCCTGGAAGTCCACGGTCGCGGCACCGACAGCGTAGTCCTCGGCGAGTTGCTCTGCGTGCTCGCGGTCCGCTGCGGCAGCGCGGTCGTCGTTCCGTGCTCCACTCTCTGACACGTAGAGCGAACCGAACACGGCCGCCGCCGCGGCGAGAACGACACCGCCGACACCTGCCCAGATCAGCACGGACCGCCGGAGGGTCACCGTAGCGGGCCCGGGCTGCGTTGCCTGGGAGCCCCCCTCGGCCGGCGACTCGTCGAGGGCCGACGGCGTCTTGTCCATTACCAAACTCCGTTCGTCATTTCGGGTTCACTTCCACGCGAACCGCGCCATCTTCGTCGACCGCGCCCAATGCCTGTGTTATCAGCGCACTGAGGTCGATCGGCTGCAGCCCACCGCTGACCAGGGGTTGCAGGACCGGGGCGATCGCGGCCAGCGTCGGCCCCTCCCGCTCGACCCAGTCGGTGACGCGCTCCAGCTGAGGTATCAGGCCGTCGCCCTCGACGTACATCCGCGGCGCGTCACCGGCCTTCGAGACACGAGCCAGGGAGTCGACGATCTCACTGAAACGCTGCGCGAACAGGGTCCACAGCGGCGACGACGCCCGGGCGGACGGTTCCAGCCACGACATGTTCCCGCCCATCGCCTGCAAGTCGACCGACAACTGCCTGATCTCCGGCAGCCGCGTCAGCAACGTAGCGGACAACAGTTCCGCCGAACGCTGGAGCTTCGGTGTCACGCTACCCGTGCCGGCGAGCGATTCGTCGAGGGTATTCGTCAAGGACGCGAGCACTGTCGGGTCGAGTTCGTTAAGCAAGCCGGTGACCGACCGCGCCACCATCGGAATCGACATCGAGGCGTCGATCAACTCCGATGAGACGAGCTGACCGTCAATCAGATACGGCCCGTCGGTAGTCGACGGACGGAAGTCGACATACGTTTCGCCAAGTGCCGACAGGTTCTCGACGCGAACCGAGCTTTGAGCGGGAACCTGTTCAGCCTCGTCGAGCGCAAGCATAACCTGCACCCCGCCGGGCGCGACGTCGACGGCACTCACCTCCCCTACCTCGATTCCGCGTACCAGCACAGGTGACCCTGGAAGGAGACCGGCGGCATCGTCGAGAACCATCATGACGGTGATATGCCGCCGGAACGGATCGATCTGCGCCACGCCGAGGAACAGATAGGAGGCGCCGAGAACGAAAACCGCAGCAATAGCGCCCAGCGACAACCACATCCCGCGGGTCACCGGACCACCCCGATCATCCGGAGAGTGTCGACGATCTGATCCACCTGGTCGTCCGTCGACATCGGGTCGCCCACGGTGACAGTCTGCACATTCACCTTCGGGCCGTACTGGAACCACGGCAGGATTTTGTCCCGCAGTAGCTCCGTTAATAGCTTCAGGTTCGACGGGTCGTCCAGGTTGAACGGGCGGGCAGCGAACGCCAACGGCATGAACGCCTCCGCTGCGCCGTCACTCGCGGTGAGCACAGGGGCCAGCCAGGACAGAGCGCGACTGATCTCGGCGATGCGGCCGAACAGCCCGAGCGCGCTGAGGAGCGACGACACCGCGTCCACGAGCTGTTCCACCTCACCGTCAGTGAGAATGTCCGCCAGGAGCGGGGACTTGTCGGCGACCTGCTGGGTCGCGCCGCCGAGCCCGTCGAGCAAGACGTCGAGATCGTCCTGGTTCGACGCCAGGTCCCGCGCATTTGCAGCCAGATTCTCCGAGATCCGCCTCGTCTGCGCCGCGTCCGCAGGGAGAACGGAGTTCAGCTCGTCGACGATCTCCTGGAAAGTGGTGACCGCGCCGCCGTTGACGAACAGCGCGAGCGCGGCCATGGTGTCCTCGATCTGATTCGTCGGCCGGGTCCGGCTGCGAGGAATGGTCGCCCCGTCGGTGAGGGCATCGCCCGATTGGTCGTCTCCACTGGTCATCAACGCAACGTGGATGTCTCCGAGGATGGTCTGTTGTCGCAGTTCCGCTCGGGTCGTCGCAGGGAGCCTGACCGACTCGAGCAACTCGAGATCGACAACGGCGTAGCCGGCTTCGGGTTCCGGTCCGGGCGACGGGTCGACCACCGAGACATCCATCACGGTGCCGATCTGCGCGCCGTCCGCGAACACCTTGGCGCGCATCGGCAGGTTCAAAGCGTCGGTGAACTCGACGTGCACCGTGTAGGTGTCGCCCGTCACGCCGGTGCCGGGGACGGGCACTGTCGCCGGGTCCACTCCGCAGCCAGCGACAGTGACCGCCACCGCTGACAGAGCGCATAGCGCCACCGTCGAGGGATGCCTCATCGGGACGTCACCGCCCCGAGCACCAACTGCGCAAGGTCCGTCGTCGGTATACCGTCGACGTCCCGGCAGCGGCCGGGAGTGGCCGCGTTCACTGCGGTGCACAGAGCGCTCGCCTCGTCGCCGCGGAGCGCGACTTTCGGTGCCGCGTATCCGATCGAGACCCGCCCTGTGACAGGGTCCGTGACATTCCCGAACCCGGCCGCGATGCCTGGCACCATGTCCAGGAGACCACGCAGACCGTCGACGTTCGCCGCCGCCCACCGCAGGAATGGAACCGTCGATTCGAGCTCCTTACTCACAGATCCTCCGGCCAGCACACTCAGTTCGTTCAACATCGGGAGCACCTTCGCTAGTGCGTCGCCCAACTCCACGACCATCGGGAACAGCTGGTTGTCGAGCACCTCGAAGGTCTCGGGGAACCGGGTGAACATTGCCTGGATGTCCGTCCACCCGCGGTTCGCACTCGCTGCGAGCGACGACAACGCATCGATGATCCGGCCGATCCGTGCGATGTCGACATCAGCCGAACCCAGCGCTCCTCCGAGCGTGTTGATCATCGTGTTCACCTCGCCACCGGTACCCGACAGCGCATTGTCCAGGGCCCGCAGCGACTCTCCTAGATCCGACTCGGTGCCGACTTCGGTCCCACGAAGCTCGTCCGATAGGTGGGCCACGGCGTCCAGTGCAGTGGTGAGGCTCTGTGGCGTCAACGTACTGGTGATACATGTGTCGGGATTCCACGCCTGTCCGGCACCGTCGCTGAACACCGTGAGATCACGGTCGGCGACGATGCTGTCGGAGACCGTCGTCGCCGACACCTCGCCCACCGGTGCGTGCTTCTCCTCCACCGTGAAGTCGACACGAACCGTGGCGCCGTTGCCACGGATTGCGGTGACGGCACCGACGTCGATGCCGCGGATGGTTACCTTGCTGTCCTTGTGAAGTCCGATCGAATCCGGCATCAACGCGCAGTACGACAGACTGCGCGCGTCTGGACCGGAATAGACGGTGAAGCCGACGATCACGACGAGGGCAAGAACAACGGTTCCGATGATCGACATGAGTGCCCGGGAGCCGAGCAGGCGGTGGATCATCAGCAGCTTCTTCCTGGGACGGGTACACACAGGCGAGGTGCGACGACGACGGTGCCGGAGTCGTCGATGACAGGGTCATCGGTGGCGAGGATCTGGTCCGTCCGCGTCGCGAGCGACCGGACTGTGGCCAGCATCGTGTCGAGGTTCTCGCTGATGCGGACAAGTTCTGGGGCCAGTTCCTTCAACACGGGGACGAGGGGCTTCACCGTCGCTTGCCACGCGGGTTCCAGGCCCTCGATCCGCTGGATGGCGCTCACTGTCAGCGTTCCGGCCAACTGCATCTCGGCCTGCTTGTCCAGTACCGTCGTCTCCAACTGGTTCACGCTGACGACGAATCTCGCCAATTGTGCTTTGGTCTGCTCCAGTGCACCGGAGTACTCCTCGACAACCGCGAGGGCCTCTGACACCTGGTCGCTCTGGCGGTCGAGTATGTCGGCGAACGACGTTAGCCCCTCAACTACCTGTCGCACACTGTCTGGTGCGGCCTCGAGCGCCGCGCCGGACAGTGTCAGTGACTCGTTGACCGAGCCGCCGTCGACGGCGTCCAATGGGCGGATCGCGTCCTGGAAGACCTGGTTGAGGCTGTACGGCAACCGCACTCGATCTGCAGGTATCGGCTGATCTCCCAAGGGCTGGTCGCCAGCCGGCTGCAGTGCGATGTAGTGGCCACCGACGATGGTCAGCATGCGCACGTCGAGACTCGACTCACGGCCGACAAAGACGTCACGGTCGACGGTGAACGTCAACCGCACGTGGTCGGGTTCGAGTTCGAGTTCGGTGACCGTGCCGACGGATATTCCGGCGACTCTCACCCCGTCGCCAACCGCGATCGACTGAGCCTCGGTCGCGAAAGCCGTGTACGTGTGCTTGCCGACCGGAAGCACCGAGAACAGGCCCGCAGCGCCGAGAAGGGCAACCACCACGCTGACACCGAGCAACCCTCGCCGGAGTTCGCGGCGCTCTGTGAAACCTGCCTGCGATTCCCGTGACCGGCGCTCGCGAAGCCGTCGAACCATCACTGGCACACCACCACTCGCTGCCCCGAGATCAAGACCTGAAGCTGCGTCGGCAACTCCGCTGGCCCTCGACTGCATCCGAGGTCGAGACCTGTCCCGCCGGTCGCAGCCTGCATGTCGAGTGACTGGAGCACCACGGGGAGCCTGCGCAGCGAGTCCACGGCCGCGGCTGGGTTCGGAAAAACAGTTCGGACGAGTTCATCGAGATCGGGATTCGACTCCGGCGTCAACCCAAGGTTCGCCAAAAGACTGTCCAGCGGCGCCATCACGGCTGGCGCCGTGAGGGCGAAGTCGACGACGCCTTCTACCTTGCGTTGCAACTCGTCGAAGAGATTGGCGAGTTGGGTGAGCAGGACGATGGCCTGAGGGGACCGACCTCCGAGTTGTTCGGAGATGATCGACAGATTGCGAATCAACGTCGACACGACCACTTGGCGGTCGGTCGCGTATTCACTCAACTGGCCGATTGAATCCATCGCCGGGCCGATGCCGGTGCCGTCGCCTTCGATGACTGCGATCACGCTGCGTGTCAACTGATTCAACGATTCCGGGGACAGCTCTTTCAACACCGGTCGAAGCCCGTTGAACACGGAGGTGATGTCGAACGAGGGCACCGTCTGTGATGTGTCGATCGACGTACCAGGGCCGATCTGCGACCCAGGCTCGGGTGCCTGCTGCACATCCAGATACCTTTGACCGGTCAGATTTTGGTAGCGGATCGCGAGCGTCGAGTTGTCGAATACCGAGTGGTTCGACAGCACCGTGAACCGCACGCGGGCCAGGCTGCCCGCGAGGACCACCGACTCCACCTTGCCCACGGCGACACCGAACATTCGGACGTCGTCACCGGTCGCAAGGCCACTGGCATCGGTAAACATGCCCTCGTAACTGTCGGTGTCCCCATCGACAGGTCGCTGCACGGCGGTGATCACCGCCGTGAGAAGGACCACGATCAGGACGCCGAAGATGCCCAGTTTCATTCCGGTTCGCAACATGTCACTCCCCCACAGGTTTCGGGGCCGCCATCGAGGCCAGCGGTCCGAGCAGCACGTGCGCCACTCCGGGCGCGGTGTCGACGTTCACCTCGGCCTGCAAGACCGGCCCGGCGGGGCCGTCGGTGAATCCCCGGTTCAGCCGACGGAGAAGCTCGGCAAGCTCCGCAGAGGTCCGTTGCGGCGTCGACACCGAGGCGGTCGCCGCATTCAGAAGGGGCACAACAAGATTTGTGAATCCTGTGAGGTTGTCCTCGCCGGCTAGTCCGAGAGCGGTGCCGGCAGGTAGCAGGTCGTTCACGATCGCGTCCACCGTGGCGTCGAAGTGCTCGCGGTCCTCACGCAGCGGTTGGTTGGATCGCAGCACGTCGAAGACCCCAATGGTGGCGGCCGTGAAGTCGCCCAGCCCCGTAGCAGCGCGGCCATATTCCCCCGCCAGTTCCGAGGCTGGCATCCATTGAGTCTCTTCGACCACGCTGGCGACAGCGATGCCCGCCCGCAGCAGCGGTGCGAAAGAATCGATGCCGGCGGACAGCTGTGTCAGGGCCGATGTCAGCTGCGGGGTCAGAGCCTGACCTGTGATGCTCGAGAACTGCCGCAGTAACGCACTCATCGTGGCGTCGTAGACGTCGCCAGCGCGGGGACCGGTCAGGTCGATCGTCGTTCCGTCTCGAAGCTCGGCGCCACCGGGTCCGGACACCAGTTCCACCCCGCTGATTCCGAACAGGTTCGATGGCGCGTAATCGACGCGAAGACTGTCGTCGATCCCGAACAGGCGATCACGGTCAAGCGCCAGATCCAGTGTCACGATCCCATTGCCGGCGGCGGTGACACCCTCGACAGTTCCGACGTCCACTCCGCGGGAGCGCACCGAAGTGCCCTCGCCGACTCCGTCGCCGAGCAGCTCCGTCTCCACCACAACGTGCATGCGCGGGTCGTCGGCGGACGTCAACGGTCCAAGCCACACCAGGAGGATGGCAACGGCGAGAACCACGACGACGACTCCGGTCCTCGTGGCTTCCGGTCGGGTCGTGGGGACTCCCGGCACTGCGTAATTTGGCATCGTCGTCACCCCGTGAACATGATTGTCGCGTTGAATCCCCACAGCGCGAGGCTCATCAGCATGTTGAGAGCGACGATCGCCACGAAACTGGCGCGCACGGCCCTGCCTGAGGCCAACCCCACCCCTTCCGGGCCACCCGAGGCAAAGAAGCCGTGGTAGCTGTGAATCATGATCACCACCACACCGAAGACGACCGCCTTCGCCGTGGCGGCGAGGATGTCCGGTCCGCTGACGAACTGCAGGAAGTAGTGGTCATAGACGCCACCTGACTGACCGTGCACCGTGATCGTCAGCAACCGGCACGCAAAGTAGCTGAGAATCAGCGTGATGAGGAAGGTGGGCACGATCGCCACACCACCAGCGACCACGCGTGTCGTGACGACGAACGGGAGCGACCTCAGTCCCATCGACTCGAGAGCGTCGATCTCCTCGGAGATTCGCTGGGATCCGATCTCGGCAGTGATCCTGCAGCCAGCCTGCGCCGCGAAACCGATTGCGGCGGCGATGGGCGCGAGTTCGCGAGTGCTTGCGAACGATGAGACGATCCCGGTGAGCGGGCCGAGTCCGACCATGTTCAGGGTCGTGTAGGACTCGATACCGATCAGTGCACCCATCGCCAGCCCGAGAACAGCGAGCAACGGCACAGTGCCGCCACCGACGAAAACGGATCCGCGACCCCATGTCATGTCAGTGATCGCGCGCACCGTCTGATGCCGGTAGTGGACGACAGTGAATGGAACCGACGCGATCACCCGCCAACAGAAGACGAGGGTGAAGCCGAGCGACTCGACAGGGTTGACGCGCAGACCCGCACGAGCGGCACGGACGACACCCTCGAGACCACGGGGCACGTACGACGACGCCATCACGCCAGCCTCGGGGGCAGCAGCTGCGCAAGAATCTGCGTGATCGCGAGGTTCGCGAGGACGATCGAGGCGACCGACAGAACGACCGACGCGTTGACGCCGTCGGCCACTCCTCGCGGCCCCCCCTTCGCTTCGAGGCCACGCTGACTGGCGATGATCACGACGAGGAACCCGAAGACGACCGACTTTCCGAGTGAGACCCAGATGTCGCTCGTGGTGACGAACGCGCCGAACGTTCCCCAGTAGCTGCCGGGGGTGACGCCACGCCCGATGACTGCCGCTAGATAGCCGGACAGGATGCCGACCGCCATGATCAGGACGTTGAGCATCGGGGCTACGACGACCATGGCAACGAAACGGGGTACCACCAGGCGACGCACTGGGTCGATGCCGAGTGTTCGTAGAGCGTCGATCTCCTCGCGAATCGTTCGTGCACCGAGATCGGCGGCGATCGCGGCCGCGCCGGCCCCGCCCAGCAGGAAGCCGGTCGCCATGGGGGCGCCCTGCTTGATCACGCCCATACCACCTGCGGCTCCTAGCAATGCATCAGCGCCCAATTGTTCAATGAGGTTTCCGACCTGGATCGAAACGATGATTCCGAAGGGAATCGCGATGAGCACGGCTGGTACCGCGGTGACGGTCACCAGGAACCACGCCTGCTGAAGCGCGTCCTTCCAGCGGAACCGTCCTCGCACTGTGTCGGTGACCGAACCGCCGACAACGGTTGCCGCAAGCTCGACGGCCCGCCCGAACGTTCGCAGTCCGGATTCCACGACATCGGTGAAGTTGGTCCGGAGTACCTGTGCGGCAGCGCGCATCGAACCGTCCATGGTTAACCCCCTGATCGACAAGTTCTCTACGACACCCGCCGAATCGAACACAATGTCCGACAGTATGTATGCCCCTCTTCTGGAGCGTCAAGCAGTTGTTGTGGCCGCGCGAGGGTCATCTCGCCAACCCCGGGCGGCGCGCGCTTCCGCTGACGAGCGGATCCGAATGTGGCACCGGATCCCCGGAGCCTGCTGAACCCTGCGCGCTTCTCGTTCGACTCTGACGACTCTCACCACGACAGAGACACCCCGTCAGCTGAGGTTCGGCGGAACCGGGCCGTAGCATGCAAGCCAGCCGATTCGAGCGATCTCGGCCACCGAGTTACACCACTCTATGGGGCACTACTTCCCAGCGCTCAGGGCAGCCCCTGCTTCCTCCTCATGCTTGAGCAACTTGCTCACGAGGGCGGGTCGGTCCAGATCACTCATCCGGTCATCGGCGGCGATCGCACCGTCCATGAGAATCACGGCGCGGTGCGCGCACTCGAACACCTCCGATAGCTTGTGCGTGACTACAACAATCAAAGCTCCCGCTGCGGCGAGTTCTTTAAGGACTCCGAGGACCAGCAGCGAGTCAGCCTTAGTGAGGTTCGAGGTCGCCTCATCGACGAACACCTTGTTCGCTCCCAGTGCGAGAGCACGAGCAACCGCAACCAAGGTCCTCTGCCCTGGCGACAGCTCCCTAATCAGAACCGACGGATCGATGTCGAGGCTGACTGACTGCAAGGCCGCACGCACAAGAGGAGCTTCCCTTCGGCGGTCGATTAGTGGACCGAACCGTGAGGTATTCGGCTGTCCGAGTCGAAGGTTGTCGGCAACACTCAGATCCTCAACCAACCCCAGATCTTGGTGAATAAAGGCAACATCCGGGCGTCCTGCCAGGGAATCGACCTGCCGTCCATCGACCTCCACGTGACCACTATCCGCTGTGTAGTAGCCATCGAGCACTTTGATCAGGGTCGATTTGCCGGCGCCATTGGGGCCCATCAGCCCTACGATCTCACCGCCCCGAAGGTCGAGGTTGATCCCCGCCAGAACCGCGTTCCCGCTAAAGGACTTCTTGATGTCGACCAAGCGCAGCGACGGTACGGAGGGGTATCCGGTCGGCTGCGGCAGATCGATCGAGCCCTGCGATACCTGATCCACGCTCACTCCATGCTTATATAGGAACGTCCATGCGTACTTAGGAATGACTATGACCCGGGTCACGCCAATTTGTCAACACCACCTCAGTGGAGACCTCCCTACCCCAGTCCCCCATCTCGCATCATCCGTCCCATTTCAGCCGCCCCTCGGTCCCTGCGTCGAGGCAGCAGTATCCCGTTCAGGGTGAAGCAGGCCCACGAATGCGTGACCTTATGCTGAACCCGAATAGATCTGCCGCGGTGAGTCTTTCGGTCGATTGAATTCTGCGGTAACCTACCTCCAGACTGGTGAACCCTCCGTCAACAACCTCCTGCAGTTTTAGAGCCGGAAAAGCCATGTTCGCGGTTAACAATCTGTACTGGTTGCCGGTGCCTGGGGGCGGGAGATCCTACAGCTCCGGGCCACCGGGTAGATCTGATCTTCGAATGGACCCGCCCCGACGGAGCCGTGGAGGAACGCCGGGCCGAGAACTTCCGGTTCGTCTCCTATCCACCCCGGCCGGCAACGTCGCCGCCTACTATCCCGAAACCAATCCCCTCGTCCCGTTGGATCACGTGGCCCGCAAATCCAACACCCCCGTCTCCAAGGCGATCACCATCCGCCTCGAACCCCACACGAGATCCAAGGACACACCGGAGATCTCCCGCCGTGAACTCGAACCCACTCCCATCTAAGGCCGATGTCCGATGCTGACCTTGATCGCCCACGCCGTCGTTGCGGCCATCCACCTGCCGTTGCGCTACCTCGGGGTGTCCGTACCGCTGCCTGCACCCGGGATCGAACAGCGAGTACCGGTAGGCCATTACGGCATTCACGAAGATGGCTTCGATCCATGGGACGAGTAACCACCCACACCCGCATCACCCGACTCGAGGCGCAACGCCGGTCGGTGCGATCGGACACCGTGGTCGTCGAAGAACCCCTCGAACTCCGCCTCAACGGCACCGCACTGTCGGTCACGATGCGCACCCCCGGCTCCGACATCGAACTCGCCCAAGGATTCCCGCTCACCGAGGGCATCATCACCGACCGCGACGCCATCACCGCGATCCGCTACTGCAACAGCACCGACGAGAACGGACGCAACACCTACAACGTCCTCGACATCGACCTCACCCCCGGCGTCGACCTGCCCGAGACCGGCCTCGAACGCAACTTCTACACCACCTCCTCGTGCGGGGTGTACGGCAAAGCCTCCCTCGATGCGATCCGCCAACGCACCCGCCACTCCCCCGCCCACGACCCCGTCGTCGTCGATCCGGGCGTCCTGGTGACGATGCCGGACACGCTCCGACACGCCCAGACGACCTTCGACCGCGCCGGGGGACTGCACGCCGCTGGCCTGTTCACTACCGACGGTGACCTGCTTGACCTGCGCGAAGACATCGGACGGCACAACGCCGTCGACAAGATCATCGGCTGGGCCGTCGAAAATCGACGGTTAACGCTGCGCCGCACCGTGTTGGTCGTGGGCGGACGCGCCTCCTTCGAACTGACCAGAAAGCCGTCATGGTCGGCATCCCCATCCTGGCCGCCGTCTCCGCCCCCTCCTCCCGGGCCCTCGACCTCGCCCACGACGCCGGACCGACCCTCGTCGGTTTCCTCCGCGGGAACACCATGAACATCTACACCCACCCGAACCGGCTACACAGTTGCGACCGATCCATCAATGCTTCGCTCCTCTGCACCAGAGCCCGACCTGACCTGCCCCTTCGACCATCTGTACGAGAACACAGATAGACACTCCCATCGAGCACAGGACCTCCAGATGACATACCGCCGCAAGACCGTCGACCCCGTCACCGACAACAACGCTCTCACCGACACCGACCTCGCCGCAGTGGTCGAGGCTCTGACCGGCGAATCCTTCGACTATGCCGAATCTGACTCAAAGCACCGCGCACCGCGACGTGACACTCGCCGCTGATCACCGAGGCCGGGACGGTCGCGAGGACCCCTCGACTGGGCGGCCAACCCTGGACACCCCGCGTATCACCGGATCGACGGCTCTCGGTACTCATTCCATTCCATACCGGGCCCGGCCCCTCGGCATGAAACGCACACCGTCACGTCGGTACTGCTTTTGCTGACGATCCCCACTCGTCGCCAGCAATGCTGGCAATGGTTGCGTCCCACGCTCCGCGTGCAATGCGTGCAATGCGTACACGCGCTGTTCCTGCCATAGAAGACCTTCGTGTCAGCCCGTCTTGCCGGTCTCAGCGGTAGGCTCGGCAGACGGTGATCGCGTTCGTTCTAGGCTCGGTAGCCGTGCAGGCCTTCATCGACGAAAACACCGTCCGCGGCATCATGGTGGTCGCTACGGTGGCCGACCCGTCCGCTGGACCGGGCCCGTCGGACATTGACGGCGTTGCGACTGAAAGGCCAAGAACGCATTCACTTCAAGTCCGAGCGCGACACACGCCGGCGTGCGATCTGCTCGGCGTTGGTGACCTTGGATATACACGTCCGCGTCTACCATGCCGCCGAACTCGCACCCAAAATCGGACGTCCCCGATGCCTCGAAGCACTCGTCGGCGACCTGGCCGAGCTACCGCTCTCCCGGTTGGTGCTCGAGGAGGACGATTCGACGGTCAGGTCCGATCGGCGAGTCTTGTTCGATGGCACCGGCAAGCACGGGCTGCGTGACCGGCTGACCTATCACCATCTGCGGGCCAAGCAGGAATTGATGCTGTGGATTCCGGATGCGGTCGCGTGGTGCCTGGCCAAAAGGGGGCGAATGGTCCGCTCACGTGCGGCCGCTGATCGGCAAGACGATGATCGTGGAATAGAAACGCGAAACCCGGCTCGCCAACCGTCCGGAAGGCTGCCGGGTCCACTCCACCAGTGCTACTGCCCTGGGCACAGTCCACGATGCCAGAGCCGGCGAGTGTGCGCAACTACGTGCGCACTCGTGCGTAACTTCGGCGGTGGTGACGGTGCAGGCCGCGCGGTCGACTCCCATACCGCTGCTGGTGCCGGATTCGCAGACGGAACTCGGTCGGTCCGACCGTTCAGCGTTGCAAGGGCCATGGCGGTGGGTCCACTTTCCTGCTCCAGCGAACGGGAAGCTTCATCACTTCCGGGGAGCTTCTGCCTGTTCAACCTTCAGTAGCTCTGCCAAGGCGTCCTTCACGATTGTAATCTGCCATAGTGCTGCGTCTTTCGAAGGCTCGACCAGGGTAAGTCCCAGGGAGTGGTGGGAATCGGTTGAGGGCATCGGGCCAGGTCCGTGGCGTGTCGCTCCCTCGCCGAGAGTGGGCCATCGCGTAGTGATCAACGAGTTACCGACCAAAGTGACGCACAGAAAGCAACCACGCGATGACCCACGACCATTCTGCACTGCTCGCCCAACACGACGCACTCACCGGTGCCGACAGCGCCACCGTGTTCGCCGAACTGATCCGCACCGGCCTGCAGGCGCTGATCGAAGCCGAAGCCACCGACAAGCTCGGCGCCGGCCGCTACGAGCGCACCGACACCCGCACCACCCATCGCAACGGCCATCGCACTAAGACCGTGGCCACCACCAGCCGCGATGTGGAGGTCAAGATCCCCAAACTGCGGTCGGGGTCGTTCTTCCCATCCTTGCTGGAGCGGCGCCGCCGCATCGACAAGGCCCTGTACGCGGTCGTTATGGAGGCCTATGTGCACGGCGTCTCCACCCGCAGCGTCGACGATGTGGTCGGCGCGTTGGGGGTCAGGTCAGGGATTTCGAGGTCGGAGGTCTCGCGGATCTGCGCGGGCCTCGATGGTCGTCGAATCATCCTCGACATCGCCTCTCAGGCAAAGGAAACTGACAACTCAACGCCGTGATATACCGAATCGCGCTCATGCGCGAGTCTCTCTACGACCACTGGCGTGACGGGATGCGTACGCTCCACGGCACGGCAACAAGGCCGCCGCCCCGTACGCCTCGGCCGCCAAGGTGTCAGTTCCCCGCGTGGTGCTGGAAGTCATCGACCGCGCCATCCAGTCCACGGCGGTGCCGGTGTGAGCGACGACGTCCCCCTGGCCGTGATGTACGGGTGACACCGCGCCATGCGCATCGTCGACGGCCCCAACGAAGTCCACGTGCAGGCCCTCGCCAAGAACGAACTCCGCAAATATCGGTAACCGTCGCGAAGGGTGGCCGGCGAGCGGAGACCGTAGCGCCTGAAACCCAAGACCTGAAGGCCTTAGCCTCAATCCACCGACGGCAATGTCCGATAGCGGCGTGTCGAATTGAAGAAAGTGCCCCCTGAACTGGGATGATTGATGTTCTTCAGGCAACAATCGGTCCGGTTCGAGAAAGGCACTTCCGGTGCAAGTGTCCCACAGGTTCGGCGCGAGGTCCGCGATGTTCGACGACGACAACCTCGTGTCCTACGGCGGCCTGGTGCCGGTGATGACGTTGGCCGAACAGACCGGCCTGCCGCATCTGCTGGCCGAGAAGGTCACGATCACCACCTCGAAGATCACATCCGGAGCGGCGAACCCGGCCCCGAAACTGACCACACTCATCGCCGGAATGTGCGCCGGCGCGGACAGCATCGATGATGTCGATGTGCTGCGCTCCGGTGGCATGACCACCCTGTTCGATCGGGTGTACGCGCCGTCGACAATCGGAACCCTGCTGCGCGAGTTCAGCTTCGGACACGCCCGCCAACTCGAATCGGTGCTGCGTACACATCTGGCCGCCCTCTCGGACCGGGTCGATCTGCTGCCCGGCGGCACGAAGCAGGTGTATCTCGACATCGACTCGCTGCTCCGCCCGGTCTACGGCCACGCCAAGCAGGGCGCGAGCTACGGACACACCAAGATCGCCGGCAAGCAGGTGCTGCGCAAAGGTCTGTCCCCGCTCGCCGCGGTGCTCAGCACCGACGACTGTGCCCCGGTGATCGCCGGGATGCGACTGCGCTCGGGCAAGACCGGATCCGGCAAGGGCGCCGGGCACATGGTGGCCGGAGCGATCGCCACCGCCCGGGCCGCCGGTGCCACCGGACGCGTCCTGGTGCGCGGCGACTCCGCCTACGGCACCCGCAAGGTCGTGCGCGCCTGCCTGCGCACCGACGCCCAGTTCTCCCTGGTGATGACGAAGAATCCGGCGATCAAGAAGGCGATCGCCGCGATCGACGACAACGCATGGACGCCGGTGCAATACCCGAACGCGGTCCGCGACCCCGACACCGGAGCCTGGATCTCCGACGCCGAGGTCGCCGAAATCTCCTACACCGCCTTCGCCTACACGAAAGACCGCACTACCGCCCGATTGGTGGTGCGCCGCGTCAAGGACGCCCGCTATCCCGATGCCCTGATCCCGGTGTGGCGGTATCACCCGTTCTTCACCAACTCGACCCTGCCCACCACCGAGGCCGACCTCGTCCACCGCAGACACGCGATCATCGAAACCGTGTTCGCCGACCTGATCGACGGTCCGCTCGCCCACATGCCGTCCGGGTCGTTCGGGGCGAACTCCGCCTGGGTGCTCTGCGCCGCGATCGCCCACAATCTGCTGCGCGCCACCGGCGTCCTCGCCGGCGGTCGATACGGCCGCGCCCGAGGAGCGACGCTGCGCCGCAAGATCGTCGCCGTCCCGGCACGCCTGGCCCGGCCGCAACGAAAGCCGATCCTGCACCTACCCAGCCACTGGCCGTACGCCTCACACTGGTTGCAGTTGTGGCGCAACACGATCGACTATCGGCCCTCTGTGGTTGCCTGACCTCAACCATCCCCGACACCGTCGGTCGAACTCGCTCGCAGTGGAAAAGCGGCTCTTCGCACTTGGTAGGGGCTGGTGCCGATCGACCCCGTTGCCGTGTCGGTGATTGAAAAAGGGCCCGCGCCCTTGTGAGCTGGGTGTTCTCAGGCATCCAGGACAGCAAGGAACGCGGGCATGCACCACGGTAGTTCATTGCTGCTCGATCTCGACGGCGTCATCGTCGAATCGGTGCAGCGCACGGTCGAGGGCAGCCGGATCGTGCAGATCGCAACGGCACCCGAATGGGTCGGGGTCTGCCCGCAGTGCGGGCAGAAGTCCACGCGTTCGAAGGGTTGGGTCACCACCAGACCGCGGGATGTGCAGGTCGGACCCGACCGTCCGCTGTTGGTGTGGCGGAAACGGAAATGGTTGTGCACCAATACCTCCTGTGCCCGTAAGGTGTTCACCGAGTCGACGCCGGGGGTGCCGTCCCGGGCACGGGTCACGCCCCGAGCGAAGGCGCTGCTGGTCGAGGCGGTCCTCGACGGGGACCGGTCGGTGTCCGCGGTCGCCGGCGACTACGGGTGCGCCTGGCACACTGTCCACGGCCACCTCGTCGTGGTCGCCGACGCCGCCCTGGCGACGAACCCGAACCGGTGGTCGTCCTCGGGATCGATGAGACCCGACGCGGGAAGGCGAAATGGGAAACTTGCCCCGAGACCGGGGAACGGAGATGGGTGGACCGGTGGGACACCGGACTGGTCGACCTGACCGGCGATCAAGGGTTGCTGGCGCAGGTCAACGGACGCACCTCCGCCGTGGTGATCGACTGGTTCGACGCCCGCGACGAGGCATGGAAGGCGCAGATCACCCATGTCGCGATCGATATGTCGTCGGTGTATGCGAAGGCGGTGCGCGAGGCACTGCCGCACGCGCAGCTGGTGGTGGACCGGTTCCACCTGGTCAAGAAGGCCAACGAGATGGTCGATACCGTCCGGCGCAGGGTCACCCAGGCCGAGCGGGGTCGGCGCGGCCGCAAGAGCGATGTCGAATGGATTAATCGCCGCCGGCTGCTGCGGGCCGCGGAGCGCCTAACCGATGAGCAACGATCGACACTGTTCGAGAAGCTGACCTCCGCCGACCCGCACGGGGACATCGCCGCCGCATGGATAGCGAAGGAACTGCTGCGCGATGTGTTGCGCTGCACCGACCGTGGTGGTCTGCGATACGAGATCCGAGATGCGCTGCACCGGTTCTACACGTTCTGCGCGGCATGCCGGGTCCCGGAGATCGGCAAGCTGGCGACGACCATCTCGGCGTGGCAGGAACCGATGATCCTGGCGATCACCTCCGGCCTGTCGAATGCGCGCAGTGAAGGCTACAACCGCATCGTCAAGCACGTCGGCCGCATCGCGTTCGGATTCCGTACCCCGGAGAACCAACGCCGCCGGGTACGGTGGGCCTGCACTCGTCGATCACGTCGGGTCGCATCCAGCCGGCGCCAATGCCACTGCTAACTGCGACACTCCTATTGACTTGCTGTCAAGCGGCGGTCGTTTGGCGTCGAGGCTGCAGCGTCTGGACGATGAGTGGATAGAGCTGCCGAACGAGATACCGTTTCAGGCAGCGGATGATTTCCATCTTCGTCTTGCCTTCCGCGATCCGTCGTGTCGCGTAGTTACGGGTCTGCTGGTCGTAGCGCAGCCGCACGAGCACGATGTGGTAGAGCGCTGAGTTCGCCTGCCGGTCGCCTGCGCGGTTGAGTCGGTGACGGTTGGTCTTGCCCGACGACGCCGGTATCGGACAGGCTCCGGCCAGTGCCGCGAACGCGGCTTCCGAGCGTAGCCTGTCAGGGTTGTCGCCGGCGGTGATCAGCAGCTGCGCCACGGTGTCTCGGCCGCAGCCGAAGACGCTCATCAGGTCCGGGGCATGGTCTTCGAGTAGCCGTTGCAGGTGCCCGGACAAGTCCTCGATCTGCTCGGTCAGTGCTTGCCAGCGCCGCGCCAGCAGCCGCAGGCTGTAGGCCGTGGCCTCGGCTGCGGTCACCGGCGCAGGTGTCGGTCGTGACGCCGCCAGCGCAGCGATCAACTTGGTGTTCGACAGGCCCCGGTAACGCGAACGCAGCTCCTCTGGCGCCGTGATCAGCATGCCCTTGATCTGGTTGATCGTCGCTGTCCTGGCGGTCAGTGCAGACGACCTCGAGGTGCGCAGCACCCGGAGCGACTCCACCAACCCATCGCCACCCTTGGGTGCGGCGCTGGCTCGACCCGACAGCACCGCCTCAGCGGCCGAATAGGCGTCGAAGGGATCGCTCTTGCCGCGAATCCGGCGATCGAACCGGTTGGGGCGGTTGACCTCACTGACCGCGATGCCCGCGACCTGCATCGCACGACTGACCCCAGCCCCGTACGAGCCGGTGCACTCGATGCCTACCTTCACCAGCCCAGGCCAGGACCGCAGGAACCGCAACGCCGCCTGGTAGCCGGCCGCGGTCGCTGGGACCTGTACATCTGCCAGTCGTCGTCCGGTGGCATCGATCGCTGCGACGTGGTGGGTGTCGGCGTGGGTATCGATTCCGCCGTAGACCTCGAGGTGATCCTGATTCACCATGGGACTGCGCCCTTCCATCTTGTCGGGTGCGCAGTCCGGCCGGGCGTCAGTCAGTTCACTATCGGGGATCTCGCCAGACTCCTATCAGGACATGACGGCCCGCCGGGCTGCACTCAAACGAGTGAGCCGAGCCGGTCGACACGTCGCAGACAGGACAGCCACCAACCTGCAGTGGCGTCAGAAGAGCCGTGAGCCAGACCCGCCCACCAGACCCATCCTGCGCCCACCGAGCCGAGACCGTCACGCCCATCAAGGAGTCAGACCAACCGGTCCACGAGATCCATAGTGAAGAGCCGGAAAAGCTGGGTAGACCAGCGGATACCCCCCCGGTCTCGGCCACCACCGGACCGCCGTGCACTTCCGAACGCCTACATCAACGGCCAGTCGGTGGATTCAGGCTTAGATGTAGGTATTCGCAGCGCCTAATCCAGCCGAATGCACAAATCAGAGCAGCGGTCTTCAGCCGCGCGACGAGTGTCGCGTTTGACGATCCGCTCATGCGACACGCTGCGCGGCCGGTGACGCGGTTACGACCCACGTGAAGGTTCGATTCGCGAGCTCAGGCGGCTGGGTGGTTGCCGAGGTACTCGTCGATAGCCGCCTGGATGACCGCGCTCATCGGTTGCCCATCCGATCGGCATACTCCGCCAGTCGCTGCCGATCGGCGTCGGTCAGTCGAACAGCCAGGGGCCAGGTTTCTTCGGCCGCGTCCCCACGGCGCGGCCGGCGGGGGCGATAGCCCGGACGAACCTCCACGGAGTGATCGACCACCTCGTAGGCGCCAGCCTTTACGGCATCAGCAATGCCGCGCATAGTGCGCTTCTCGATCTCTGGCGTTGCTCATATTCCCTCCCGCTGCGTTCTCTGACGCGTCGACTTCAACGACCATCAGTCCGTCGGGGACGCTAACCCACCACTATGGGCACTAATAGTCCATATGACAGCTAATATTCCATATGATACCGGAACATGTCGTATCACTGAACCGAGAAATATATTCATGAACAACGTGGGCGTGCTGGCTCAGCGCTGACATCAGTGTCAACACTCGGCAATTTACTAGTGCTTTCTTTTCGCTTCGCGGGCATCGTGCAGGATCCTGCCGACCGCGCCGGTGGAGATACCCATTTGGTCGGCGATCTCGCGGTACTTCATCCCCTGTTCACGTAGTTCGACGACTTGTGTACGGCGTGCTTGCGCGCGTTCGAGGAAGTCTTTTCGGGGCTCGGCTACTAATCGCCGGGCGGTGCGTTCGGAGGAGCCGAGCCGCTGCGCGAGTTCTTTGGCGGTGATGGCTCGGCGTTGCTTCGCCCTCGCTCCGCCGGTCACAGCGCGTACTCCAAGGCCGTGGCCAGATCGAACTTGGTGGCGCGTTTACGGTTGGCCTCCCGCTTGGCCTCGGTCATGACCTTGCCGCCTTTGCTGCCTCGTACGGCCTGACGGGCGCGGAAGGTGGTCTCGTCGAAGTTGCGCCAGATCCATTTGCCGATGGAATACGCGGTGGCGCGGACTTCGACGAAGGGCAGCGGGTCGGTGAACTCGGTGTTGACGGCGTGGCAGCGTTGCAGCACGAGCTGGAGCCACTGGTTGAGGGTGTCGTTGCGGTGGCTCCACCACTGCGGATAGGCCCACTTGCGGGCGGTGTCGAACATGGTGACGTTGCGGCCCAGCCCGGCAGAGCGGTCTGGTCGGCGCGGCGCCTGACGCGGGGTGTGGATGGTGACCAAGTCCCGCAAGGCGTACGGATCGGCGGTCCCGTAGAGGGTTTCCCAGTCGGGATGAATCGGATTCTTGGTCAGCTGCCCGCCGTAGGAGAAATCCCCACCTACGGACAGGCATAGGCCCCGCTCGATGCGATGCGCCAAGCGCAGGGGCATCATGCGCGCCGAATCGGTGCGGCAGATGCGGTTGTCGCCGAGCCACCAGCCCAGGTGCGCGCGACCGGACGGGGACTGGGACACCCAGCTCGGTGCCGGATGATCCGAGGGTTTTTCGAACGCCCGCAGCGCCGCGTCGGGGTGGTCGCAGTCGATGACGATCGATCCGAGCAAGGCGTGTGGGGAGTGCTGGATGTAACGCATCGTCAAGGCGTCGTCGCGGCTCATCCTGTATTGACCGTGTTCGAGTTGCTTCGTCGCGAACGGACGATGCGGAAGGAGCACCTCGCTGCCCCACTGTTCATCACTGAGGAGCAACACCTTCGCGGTATCCATGCCGAATACTGTGCATCACCAAGATCATTTGTTCGGGTAGGCCAAGCCGAGCCATATCAGGTATCCCCGGGGAGTCCTTGGTCCCCGGACCTCTCGCCTCGCCGAGCTCGACGAAAGCGAATGCACCCCAAACCACGAGCACAGCCTTGTTCACGACGTCCACCGCTCTGCCGCCGCAGCCCGCACCGCCTGAGTGCGCAGCAGGCCACGACCTATTTCCCCGCTACTCAACGCGTCAGGACGGTGCCCGATGTGAAACAGGCCGTCGATGTGAGGGCACGCGAACACCGCCAGACCCTTCTCCCCCCGGTGACGCTTTCGGACCGCCCGCGCGTCACCACGGGTGAGATATCCCCGGTGAGCGCATGTAGCGCACCAGGTCCAGCGGGCAGACGGATTGTGGGCACGGGAACTCATACGGCACGTCCGATCTGAAGATTGAGCCAGTCGGAAAGCCACTGGATGGCATTTCGCCCGGCGTTGTCGACCACGAGAGTGTTGTAGTTGGTGTGAGCGCCAGAGGTGAAGAAACTCGCAGCACTGAGCCCTTCACTGACCAACGCGGCGAGATCCTGAGCACCCTGGGATTGCGAGAGCGTGACCAGAGAGTCCGACAGCTGCGGAAGATCCAGGTTCGCGGCCTGGGTGGTGATACTCGTCGATACAGCGTTCGCCTGCTTGCCCAGCAGCTCCGGCGGGGTCTTGGTGGCCTTACCCGAGAGCATGTCAACCGCAACCGATGCCAGATCCAGCCCCACCGGCAGCAGGCCGGTCATGGCAGCCCCCGCACCGATTGGATCAGGCGCGATCCCCGGCGGCGGGAAGAGCTTTTCGAGAGCTGCCCAGGCGATCTCCTGAATCTGGCCGACGATGTTGGCCAGTCTGATCACATCGACGTTCGACAAGATCGACGACACGAGGGCAGCGATCTGTGTCGCTCCGGATGGGTCCGGGATGACCGCAAGGATTTGTGAGACCCACCGCATGTCGACCTCCGCCGCCATCTTCACCAACGGCGAGAACTGGTTGTTCAACTCACCTGCGATCTGGTGGGCTCCGTGCGCGTCGAGCGCAGCGACCTTCTGCGGCAGCAGGGCCAGGTTGTTGAGAATGCCGGGCAGGTCCAAGGAAGTCACGCCGGTAGCGACGTTGAGGACCTGGTTGACCACCACGGTCGGTTTGAGCACCGACAGCACACTGGTGGCCGAACTGAGCGCATCAACAGGGGTGGAAACCAGCGGTCCGACCTGGCCGGTCAGCAGGTTTGCATTGTCGGCAAGCGTCTGGATCTCGGGCGCAGAGGACGGGAGGCTGGCGGAGGCGCCCCCGGCAAGGGTACTCGCGGTGTCCGCGATCTCGAGGGCCGCGTTGAAGGCACTTTTGAGGTCGGATTGCCCCGCGCGGGTGAGGACTTCACCAGCAGTGTGCTCGGCGGTCCCGACCGGCGCGGCGAGGAGCTGGCCGTTCGCCGCGGGGTTCGCTGCACCGGAACTGAGGAGATCGGTCAGCGGAGCGAGGGTCTTCGCGATGGATCGGGCGGTGTCGGCCACCTGGTCGATATCGACAGTCGGTGCCGTCAGCTGCTGCCCAACAGTGGCCACCTCGGTCCCCAGGGCCGGCAGATCCGCATCAGAGAAGTCGGAGGTCAGGGCCGCGGCGAGCTGCGTGTGGACCCCAGATTCCGCAGTGGGGACAGCACCGACGCTCGAGCTCTTGCTCAGGATCGACCCCAGTGAGCCGAGCAACGGGCTCGATCCCTTCTCGATCGAGCAGTACAGATCCCCCGGGTCGCAGATCGAGGCGACGCGGCCGGACAGGGCCCCCATTCCCTGGGGTCGCGGATCAGCGATGCCTTGCCCGGACGTGCGCGGGCCCACGGTCGCTGACCCTTTCGTTCCTGCCCCAGGATCTGCCAACAGACCGACTGCGAGTACACGGCTGGCGTCGACGGGCCCTCTACCATTGCCGATGTCGGAAGCGATGTCGCCGGCGGCATCGGCGCCCTGCGAGTAGCCGATCATCGTGAACTTGGTTCGGGGGCACGAGTTCGCGACGTCTGCGAGGACCTGCTTGGCCTTCGACACCGCGTCGGCCTTGCTGTCGGCGTAGGTGTGGCCGTTGTCGAAGGCTCTGGCCATGTACGGCAACGTGTAGACCTCGACGGCACTGCCGTGGGTGTTCTCAAGCGCGTCGGCGATCGGCTTGAGCATGCCCACCGGCTGACTGGGGTCTGCGTTTTCGTCGGTCTCCCAGGTGCCGGGAATGAAGAGGTTGAACGTCGCCGCGCACTTGGTCGGAGCCGCATGCGCGATCACAGGTGCAGTGAGTAGCGCGCTTCCGCTCGCGACGGTCGCGGTGGCAACCAGCGCAACAGTGCGGCGGGACCTCGAATGTCTGACAGGCATGGGTACCTCTGATGACCGAATGGGGATGTGCCTGCATACGTTCACCCACAACCGGGGTTTTTCCCAACGGGGTGAACTACTTCTCGGACCCGCTTTTCGCTGCTTGAACCGCGCACATGACCGGCCTCAAAGACACGCGCCGAACCGTGGAGGGGCCGCCCCGCATAGCGGAAGCGGCCCTCGGTGACCTTGCCTCAGTGCCAGGTGACGTCGATCTTGTCGATGGCGTCGAAGTGGAAGCCGAACTGATCGCTGTAGACATCGAATCCCTTGTTCTCGGGATAGTCGATCGTCGCGTGGCGTTCGAGGATAGCAACGACTCGGGCTTGGTCGTCGTTGGCCAGCGCTGCAGCCAACGCTTGCGATTCTGCGGCACTGAAGGGGATATCGGAGTTACCGAAATCCAGTGTGCGGGTGCGGTAATCGTAGCCGGATTCATCGCCGTTGCGGACGTGCACGCGTCCGGTGACCCGGATGGTGGCGATCTTCGGTGTGCCGTCGGGGTTGAGAACCCCGGCCTTGCCCATGATGTCCTTGGCCTTGACATCCTTGAGTTTCGACCGTGCATCGTTGCGCAGCTCGTTGGTCTTTCCGGAGATGTACTTGCGTACCGAGGACGGGCTGCGGCCGATCTTCTTGGCTACCTCGTTCACTCCCCCGAGCCGTGCGATGGCGGCGCGACGTTGGGCCAACTCGACCACCTCGGCATGGGGGATGCGTCCTTGCTGCGCCCAGCGGCGCAGAGTCCGGTCCGACGGCGGTGTACGGCCGGCATCGATGGCGGCCTGCCGCAAACCGTCGTTCCCGATCTCGGTCCGGAGCTGTCTGACCGAGACCCTCGAGGTCAATCCGGCCAGCCCCCTACTTGTTTGTTGTGCTTTGGCGACTCCCTCGGCTGCCGCAGCCGCAACAGTGACGTTCATACCGTCGAGGCCGACGGTTTTCTGCGGGACGGATTTCGACCGCGGCTTCGGTAGGTGCAGTGCCACCTAGTCCTCCTGGTCCGGTGAACCGTAGGCTGCGGCGATCGCGAGACGAACGTCATGGGTGGTCTCTGCGGCCGCGAACGCCAGGAGCATCTCGTCGGTCAGCGCTACTTGCTTCTCCAAGGTCATCTTGCCGAGCGCGTCGCTGTCGTCGGCGAGATCCTGCTCCTCCCCCACTAGATACACCCAGGAGTCGGTCATGGTGCGGATCGGCCAGCGTCCGGTTTCACGGGCGATGCGCATCGCCACTCGGCGTCCACGCCAGCGGCAGTGCGCCATGATCGCCGCACGCCACAGGGGCTGGTGGTGGTGCTGCATGCGGGTGGCGGTCCACATGTCGGGGTTTACCATCCGGCCGACGTAGCCCTTGTAGCAGGCGCCGAGGAACCGTTTCATCGCTACATCGCCGGTCTCGGCCGTGACAGCGCGGGCCTCGCGCAGCACTTTGGCCCACTTGTCGAGGGCGCGGCCTTGTTCTTCGTAGACCCAGGCCTCGGTGATGTCGAGGTCATCGACGTCCAGGCCCATCCCGCCGTCTGCGATGGGTGCGCACAATCCGTCGAGGCTGACGGTGGTGATCCATGTTCGTACGGGTTGGTCGTCGAGCATCGCCGGGTGCGGCAGCGGCAGTTTTTCCGGCAGCGCGTACTGCGCGGCGGCGGGCAGAGTCACGCGCCAGATTCCGAATGCCGGCTTGTCGACTGCTGCCGCGGCCGCGGCGTCGGCACCTAGGAGGTTGCGGATTCGGCCGTAGCCGAAGGACAACATTCCTGCGGAGGCGAGGTAGGCGGCGCGCTGGTCGATGGTGACCAGTGAGGTGGCACCGTCGAGATCGTCGGTATCCGGGATGCGGGACCAGCCGGCGGGGGGTTCGAAGTCTCCGCGTGGGGCTCCGTCGATCGGTGGGATCGGGCCGCCGGCGGTGACGACGATGCCCTTGCCGGTGCGGAGGCGTTCGCGGCGGATCTTGTCCAGGACTGCAGCGCCGGTGCGGGCGGGAGTCGGTCCGGGCAGGGTGTCGAGGTGTTTGATGGACCAGGCGAGGCGGCGGCCGAGTTCGCGGGCGGCGGGAAGGTCGTCGTCAGGGAGATAGGTGCCAGCGGCGGGATTGCCGAGGATGCCCATGTCTCCGACACGGTTTCCCCAACCGAAGTCCTTGTTCCAATACGTCCATACGTAGGGCTCGAGGACGAGGTCGACCATCTGGGTGGCCTTGCCGACCTTGCGGATGAGGTGGATGACGTAGCCGGGGTCGCCGCGGAGTTCCCATCCTGCAGCAATCAGAGGCGGCAGGGTTGCGGCGATGGCGTGGGTCAGTTCGGTCGCTGCGCGTTGACGGAGTTGTTCGAGGTCGTCGACGTCGTCTTCGCTGCCGGGATCGATGGTCCATCCGAGCTGGGCGCAGGAGTCGATACCGACGAACCACACCTGGGCGGTGAGTCCGTGGGGGGTCAGCGCTGCCCAGTGCAGCAGCTTGTCCAGCTTCTCGATCGAGTCGACCGGCCCGGTCAGCCGAACGCCCGAGGGTGTGTACGTCGCTGCGGCGGTGACAATGATCGCGTGACCGTCCGCGTCCTCGGTCACAGGCAGGGATTCCCACGGGCGGACCTCGGTCGCCGGCTTCTCCACCTCATCGATGTCGGCAACGTCAACGGGGTCGGGTGGGGCGGTTTCTGCATCGGCCGACTGCAGGTCGTCCTTTGCTGGTGGCGGTGGTGCCTCGGTCGCTGTGTCTTCGGGTGCGACCGAACCGTTCAGCGGCTTTTCAGGTTCGGGGTCGAGGTCGAAAAGGGCGATCTGGTCGTCGATTCCGCTCATCGGCTCACCACTGCAGTCCTTCTGCGATCCACCGAACCTGTCTCCGAGTCGCGGTTACCGGAGCTCGAGTGCATCGATGAGCTTGCGGCGCTCGTCGTCGGTGAAGTGCTTCCGCACCGCCGCGGCCAGCACATCCGGATCCGCCCCCAGACGCTTGAGCGCCTGAGCCACCTTGTCCACCGGCTCGAGCTTGCTCGCAGGCTCTTTCGGCTGCGGCGCGTCGGGCTCCGCAGTCTCTGCGTCGGCTTCCGGCTCCGGATTCTGGGCCGCTTCCCACGCCGCGACCTGCTCCTCGAGCGGAACCCGGGCTAACGAGCGGGCCTGGCGCACAGCGAGATCACCTGCACGCAGGGCTGCTTGCAGCTCGGGGGCGAGTTTGAGCAGAGCGCGGCGTTGGGACACCCAGCCTTTGGACCGGCCGAGTTTCTTCGCTGCCGCGTCTGCGCTCCCGAACTCGGAGACCATCAACTCGACGGCCTTGGCTTCTTCGAGGACGTCGAAGTCGCGGCGGTCGATGTTCTCACTCGTTGCCGCCCACAGGATTTCGCCCTTGTCGACGGCGATGCTGTCGCGTAGCACCACATCGAGGCCGGGGCGGCCGTATTTCTGGGCGGCGGCGAGCCGGCGGTTGCCGTTGACAACGATGTACTGCGCTGCACCGAGGTCGTCTTCGTCTTCGGGCCACAGTTTCAGCCAGGCTGTGCGGCTGACGACGGTGCCGGGTTGCAGCTGCCGGTCGGCGATCGTGGCCAGATCCGACAGATCACCGAGTTCGTCGCGCGGGTTGCGGGGGTTGGCGATGAGCTGATCGACCGGAACATCGGCGAGCAGTTGGCCTTCGAGCGGCTCGATCGTCGTCTTCGTCTTCGTGGGTGTGGGGGTACGCTTGCGGTCGACCGGAGAATTGTCGCCGACTGCTCCGACGAGGGAGGCGAAGTTCGCGCGCCCACCCTTGGGCGGCATCAGCGACCACCGTCCGCGAGCTCAAGGCTGAGCTTGTAGAAATCCTCCCGCGCCTGCAACGAGACGCGGTTGGCTTCGTACTCGGTGACCACACGGCCTTCGGCAGCGGCGCGGGTGTGGACCTTGTAGTGCCGCACCACCGTTCGCGCCAGCGGCCAGCCGTTGGCCTGGACGAACTCGCGGGTCTGCTCGAGGTCGACCTTGCCGTCGCGGGGATCCCAATTGTTCACCACAACAATGAATTTCTTGCCGAGCGGTTCGATGACCTGCTTGATGGTGCGCGCGGTGGGATCGAAGCACAGCGGTTCGGGTTCGATCGGAACGATGACGAGATCGGCGACCTCGAGCACGGCGCGCAGGGCGTCGGCGGAACTGCCGGTGCCGAGCACATCGGTGCCGTCGTCGGCGCCGGACAGGTCGATCCAGCCCGGGGTGTCGACGTAGACGTGCTTGATGCCGGGCAGCTTGTCGAGATTACGTAGCACGTCGAGGTTGTCGTGGACCTGATCGATCAGAAACGGCAACTCCTCGACGCGCGAAGCCCACCAGACTGCGGAGCCCTGGGGGTCGACCGAGATCGCGGCGACCGGGGACTGAACATCGTCGTCGTCACCTGCGGTGAGGACATCCGCTTTGACGGCGGCGAGGTTCATGGTGAGCGTCGATTTTCCGACGCCACCTTTTTGGTTGAGCATGACATGAACAGCCACAGGTTACCTCCGTATGCTTCACCCCAGGGTGGGGCTACTTCGGACTCGCGTCGTCATCGTTTGGCGGAGATGACGATTGCGCCTGCACCACTGTAACGGTTCCGATGCAGTTTCATGAGGCGCGCAACTCGTACAATAGACCCTTACGGGTCTACCGAACAAGCTTTCGCCGTATCATCGCAGATGTGCTTCGCTACCTGACTTTGCACGAAGTTGCCGACCGTGTCGGCATCACCTACAACACCGCCAAAGGCTATCTACGGAAAGGCGTTCTGCCGCAAGCCGATGCGTCGATCGGGCCCCGGTTCGGTTGGCTCCCTGAGACTGTCGACGCGTGGATGGAAACGCGGCCGGGTCGAGGTCGAAGGGTACACAAGGGCACTCCCCCGACTCGAGTCCGCCTCGGTTCTGGGCCGAAAAACTTTGATCGCTTCGGCGTGTCACCGGCACCGTTGCGAAGGCATCATGCATGAGGCGGAACGCGGTGTTGATTCTACCGTTCGAGGGTTACCTCTACCCTGATTCCATTTCGTCACAGTGACGATGAATTATCACGCCGACCGTCATGCGCGACAAAGCGTGCACGATGCTTTTCGGCGCTATACGCAACACTGCCCTGGTGGAACTCGCTGAAGGAGGACAGTATCCCGGCGCTCCTTGCGCCGTCGCCGATCGGCGCATTCCGCTTCAATGGTCGCCCGATACCGTTTGCCGAAGCGGCAGTTTACCGCGGTAAACTGCCGTAGGTTTTGGCCTCGGCGCTCCGTCCATCGACGGATATTATCAGGAAGATCCTCATTTCCATGCCGTTGTCTTGAGCACGCAACCGATGTGTCACCTGCGCTGCTCGTTCATACACGGGTCGACTCAGGGCTCGAACAGCCGAACGCGTGACCTCCCCGGCTCCTCACAACCAAGGAACAACCGAACCTTGGCCGATGCCCGGTGGCACGGATCTAACTACAGTGGCGTTGGTTTCTCAATCCTCCCCGACCACCACTCCTAGCAACCCATCCCTACAAAACTGGACTGCGTGAGTGCATCCGCGGAGTGTCGTCGCATGTCGTGTCTCGATGCGACTGCCTCGTTTACCGCGGTAAACGAGGCAGTCGCAAAGGTCGCCTCTAGCTTGCGTTGGGAGCTCGTCGCGGCCCGCATCAGATGCGCTTCACCTCTGGACAGACAACATCCGCAAGGGGTTTACCGCGGTAAACCAGCCCAGCCTATGTCCTCCAGTGACGAATGTGTGCCGCTCAATCCGCCTTTCCGTTATCCGCCGATATCCGTCCGCGAGATCATGAGGCGTGGGTCGATCTATGCGGGTTTACCGCGGTAAACGAATCCCTGCCCCACTCCCCCGCCTGAACGGGTTTCGGGGCAACCTGTTGCAGCAGAGTCACGGTTGACGGGAGGTGAGACAGAATGCACCGAACGTGCGTCTCGTGTTCGATTCGCCTGTCCCACCGTGCACTGGTGTTGTTTACCGCGGTAAACAACGCGGACCTGTGGTCGGTCCTCCGCGTAGCTCACTCCTACAACCGAGGCTCCGATTCGTGCCGGCGAGAGTGGATCTCACTATAGATACCGAGACGCTCTATGTCAGAACCCCTATAGCCAGTGCGGTTTACCGCGGTAAACCGCACTGGCCCCGGACTATCTGATCGTGTCCTTCTCCAGCTCTAGTGCGCTAGCAGAATCCAACTCGCCTTGGCGGTTTACCGCGGTAAACCGCCAAGGCGAGTTATTCGGGACCGAAGATTACTCGTCTCGACGGAACATACCCTCGATGTCAGTGACCTGTCCGAGATGCGATGTCTCTTAGCGGTCTGGGTGCAACCGGCAAGGAAGGGGCAATGCACTGAACAAGCCGAGATGCGAACAGCGGAGCAGGACTGTCTTCCGCGGTACTGGTTTACCGCGGTAAACCAGTACCGCGACAACATTGATCAAGCTCGCATCCTGGCGCTCTCGCTCAGGAGATTCTGTTCCTGGTTTACCGCGGTAAACCAGGAACGGTTCAGGGGTGGACGTCGACTGGACACGGACTTGCTGTTTACCGCGGTAAACAGCGGGCCGCTGCAAGAAGATCGTTGATGCGAAGCGCAACCGATCGAAGGGCGCAGACGGTCGAGCAACTGCCATGGTCGGTGAATAGCCGGCGAGAGGATTCGCTTCTTGCCCGTGGTTTACCGCGGTAAACCAATTAAGCGGAGGCAGGGTATCCCGCCGTCGAGCAACTCAGAGGTAAGCCGGTGGTCGTCGAGCCTGTCGTTTACCGCGGTAAACCGAAGACACACCTAAGGTGGTTTGGGCTCGTCCGAGACGTGCTTTTGAACCACCTTGCCGCCTGACCGCGATAGCACAGCCTAGGAGCCCATAGCGGGCTCGGAAGTGATAGCCATCACCGCCACGGAGAACAGGACGAGATCACTGGAGATCAGATGAGGGGGTGGAGAGGTCGGGTTTACCGCGGTAAACCGCGGAGTCAACTCCTACGCGAAGACGCACCTTGGCAATAGCCCACTCCGCCGCACAGGGAAATCTCATGGTTTACCGCGGTAAACCATGGGCACGCACTCATCGCTGGGCCGACACACCGCTCAAGGATGAGGTCTGGGTTCGTCAAACTTACCTGCTGGTGGCGACACTCGAGCGTGCCGTCAGTCAACACATTCCGGGCGTCCTAAGCGCGTTTCTCTTGCAACACGCTGCGGATCCGCGCCATCGCGGTACGCCGAACGCTTTCCGATGCAGTCTCTTGCGCTCGTTCCACCATCGCGAGTGCAGCTGCATGACGTTCGGCATCGCGACGTCGTTTCGCGGCCTCGGCACGCTCGGTGGGGGAGGGGAGTGACCAGTCGATCGCGGAGAGTCTCCATCGAAGGTATCGGACAGGATGCTTTAGCGAACCTCGCGTAGGCCACATCCAACCACGTCGCCGAGTGTCTTCAGTGAGCGCAACGGCGATATCGCGACCACTCCAACGCTCCGGATCGACGTAATGGTCTCTGAGAGCCTCACAGACGGACCCGATATGCTCGCCGGTGTCCAGACATGGAGCATGCGCAATTAATCCCGCAGCAGCCTTCTGGAGGCTGATTGGGCGCGGCTCTCGGGGCTGTTCTTGAGAGTCATCCTGCCAGCGCGCGCTCGCGCGCGTTGTCTTGTACTTCTTAACAGAAGTACAAGTACTAAAAGATAGAGCAACAGATTGGGGGCCACGGTCCCGGCTCTGGGGATAACGCGGCCGCCGCGGTTCGTTGGTTGCCGCGGGCGTCCTGGTCCAGCGCTGCGCGGGAGACGTCGCCTGGGGCAGGCGGTCGCGGGTGGTCCGAAGGACGACTGATCTGGGGGAGAGCAGAGCCCAGACGCTGGTGGCCTTGATCTGTTTACGTCCATGATGCGCTTCAGCTGCCCACTGTTCGAGTGTACGTAGGAAACGTCCTCGGACCATCTCGCGGGCCAACCCGAACTCGACCAGCACTCGTCGAGCGCGCTTGAGAACAGTGACAGACACCCCTGCGCGTTCTGCGAGTACTTCGCGGGACGCTGTGACGCGTCGGCCTGTCCGCTGATCCGCGAACGATGCCATGCTCACCGCGACGGCAAAGACACGTTCGGGGTCGGCGTGATGGCGCCGGCAGAGATTTCTGCCCTCTTCGCGGTTGAGAATCTCGCGGACTTGGCGTTGCCATTGTGTGCGACCTGACCATATTGGGGTTTTGGCCTGCAATTGCGGCGAGACGGGAATTGACCACGTGCGGCCGCGCTGATCGCTTTCCTCATTCATTTTTTCGACGCGTTCGATATTTTCTTTAGCCCGAGATACGGCGTCGGAATATTGAATATCGCCGAAATTGGCGACAGGGGAAACGGCGAATTCGTCCTCTGGGCGTGTGATCTGCTCATCGGAGGTCGTCGAAAAGGTTGTTTGCTGTTCAGGGCATGGGGTACCCTGAGACGTACCAGGCACGGTAAGTCCCTTCGGGGAATCGGGGATCTCGGCAAGGAAATCCCTGGTGAAAGCACAAAATGGAGTCGAAGCGGCAACTTCGTCCCCAAAAGGACACCTGACGGTGAGGGTGAAAACTAACGCCGTTAGGTGTTCGGAGTTCCGGTCGATCTCGGCAAAGTTCGACCGAATGACGAGCCTCCGCAAGGGGGCTTTGTCATGTGCTGTCCAAGCGTCATGTAGTTGTGTGCGATGGGTACGGTTCGATCTCCTCCCGTCGGTTTATATTCCTGGCAGTAATTTCATCACATGATCCCTCTCATGTCGCGCACCGGCTCGAATTTATTTTCACGGGTCGATGGTATGCGAGAGTCGGGCAGACGCATTGACGGACTGTAATTACGAATCGTGCCCTCACATCCCCGATTTCGCGGAGACCGGTGAAATCAGGGGGAGGGAGTGAAAGATCAGTGCCTACCGTACCCGGCGTGCCGTGAGCCATCTTGCAGCGACATCGGGCGCGGTGCGCACTCGAGGGCGGGCGCCGCGCAGGTCGTAGGCGAACCGGCGGCGCACGTTACTAGCTGACAGTGAGACGGCCGAAGCACGCGATCGGACCGCTCTCGACGTCCTCGAATCGCACAGGAGTGGCGTGGATGATCCAGGGCGGAGCGTGTGTACAGGTGTGGCCGTAGACGAAGTCGCCGACGAGCACGTCGTGGAGGAGAACACGTCCCTCCGCGCGGTGGATGTCGGCAGAGATGGGCTCCTTGGACTCTCCGAGGGAGTAGGTCTCTGCGCGCCGTGCTCGGGTGAAACTGCGTCGAGGAGTCCGGGGGTCGAGAAGTCCGGGGGTCGAGGAGTCCGAGGGTAGTGCCTTGGCTTCGATGAGTCGCTGGGCGGTGGCGGATGGAGCGTACTTCATCCGTACGGAGTAGGGGACAGGGTCCGGCGTGACGCCTGCGCTGCGCGCACGATCGCAGTGGGTGACCTCGAGTTGCTGGTGTCGCGCGGGAGAGCGGACACGGATCTCGGGGCGATTCAGGGTGTCTGCGAGTCGGGTGTACTAGTGGTTCGTGCGTCGCCGACAGGGTCGCCCGGAGGTGCCTCACGCGTGCAGGAGAGTTGACGTTCGTCGTGCGGCAGCTTGAATTCAGGGAACCTGTCCGGGATGAGCACCTAACTGGGCGGAGTCAGCTTCGAGTGGGTCGGTGTCGACTCGAGTGGGGGAGTGGCCTGGTGAACGCAGCTGCGGATCGGTGCAGTCCGCGGTCCGCGTTCGGGTCTTCGCGATGCGGGACCCGTGCCAAGGCTGGTCTTGCTGGAAGGACGAGCCGTAGACAGTTCTTGTCGCCCAATGATGAGGAAGGGCTCGATCAACCCGTCGCTACTGTCGGGGCAAGGGTTCGGGTTGGGGTGTATCAAAGATCTTGGACAACCTCTTGAGGCGAGAGGATCGAGATCATGGCAGCGAGTTCGAGGCGGAAGTTCAGTCCGCAGTTCAAGACCGAGGCGGTGCAGCTGGTCCTGCAGAGTGACCGCTCGATTGCCGAGGTGGCCGGGGAGTTGGCGATCAACCCGGGCACTCTGGGCAACTGGGTTCAGAAGCACCGGCAGGCCAATCCGGAGCCGGACACGTCGATGAGTCCGGCCGACCACGGCAGGCTGGCCGAGCTCGAGGAGCAGAACCGCAAGCTGAAGATGGAAAATGAGTTCCTAAAAAAAGCCGCGGCCTTCTTCGCCCGGGAGCAGGACTGAACGAGAAGTCAGTCCTGATCGAGGCGGAGAAGGCGAACTTTCCGATCGACTGGATGTGCGCCCAGCTCGGCGTGGCCCGCTCGTCGTTCTACGCGTGGCGCGCCCGCGCCGGGCAGGTTACAGCCACCCAGGCGCGCCGCGAAGCGCTGAAGATGGAGGTCGAGCGCGTTTTCCATAAGCAGCGCGGCACTGCCGGGTGCCGGCGCATCGCTGCCATTCTCAATGACGAGGGGCACCCGGCCTCGGTGGGGCTCGTGGCCGACCTGATGCGCGAGCTCGGCCTGGCGGCGATCCAGCGCAAGGCCTACAAACGCACCACCGTCCCGGACGAGAAAGCCCAAGTCTTCGCCGACAAGCTGGGCCGCGACTTCGCCCCGAGCAGTCACCGCCCCGGCACCGCACTGGTCGGCGACATCACCTACCTACGCACCGGCCAGGGGTGGCTGTACCTGGCCACCGTGATCGACCTGGCCACGCGCAAGGTGATCGGATGGCAGACCGCTGAGCACATGCGCGCCAGCCTGGTCGTCGACGCCCTGGAAATGGCCCGTACGCAGGGCCAAGCCGCCGAAGGGGCAATATTTCACTCCGACCACGGGTCTCAGTACACCTCCGACGAATTCGTCACCTACTGCACCCAGCACGGGTTCGTGCAGTCGATGGGCCGCACCGGGGTGTGCTGGGACAACGCCGCGGCGGAGACGTTCTTCGCCACCCTGAAAAACGAGATGTACCACCAGCAGGTGTTCCATACCCGCGCCCGAGCACGGTTCGCCGTCGCCGAGTACATCGAGGTGTTCTACAACCGTCAAAGACCGCACTCCAGCCTGGGCTACCGCACCCCGGCCCAGGCATGGGCCGACGCCCACAATCCCGCCGCCGAGGACCTAACCGAGGCGGCCTGACACACCCGAAATCACCGAGGACCTGTCCACAATCCTTGACACAGCCCAGGTTCTATTGGGCCTTCGCTGCAGTGTCTGCGGTCCCTTGTGGAGTGTGGCGTCAGTAGTCGTGCGCGATCGTGATGTGAGATGGCTGGCTTTCGTAGGCCGCACCTACTGTTGCCGGTTTCTTCACTGTGTTGGTCCAGGCATCAGGTCGTGGCCGGTGCTGAGCTAATTGACGGGGAGTCCGGCTCGAACCGTGATCGGCTCACGGGGTCATATTTCCGGCGGTCCGATCAAGTGAGAACGTTTGTGTTCAGAATCCCTACGCGTCGGTCGTTGAAATCCTGTCGTGGGGACGTGAAACTACGTCGAAGCTTGTTGGTTGCTTCGGATCGCTCGCTCTGGCGGTGGTGCGAACGACACCGATGGGCCGCTGCGCGAACCGAATTGCGGATTCGTTCCGGCCGGCCGCGATGGTTACTGCGGTGGTGTCCAATCGAACACTTTCGTGGCCGATGCGATGCCAGAGGGTTTACAAGACGTACCTTTGTTTCGAAGTCTGGTGTCGTGCTTGCTGATTCGCGGGGTTCCCGAGCGGCGAACGTGGCTGTAGGAATTGAGGGTCGATGCGATCGCCCATATGGCATCTCGGGCGCAGGGCATGGACCTGATGGGCGCGGAGTACGCGAAGGACGCGATCCGGACCGCTGCCGCTGTTTTGTGTGGTCGCGTCTACTCAACTATTTTGCGGATCACGGTGCTCTCACGGGCCGAGGTGGCGTGTGACGGGCTGCATAAACAGAAAGGCCTCGGTCGTCTGATGTCGCATGCGGTGACGAACCGCGATAGGCATGGGATTACGGACCTCTATGTGGCTTGTCGGCCATGAGTTCTGAGGCGCTGGATCGTCGCAGTCGTGCGATAATTTCTGAGTAGAGTTGTTCATGTCAATGATGTGGGTTTCGGAGTTGGTTTGGCTTTGGTGACAAGAGGCTACTTAGACTCCGGCCGGATGCATTCGAAGAGGAGATCAACCTGTGGCGCGTAGAACAATCGTTGAGACTTTCGACGACATCGATGGAACTGCGTTGGACGATGACGGAGAAACCATCAGTTTCGCTGTCGATGGGGTGGAGTACACCATCGACCTGAACAAGAAGAACGCTCGCGACTTCCGGAAGAAGATCGACTACTGAGGTTTTCTCACCAGGCCGGTGCTTGCAGGTGAAGAAGAACGAGAGCCGCAGCAGCGATCGAGCCGATCCTCCACGGACACAGACTGATTCGCTGCAGCGCCTTCCACCGGGTCTTCAGCAGCGCGTTCGCGCGTTCGGCCGGAGCACGCATCGCAGACAACACCGTGTTGCGGCAACGGGCGCCGGCATCGAGACCATGGCCTTTCGTCGGGACGTGGACACCGATCCCGGCACCGGTGTACCCCTTGTCGGCGAGGGTGGGCATCCCGCCGGCGGCAGCGTGGTAGAGGGCGCCGAGGATCCCGCCCCGACGAGCAGCGGTGAGGTCGTGCACCGAACCGGGGGCAACCTCGGACACCCAGATCGGGTAGCCGGTCGGATCGGTCAGGACCTGGACGTTGCCGCCATGGCGGCGATGTTTACCCGAGTACCACACGTCGTGCCCGGACTCGGAACGCTCCCGGCAGCGAGTCGAGGCGATGAGGGTGCCGTCGAGACAGACATGCTCCCAGCCGGACTCGATCCCACGTTCGAGCACGTCGTGCAGGTCCGGGGCGTGCGCAGCGATCACGTCGATACCTTCATGGAGATACCGGTAGGCGGTGGCCTGCGAGATGCGGGCATCGCGCGCCAGGGTGGCGACAGCGGTGCCGTCGCGAAACCACCGCAGCACCATCAGAGCCTGGACGTAGACGGTCGCGGCCCGCTGCCACGGCCGGCGATCGGTCCTGCGGCGGTGGGCAGCGAGGATACGGGCGACGAAGGTCAGGGTGTGCTCGGGCACGTCGAGCGTGGCACGATAGGTAATCACGTGGGGTCCTGCTCCGGGTTGCTTCTTGCTCGAAACAATCCCTACCAGGCAGGACCCCACGTCCTCTTTTCACGCCACACCGTTCGGATGTCTTTGCTGTCGTCGGTGACTCTCTGGTGAGAAAACCTCACTACGTCGAGCGTGCGACCCGCGTCGGAGGACGCAAGAAGCGAGCCGGAACGGCTCGGTCATCCGATCCGAATTCTCCGAGCTCCAAGGAGATTCGAGAGTGGGCGGTTGAAGAAGGTTTCGAGGTTCCCGCCCGAGGACGTCTGCCTCAATCCCTCGTCGACGAGTACGTCGCTGCTCACTGACAACTAGCTCTCTGCAGTAGCATCGGCTCACTGCTTCGCGCCGTCTTCGTCCACCGTGGTTGGAGCACTCGTGATGGGCCAAATCTAGGGAGGTCGAGTCAGTGCGATCGACAATGAGGAAATAGGGAGAATGCGTGGCCGTCTTCGGGTGGCGATAACTGGACGACACTGCTCGAGTGCCCTGCCGTATCCGATCGGCAGGGCACTTTTGTGTTTTTGTCGCGGACAGAATGTCAGGGATAAGAAGGGCGCGGTGAGGTGCTCGCGTCGAGAGTATCGACGTCCTTCGATGCTGACCGATGTCGTCGCTATCCATTCAGCTGTTTCGGTAGTTACTGTCCCGGCGTCTTGGGGCACACGGCAGAGCGTAGGCCCTCGGGTGATGTGCGAGTCCGCAACCGCACCGTCGTCTCTCGCCGGGTGTGGTCTATCTCGAATGCCGCTTTGATACGGGCGGTGCTGTCGACCGTCGCGTAATTGGATCTGGCGCACTTTCCGTGAAGTCACTGCCACGCTTCGTTATTCGAGGTGGATGACGCGCTTGCGCAGCAGGTCGAGGTTGGCTCGCCCGTACATCTGCCGCTTGAGCATTTTGATTCTGTTCACGTGCCCTTCGACCGGCCCGGAGTTGTGTTCGAGGGTTAGTCCGGCGGTGACAGCATCGAGGTCACGGCGCAGGCCGGTGGTGAAGGACTGCAGGGCCGGTGATCCGGTGGCATCGACGTCGCTCATCCACTCGGGGAGTTCGTGTCCGCGCCGCTCGGTCATGAGCTCGGCGAAGCCGCGAACGTGTCCCTGCAGCGCGTTCAGTGCGGGACTGCGTTCGAGGATGTCGGCGAGACGGTGGCTGTCGACGTCGGTGAGACGGTCGGGTCGGGCGGTCAGCCACCCCGTGACCTGCCGGACGGATGGCACCGGCGGCGGTGCCGGGCGCGTCCGATGCGCAGCACGCAGTGGTGCCAGGAACCGACGGACGGTCTTGGCACTACCCCGGTAGCCGCATTCGGTGATCTCCGCCGTCAGGCGGGTGCCATCGGTGCACGGGCGTGGCCCCTGGATAGTGGACACTGGGTGTGTACGTCAAGCGGCCTGATCGAGGGTAGACCCATGGTCGACCTCGAAGTCAAGTGGTGATCGGTTCCGCAGTGATGAGTGCCGTCGGCGTGTGTTGTATCGAGTGATCCAGCGGAAAACCTCGGTGCGGCATTGCGCTTCGTCGATCCAGCGTTTCGCGCCCTGAAGCGTCTCCCGCTTCAACGACGCATTGAAGGACTCGGCCATCGCGTTGTCGGCGCTCGACCCGATCCGGCCCATCGATTGCCGCACGCCGTGCCGGCGACATGTCGCCTGGTAGTCCGAGGAGGTGAATTGACGGCCGTGGTCGGAGTGAAAAATAGCTCCTTCCAGCGACCCTCGGGCCGCCGCCGCATTGTCGAGCGCGTTCTCCACGAGCTCGGTACGCATGTGATCTGCGATCGACCAGCCGACGAGCCGTTTGGAACACACGTCGATCACGGTCGCCAGGTAGAGGAACTCACCGGTGCTGCTGTGCGGAAGATAGGTGATGTCACCAACGAATACTCGTCCAGGCTCGTCAGCGGTGAAATCACGGTTGACCAGGTCTTCGAAGACCTGCGCCCCAGGATCTTTGATCGTCGTGTTCTTCGGTTTACGCAGGTGCACACCGACGATGTTGTTCTGTCGCATCAACCTGGCTACCCGCTTGTGATTGACCGTGCCCGGCACCGCGTCATCATCGGCCAGTTCGGCGGTCATCCGCCGGTAACCGAGGGTGTGGTCCCATTCCTGGTGGTGGGCACGTATTCGGTCGACAAGCGCCGCATCGGCCTGCTGGCGGGCACGCCGAGCCGCCTTTCCGGCTCGCCACTTGTAGTAGCTCGACCGGTGGATGCCGAGCACCGTGCACATCCGCTTCACCTCATGGGTGTCTCGGTGGTCGTCAACGAACCGGAAGCGGATCACCAGTTCGTCTCTGCCGCGAAATATTTCGTGGCCTTGCGCAGGATGTCTCGTTCCTCGCTGAGCTTGTCGTTCTCCGCGACCAAAGCCTGGTTGCGGGCCCGAATCTGCTCGATCTCGGCCTGCATCCGCGCACACTGCTCCTCGGGTGTCTCCGAGGCATCCACGCTCTTCTCGGGCGCAGACCGCGCCATCGCGGCCTTCTTACGCGCCAAATGCACCCACGTCTTCAACGACCCCCGAGCGACTCCCAGATCCGCGGCCAACGACGAGTACGACACTTCCGGGCGACTCTCGTAGAGTCGCACGGCGTCGGCCTTGAACTCGTCAGAGTATTTCTTCTTCGTCATGGTGATGTCCTGCATTCTCCGGCCCAGTATGGGCCAGTGTCAGCGTGTTCACCACCCAGGGGCTACCCCCAGCTGTTCTGCGTGAACGTCTGGCCTACCCGTTTGAATGGGCGCATGATCGCCCAGCACACAACGGTGAGCAGCACCATGAACCACAATCGCCAGGACCCGTCGACCTGTCCGTCGGCATCGACGTAGAGCTGCACGAGCGCCATCAGGTACAGCGCGACGATGACTGCACCGGCCACGCCCCACACATAGGCGGTGGCGAGCATGCGCAGGATGCGGCCCAGCCAACCACCGGCGATCATCGCGAACGGCACCCACAGTGGCGCGAACAGGATGGCGAAGCGGATCGCGAGCAGTGCGGTGATCTTCAGGATCGAGGCGCCGATCCACAGCATCGATGGCATCGCCAGTTTGATCATGCCGATGAAACCGGTCGAGGTGCGGCCGGAGTCTTTGCCCTGAAACTGGTAGTAGGACAACTGATGGTCGGATTCCAGCGACGCGACGATCTCGCGGAACGTGTCGGCCTTCTGGGCGGCGAGTTCGGCCTGGGCGTCCGGGTCGTTCTTGACGCGCTCCTGCTCTTCGTACGAAAACGCCAGCGAATCACGCAACTTCGGACCGAGCCCGGCTGTGTCCGCATCGTCGTAATTGGTGCCGAACCAACCCGTGCGCCAATCGGGAAGGAAAACTTGGTCGATCAGCACGTTGCGCGGGTCGGTCGGTCCACCGGTAAGTGTGCCGCCGCCCGGGCCGTCCCCGAACTGGACCGAGAAAATCTGATCCTGAGTATCGGTGATCAGCGAGCCGAACGTGTCGTCGGTGACCTGAACCGCCTTTTGCGGTGCACCGACCATCAGCGCCCCGAGCATCAGCCCGGCCGCTGCGATTGCCGAGGTTTGGGTAACGCCGGCGGTGTCTGCCTTCAGCGACTTCCACAGCACGATCACAGCGACGACAGTCAGTGCAATCCCCAGCCACTGTCCGTAGACCCCGCGCATGCCGTCGCTGATCGAGTAGACGATCCGGTCGAACTGTTCGAGTGCCGAGTCGACCCCGGCATCAAGCGCGTCGCGTCCGGTCTTGGTTTGGTCGTCGAGCCAGAACGCCGCGGCCGCCAGTGACTTCCCGATCGTCAGGAAGGTGTTGCCCAGCGTGGTGTCGTTGACCGCGCCGGGAGCGCGCACTAGATCCTCACCGCAGCCGAGGTCGTAGGTGTGCCATTTCAGTCCGGCCCAACCGTAGCTTTCATAACCCGTGCCACCCCCACCTTCGATCGGCGGCCGGTTGGCGCTGGACGAGTCGAAGGTCGTCTCGACGGTCTCATTGGGGAACTCCGGGGCCGGTACGTCCTTGCAGTCGAAGCCGCTGGCTGTGGCCACCCCGGTGCCGACCCCAATCAGGACGACCGCAGCGAACATCAGTACGACCAGAACACGGACCACCAGCCCCACAGGCTGCCCGACGTAGCGGACGGAGAGTGACAGTGCCGGGAGAATCCGGCGTGCTCGTTGCGCGCTCATGCAGGAGTGTCCATCGCGGCGCGGGTCGCGCGGGAATCGAGCGCGGCGAATACGTGTGCCAGGTGGACGAAGTGGGTCCAGTCCGAGCGGACCAGTTCGATGTCGTCAGCCATCTTCACGATGAACCGGCGTGCCTGGTCGAGGTGCTCGGTGTCGGTGTCCTCATCGAGGGTGTCTTCTCCGCCACCACCGAGATCGGCCAACAACGCTTCGTAGCCTTCCCCGGCAGGAAGGTTCAGTAGTTTGAGGGCGCCGTCGATGGCATGGGTGTTGCCACCGAGATCGCCGATGATGACCTCGTAGGTCAATGCGGACTTGTCGTCGCTGCCGCCGACGCCGAGATAGTCGTCGGGCAGCTGCGAGCACACCAACGCGCGAACCTTGTACTTGCGCGAGTCGCGGGCGATGCGCAGATTCAGGGTGCGGCCGGCACCGGTTTGTTCGAGGTACTTGTTCTCGTCGAGAAACAGCACCTTGCGCTCAAAGCGGGGCAGTTCGTAGACGAGCCGGTTCGCAAGCCACGCGGCCATGTGCATGAGCGGGCCGGCCATGCGTTGCTGCGGGGTCCACTGCGACGGGTCGGTGCCGGTGGGTGGGAGCTGCAAGCCGGGCATCGTCAACACCGTCAGTCGAGTGTTGTTGTCGACGATGTCCTCCGGCTCACCGGTGGTGCCCGCTTCGGGGAAGAGCACGCGGGCCTCGGCGAGATCAGCCATCATCGACAACTCCTGATGCACGCTGCGCGCACAGGTACGCAGATCAAGGTTCTCGTCGTCGCGACCGAGCGCGGCGATCGCGTCGAGGACTTCGCGCAGGTTGTGGTGCCGTCCGCCGCCGACGGTGTTCGCCGCGGTCTGCAGGACGGTTTCGGTCCACTCGTGCTCGAGCCGGGCGGGGGAGAGCATCATCTTCAGCACCGACACCGCCACCGAGATCCGCTCGGCCTGCGCGGCCCGCAGGTCGGCTTCGTACTGCGACTGGGCTGCGGTGACGGGATCGGCATCGTCGGCGTAGTCCGGATTGGTCGGGTCGTAGTCGGGGTCGTCGCGGCGCGGATCGACGATCACCCGATAAGGGTTGAGGGAGCCGGGCCGCGAGGTGCGCCCCGTCAACGCCTGAACTTCGGCGATACCCCGGAACTCGGGGAGCTGCGCGAGTTTCTTGAGCGGTCCGGATGGGTCGAGCACCACCCCGTAGGCGCCGGCACGTACCGCTTGGTAGACGAGGATCCCGGCCAGGAACGTTTTGCCCGAGCCGGGTACCGCCACGATCGGGGTCAGACCGGACTTGTGTTTCTTCTCATGCGCGGCGAACAGATCCCACACCGCGGGTCGGGGCGCGATCGAGGCTGTTTCGCCGATCACCACGCCGGTGCGGTCCCCGATCCGGTCGCCGACCGCGGCCATCCCGGCGGAGACGGTTTCGACACTCATGCGCCGGCAGTGCGCGATGTTGGCGAGCGGCTCACCGGGGAGGAATTCGCGCAGCAGTTGGTACTGGCCGTGCTCGTGTTCGAGGCGGATGCGCGGGGCGTACATCTCCTGAAGCATCGAGACCTTCTGCTTCGCCTCGTCCGGGGACGAGCCGACGACAAGCACCCGGTACCAGCCGTCGGTGCGCACCGACAGGCCGGAGTGGTCGTCTTCGATGTCGGAGAGCACCCGTTGAGCGAGCGCGTGCTGTTCGGCGAGTTCCTGCGGTGGTACCTGGTCGTGTTCGACGGTGTAGTGGTCGAACTGCGCCTCGATGCGCGCGGTGAGCCGGCGCAGACTGCGGATGGTCTGGCTCTTGGTCTTCAACCGGATGCGTTCGGACCATTCGAGCGGTTCACCGGAGGAGTCGCCGATGACCTGCCAGGGCAGCATCCGCTCCGGGATCGGCAACGGCGCCATGCGCCCGACCGTGAGCACGATCGCGTAGCCGGTGTAGTCCCGGCCACCGACCTGTCCGCGCACAGTGGTGTACCCGTCACCGGGGGTCAATTCGAGGTCGGTGAGGTCCTCGAGCGCAGCAACATCGGAGTGTTCCCAGTCCCCACCGCCGGAGATCACGCCCTCGGCATCGAGCGGCAACCCCAGTGAGGCCGAGCGCAGCAGCAGATAGTCCATCTGCGCGGCGGTGGCGGGCTTGGCACGCACCCCCTGTCCCGAGAGGATGCGTTCGATCGTGGCGAGGTGCTCGGCGAGCGCCTTCTGCTCGTTGAGGAACGCCGTGTGCGCCCACGAGCGGACGAGTCTCGCGATCCGGCCGAGCAGCGGTGTATCGACGGCGGGCAGCAACCATTCGGAGATGGTGTCGAGCCCGACCGCGAGCGCCGAGCGCGGGGGTAGTTCGATGCCCCAGTAGCGGCCCTTGAGAGTGGGGTTGCCCCACAGCATGGCGTGCTGCTGACCGCGCAGATAGTCCGGCCACGACAACGCGCGCGGCACATCCGCGATCGGTTCGGCCCACCCGTCGTGAGCTTGCGCCCACTGGCGCACCGGCCACGGGGTACGCACCAGCCGGCGGTGTAGACCGGTGACGCCGGCTTCGGCGAGGTTCGCCAGCACCAACGCTTCGCTGCGGATGTAGCGGCGCTGCCGGGCGACCGGGCGCATGTTCCACGGCCCTGGTGGTTGGACGAACCACGCTGTGGACTGGCTACGGGTGCGGGTGATGTTGCCTTCGACCCCGATCAGTTGCAGCCGCACTGCTTTGCGCGTGCGAGCGGCGCGCTTGGCGGCGGTCTTGGTTTGCCGGGTGAACTCCGCGTCGGTGTCGGCAGACGTGCCGCGCTTGGTGCGGCCGCGCCTGCGCTGTGCGGGCGGTGCGTCTGCACTCGCTGCGGTGGTGGAAGTGGTCACCGGAGCAGGGGCGGTGATGCTGCTGTCGGGCACCTGGGACCACGCCAGCTCCGCGGCCTGCGTCGCGTCCGCATTCGGATCCGGAACCGGGGGCGGGGAGGCGATGCGGTGTGCTGCCATCGCCGCCGCCCACGACGGGGGCAACGCACCCGGCGGCACGATCGCCGGTGCGGGCTCGTCGAAATTCGGATCGAACAACGCGGCAATGTCGTTGTCAGGCTGGACAGCCATCGTCAGCAGTTCCCTTCGCTCGACGCTGCGGGGGCGTACTGCGCGAGGCACGCATAGCAGCGGGAATGGTGAAGACGACGGTCTGTCCTGCCTTGGGCGGGCGCGGTGCAGTCAGGTCGTTCCACGCAGCTCGGATCACCGACCGGACCGAACGGTCGGCGTTGACGTACTTCGTCACCCGCGCAGTGATCACGACACCGATCCCGACGATCACCACCAGAGACTGGAAGCCGAGCGGCACCTGCACGACCGCGCGGGCGAGGACGAACACCGTCGCGGTGATGAGCGCGCCGAGTCCGACTGCGGCGTAGCGGAGGCGGAACGGCAGCGTGAAGCCGGTCGGGCCGAGATAGTGCCGGTCCACGCGGTGCAGCATGTCGTCGTTGTCGATCACGATCGGTACCCCTTTTGCGGTCGTCGGCCGGTACTTGCGTGCGGTGGTCAGACCTGGATGCCGACCAGACCGAGGAGCCAATTGCCGATGCCGGTTGCCGCGGTGGTGTTCGTCGCGATGCCCAGATACGCCATGCCCACCAGCGACAGGCCGCCGACGGTGACGACCTTCGAGAGGTTGCCGCGCAGCCCACCCATCAGGACCACGCACGCGATCAACACGAGGATGGTGAAGACGATGTTGTCTTCGATCCAAGCGCGGACCCCGGTCGTGGTGACCTCGGTGGTCTGGGCGAGCACGTCACCACTCGGGATGGTCGTGATCGCCAGTTCGGCAAGACTTGGCGCGAGAGACATGAGCACTCCAGTGATGGTTCGGTCGGTACGCCCGAAAGGCGACGGCCGAGAACGTAAAACGAGCACGCGATCTCGCCCAAACAGGTGAATGCACACAGCGCACACATCCGGCGAGGTCGACGGGGAAGAACGAGCGCGAGAAACACCTCCACGATCGAGACCGGACAGCCATGCCGAGCGCACGTGGCGGGGAGTGCGGAGCAGCGATGTTCACGCGCGCCGTCACCGCACATGAAGCGAGGTGATCGTCGATGCGTCTTCGATGCCTGAACAGCGACCCGAGCGATAGTGCCGGCCGGGGCGGTGGACGAACATGCATCAACGCCAGGTGTGTGCCCTGTGCGAGAGAGGTTCGCAGGGCCGTGATCGGGCTGGGGGAGGCAGGGGTGATCGTGGGGGAGTGGGGGAGTGCGCATCATGGCGCTCGACAGAGCGCGTGAGATGGGCGATGGATTCGAGCGGTGAATCCCAGTGCTGCGCAGAGCGCTCGCGACGCCCACCCCTTACGGGGTCACTCCCCCCGGCGTTCCTTGGGGGGAGTGTAATCCAGAATTGCGCGCGGCGCCAACGGTATTCGCAACCGACCACGTCGAACGCTCTTCGGAGCGCTGACTGCGGCGGTCGTGCCCACGCTCGATAACCACACGGGGAGGGCGGCTGTGGAGCGTTCGGAACACCACGTGCAAGTGCCCATAAGCATGCTCGGATGAACGCTCGCTGAACCGGTATGCGAGCGCTGGGATCAGCAGTCGAAAAAGCGCTCGGTGACATCGCGTTGCAAGCGCTGTGGTGGAGATCTTCTCAGGTGAGCGCCGAACACGTTGAGGCACAAATTCATCGAGCTGGGCACTCGCGGATCCGAGCGCATCACCTGCGTCAGTTCGGAATGCCGTCACCTGCTTGGTGAAAACTCGGCCCCTCTGCCACTGTGCTCGCACACCGCACCGGACGGCATCCGGCGAAGACGAGCACGAGTGAAAGGCGCATGCAGTGAGCGCAACTCCAGACCCACTCAAGGACTGGCTCGTCGCTGCATGGCGCGACACGTTCGGCGACACCACCGACGCTCGCGGCGATCGGACCGGCGACGGGCGGACCACGTGCGTGTCCCGCTTCGTGCCGTTCTCGCCGCTGACGGCAATCTCTGCCGCAGCTGCCTTCTCCAGCCCCATCCTCATTGCTTCTGTCGCGGGAAACGCTTCGGTCGTCGAGGCGCTGACCGGGCTGTACGACTACCGGTGGCCGCTGGCAGTAGCCACCGCTCCGTTGATCGCCCTGGATATTTCGCGGCACCGCACTCACCGGTGGTCACAGATGCTCGACGCGATGGTTCAGCAGAGCACCGGGCATATACCCACCAAGGTCTCGATTTCGCGGCCCACCACCGGGCGCTCGATGCGAGGCGCGACGATCAAGCTCTCGCGCGGTGCAGTGATCCGCCCCAAGCAATTCGAGGCGCTCTCGCGTGCGGTCGAAACGGCCTTCGGGACCAGCGAGACTTCGGCGGTGACGGTGCGGCACGACGCGCACCGCGACCGGCTCGTCATCACCCGCACGCCGATCTCCCCGGACACCCGCAGCGAACGACAGAAGGTCCTGCAGGATGCGCTCGACGGCGCCACGATCTTCAAAAGTCCCAAGGTCAGCGTCGACACCATCGACGAGGACGGCATCGAGACCGGCTACCGCATCGCCTTCGCCAAGTCGATGAACGCCGGAGCACCGGGCTTTCAGGCCAAGGTCGACGAAGCCCTCGCCTCGCTCGCCGGCCCGCACGAATCCGGCCGGAACTGGACCTGCGATTGGTATCCGAACAAGGGCTATCTGGTGATGCGTCTGGTCACCGCCATGCCCGAGCGCGTCGACCACCCCCTGGAACTGGTCGATGAGAACCTGCGGCACCTGCCCTATGCGACCGGCGCGGCGGACCGGATCATGTTCTGGGATGTCTCGACGAGTTCGAACAAGCCGCACTGCTTGATCGTCGGCCCCACCGGCGGCGGTAAGACCTCGGTGATCCGCACGCTGCTGACCGAAGCGGCGCGTCGCGGGGTTCCGTTCGTCGGGGTCGATCCGAAGATGATCGAACTCGACGGCCTCGAGGGCTACCCCGGCTGTGGGGCGATCATCTACGACGCGCTGCGCGCGGCGATGTTCGTGCGCGCCCTGCATACGGAGATGATGGCGCGCAACGCCTACATCCATCAGATGAAGATCGAAGGCTCGCAGCTGCCGCTGATGATCGCGGTGCTCGACGAGTTCTTCATCCTCTCCGGCAAGTGGCAGCGTCTGGCCAAGACCGGCGACGACGAAACCAAGACTCTGCTCAAGGAACTCGATCCGCTCGGTGCGTGGGCGGATCTGGCGGTGCTCGCGCGTTCGGCCGGCATCCGGTTGTTGCTCGGTGTGCAGCGTCCGGATGCGTCCCTGTTCGGTGGTGCCTCCGGCAACGCGCGTGACAACTTCGGCACCCGCATCTCGCTCGGCAATCTCTCGCAGGACGGGGCGTTGATGATGTGGGGGGATTCGACGGTGGGCCGTGAGGTCGACACCTCGGTCAAGGGCCGCGGGATCGCGCTCGGTGACGACGGCTCGCCCGTCGATGCGCAGATGTGGTGGACCCCGAACGTCGACAAGCATCCGAACAAGTGGAACCAGCTGTCGGAGAACGAGAAATCCATCATCGACGGATTGATGCCGGCCGAGGCGCCGCAGTTCACCTGTTACTCGCCGGAGCTGGCCGAGTTCATCGAATCCGAACGCGCCCTGGCGCGGCGGGCACGCAACTACGGAAGCGTGCCCGAGCCGATCGTCCTCGGCGGTACGAGTACGGGCGGTATCGGCACCGTGTCGATGGCCAAGACTGGAGCCGAAGCCGCACCGGAACTTGATCCTGCGGACGAGGACTTCGCCGATGTCATCCCGGCCTCGAGCGTGACCGCCGGGCAGACCGTGCTCATCGACAACGAGGACGGCGACCTGGTGCCGGTCACCGTCGATGCGGTCGATGTGCGTCGCGGCAGCCGAGGCGAGGTCATCGAGACCGTCCTGACCATCGGCGCCGACCGGGTCACCACCCGCATTGCTTTCGACGCGAACGGCGTCGTTGTCCTGCCCGAACCCGACCTCGTGGGACGCAGCGCATGAGCATCGGGCGACCCACCGCACGAGAGTCTGATCGCTGTCCGTGTCGTCGCGATCGCATCAACCCCGTAGTGACCGCTCGTCGGCCCCGTGAACCACGCCCGTAATCACCACCGGAAGGAACCCGATGACTCGTCGCATTTCTCAGTCGATCACCCCTACTGCCGAGGACGTCGCCGCGTTGCGTGGCCCGTTCGTCTCCAAGGGCGCCAACGATCCGGTGATCAAGGCGCTGCGCGAGTACTTCAAACAGACCTCGCCGGTGTGGCTGGCCAAACTCGACGAGAGGCAGGAACTCACGCGCGAACGCCTCGCCGAAATCCGTGAGGCGTCGGCCAAGCGCCGCGTGGTCATCGAAGCGCTGCCCGACGGCAAAGCCCGCACCAACGCGTTGGCCGAGCTCGAGCAGACCGATGCTGTCATCGACGAGATGGACACCGCGCTGGCCGGCGCCGGTGCCTTCGGCGGGATCAACTAACCATGGCGCCGACCGTCGAGATCGAGGCGACCTCCGCGACCACCGCGCGCGCGAGGCTCACCGGCGCCGACGTGCCACCGATGGAACTGGCGGCAACCGAGGACAGGGCGCTGGCCGCTGTCGTGCACGACTTCGTGCGCACCCTCGCAGCCAAGCAGCAGTCCGCCGTCGAGGTCGTCTATCGCACCGGCAAGGACACCCGGTTCCTCACGGTCGGCCCTGACGGCAAGCTCACCGAAAGTGCTCCGAGCGTCCCGATTCCGGTCGTGGTGAGCGAACCCGCTTCGGCGGCCGCCGAGGCTGTTCACACAGTGCTGGCCGCGCCGGTGACCGTGGCTGCCGAACCGTTCACCTACGAGACATCGACACTGGTCGACCGGGCGCCCGCTCAGGAGCCTGCACAGGCCGCGCCGACACGATCGCGGGGTCCGAAGTCCATACCACCCCCAGAATTGGCCACAGAGCCGCTCAGCGGCCGGATCGAGGCGTTGTCGGCGCTGTCCGCACCCCGCGTCAACCCAGCGGCCGGCGAACCCGCCCGCCTCGGGATGCGGGGACGGCTCAACGCGATGCTCGGCCTGGCGCTTGCACCGAAACCCGACTCGATCGAGATGCGGCTGCGCGCGGCGCACACCACGATCGCCCGGCCGCTGCCGGACGGCGCGCTCGTCACCGTCGCCAACGTCAAAGGCGGCGTCGGTAAAACCCCGATGGCGATCGGCTTGGCCGAGACACTGGCCGAGTATCGCGGCCCCGCCACGATCGCGTGCCTGGACCTCGGGGAGGTCGGCGGCAGCTTCACCGATCGGATCGCGCTTCCCCCGGCCGCAGGGCAGGACGTGGCGTCGCTGCTCGCCGATCTCGGTGATCAGGCGCAGCCGGTGCGCTCCTCCGTGCTCACTCGGTATCTGACCCGTCAGCCGTGCGGCTCGTATGTCGTCGCCGGCGGAATCGGGGCGGTGGCACCGGTGAGCTACGACGACGCCGCGACGGTGGCGGCGATCCTCGGACACCACTACGACCTGCTGGTCGCCGACACCGGCAACTCGCGCCACGCCGGCAGCTGGCGGTGGGCGATCACCGCTGCGCACGCCGTGATCGTTCCGGTGCCGCTGCGCCGCGACAGCGCGGTCGCTGCCCAGCGCACCCTGGCCGCGATCTCCGCCGTCCGCCCGGATGTGCTCGTCCGCACGGTCGTGGTCATCACCGAGGGGCCGGGGGATGTGCCGATGGTCGAGACCGATGCCGTCGATGCGTTCTCCGCACTCGGTGTGCCGGTGTGCCGGATGCCGTTCGAGCCGCTGTTCGCCTCCGGTGAGCGCATCACCTTGAGCCAGTTACGACGCGACACCTGCGAGGCGTTGACCGTCCTCGCCGCCACCGTCGTCGACCTGATCGCAGACGACCCCTGATCCCGTTGGTCCGGAACCATTTTCGGTCCGGGCTTAAGGCTGCTCCACGTCATCCTTTTCGATCCCCGACCAGACCCGGCCCTCCCTGTGGCCGACCGATGAAAGGCAATGCCCGATGAGTAACGACAACCCCACCCCGAACCGCGCCGCACGCCGCGCTGCCAGTCGCCACCGCACAGTCCAGCGTCAGGCCACGGCCGCGTTCGTCGCGATCGCCGCAGTGGCGGCAGGACTGGTGCTGGCCCCGACCGCCGGTGCGGCCCCATCCCAGGGCGGCACTACCGGCGGCGGGACGCAAGGCGGCACCACCGCGACCCCGGCACCGCAGACCGAGGTGGAAGTTGTGCCGCAGGCGCCGTCCGAGCCGATCTACTGGTCCGCCCCGCCTGCAGTGCAGCCGCAGTACGAGCCGCTGCCGAACTACGACTACGACACCGGCCGCTACAACCGGCAGACCACGTACACCCCGCCGCTGGACCTGTCGACGCTGCACGCCCCGACCCCGGTCGAGCAGGCCCCGATCTACATCGCCCCGCCCGAGAAGATCATGATCGGCGACTACCACCTCACCCAGCCGAACTGGGTCACCGACGCCGACCGCGAGCGCACCAACAACACCGCCGGCCTGACCCGATCCCAGGTGGCCACCTTCTGGCGTTCCGTCGGTGTCCACGCTGATCGCGCCGACCGCGTCGCCGCCGCACAGATCGGCGGTGTCGCCGCCGGAGCGACCGCAGGCGCCGCGGCCGGTGCGGTACCGGGTGCGCTGATCGGCGGCACCATCGGCGGCATCGGCGGCGCCGCCCTTGGCGGGGTGGTGCCGCTGCCGATCCCGGTGCTGCCCGAAATCACGACCGGTGTCGCAGGAACCGCGGCAGGTGCGGCGATCGGTGGCGCCGTCGGCGCAGTCCCCGGCGCGCTCGTCGGTGGTGCAGTCGGCCTCGCTGCCGGTACCGCCTTCGGTGCCGGGGACGACGAAGGACAGCCGATCGAGGTCGAGTTGCCGGACGTGCAGCAGGACGTGATCACCGAGCAGACCGCGGCGACGGTCGAGCAGTGGCAGACCTCCGGACCGGTCGGTGCCGCCACTGCGGAGGTCGTGCACAGCGCGGTGCAGACAGCACCGCACATCGATTCACAAGCCCGCGAATGGGTCACGGCGCAACCCGGCGGCGAGAACGTGATCGCCGCCGTGGACACCACCCTGGAGGCGTTCTTCGGTGGTTCGGCCGGCACTGCCGCCGAGATGATCTCGACCGCCGTCGGACAGGGCGCTGGCGCCCCGGTCTCCGCCTGACCGTACGAAAGGATGTGGGTGCACCCCGATGAAACTCGGCAAGACAACATTTCGGCATCCGGCCGTCGTCGACCTCCTCGGCGGTGCACCCACCCCACCCTCGGGTGCAACCGCCGATCCGGTTGCACCCGGCGATGCGATCGACGGTGCATTGGTTGCACCGGCGGTGACCCCACACGAGCGACCTGTGCCGCGCACAGCGAGGCGCACCGGCCGCGTTGCAGCGGTTGCCATCGCCATTGCAGTGGGGGTTGCAGCCGTCACCATAGGGGTGATGTGGAATGCACGCGGCGAAGAGTCCGCAGCGGCAGCACCGCCGTCCGACGATGTGGGCACACCGATGCTCGAACTGTCCGCAACGCCGACGGCGCCGGCGTCGGATCTCGATGACGATTGCCGCGCCGACCGGGGTGACCAGCGCAGTGGCGCCGGGGTGATCGCCGCCTGGAACTACGCCTATTACGTCCGGCGCGACGCGGTCGCCGCCCGCGCCTTGGCCACCCCGAATAGTTCCGTCGTCCCGGCCGAGCAGCTGCAGCCGTTCATCGACGAGATCCCCGTCGGCACCAATTACTGCGTCCGCACCAAGGCCTTGTCCGAGGATGTCTATCTCGTCGACCTGTCGGAACTGCGCCCCGACGGCGTGCAACGCATCACCCAGACCGTCACCACCCAGCAGATCGACGGCACATGGTTCGTCGACGTCTTCAACTGACCACCGACTCGGCAACCCGCCCGTTTCCGTGAGGTTCGTGCGGCGCACCTCGTCGATGTCCTGTCCGCACCCCGGGTAGGGGAGTGAGATGCCAAGAGCACGTGTCAGTAGTCGAATCAGCACCCCTCTAGAGAATGTCGTAGAAAGAGGCTTCCGTCGTGTCCGATGACTCCCCTCAGTCCGCACCGCCGTTGCGCCACGATGCGCGGCCGGTGCGTTCGAAGATGCTCGGTGTCGCCGCGGTGGCAACGATGGCGTTGCTTCTTGCGGCGTTGGCGTTCACGCTGTCGTTCGATGCGTTGCGGGCACTGGCCATCGAAATCAACGTGCATCCGAGTCGTGCATGGATGGCCCCGGTTGCCATCGACGTTGCACAGGCCGCTGCAACAGCCGGCTACGTCATCTTCCGCGTTGCCAACCGGCACCTTTGGGCGCGGCGCTACTGCATGAGCTTGGCGGTCGTCACCGTCGCGTTGAGTGTGGTGGGCAACTCGTACCACTCCTATCAACTCGCCGCCCGCAACCTCGCACGCGTTGCAGCGGGTGAGCACCTCGGGTTCATCCCACAACCCCCAGCCATTGCCGCGGTCATTGCGGCGATCTTCCCGCTGTTGTGGCTGGCACTGTTTCACCTGTTCACCATGATGTTGCAGGTTGTCATCGACGAACGCGCCCAACGCCGTGATGCTGCAACGGTGGATCAGCTCGTGCACCGTGAGGGCACCACCGCTGCACCGATCCGCCCCGCGACCGAGAAGACGACGGAGCACGATTTCACGCTTGCCGCGGTGGCAACGCCGGAGAGCGCAATCGATGCCGGCCGCGCCCACGAGGTGCACCACGAAGCGCAGAGTGCATCACCCGGCACCTCACGCAAGTCCGGCGTTGCGGGTGTTGCCCTCGCCGAGACGACCGTGGACGCCGATGTTGTCGGGAACGCCCGCGGCGCCGATGCAACGCGCAACGGTTACCCGCATACCGCGGCCGGGTTGCAGCAGTTCCTCGCCGACGGCAGTTTCACCGACCCGGTCAAACGCGTGGCGGCGATGCTCATCGACGAGCCGCACCTGCGGCAAACCCAGGTTGCGCGGCGGTTGCACGTCGATAAGTCCACGGTCAGTCGTCGGTGGCGCTCGTTCGTTGCGGCCGCCGAAGCTGAAGGCTTCGCCGTGCCGCCGCTCCCGGCGGTCGACAGCACCGGACCGGTGCGGGAACTGCAACCCGCGTGACTCATGTCTGAGGGGTTGCTGCGGTCCGTGAAGCGGCAACCTTCCCGACTTCGCGTTCCCGCTCGCGTCCCCACTTTCAGGGCGATGTCATGCGTCGGTGCCTCATGCTCCCCTGAGCGAGGCCGGCCGTACCGGACAGCTCAGCGAGCCTCATTGACCGCACTCGAGCCCGGTCGACGGGCGTTTGCACCGAAGTCGGGCCTTCAGGGATTCGGTTCCCACGGGTTGACACACCGGACACCGAGCGGGTCGAAGTGCTTGGTGTTGCGCGTCGCCACGGTCATCTCGGCGGCCTGGGCGACAGCGGCGATGAGAGCGGCGTCGAACGGCGCATGTTCGGGCGCCCGGTAGGTGGCCAGCACCCGGGCGGCCGGCAGATCAAACGGCAACACACGGTCAGCGAAGGCGGGCAGGACCCGTTCGTCGAACCACCGGCGCAGGACCACTCCCTGATTCGGGTCGGATCGCTCCTTGGCGACTACGCCTCGTTCGATCTCGGCAATAGTCATGGCCGTCACGAACAGGTCGGCCACCGGCACCGACGCCGCCCAAATCTCGACCGACCGGTTACGGCCCCGAACTCGCAGCGCGGACACCACGTTGGTGTCCAGAACGTACTTCACAACTCGGCGGTTCGGGCGGTCAAACCGAGGCGCTCGGGCTCGAACTCGATGTCGGCACCCTCATCGGTGCTCAAGAGGTCGACGAGCGTGACTGGCTCCCGCTCGAGGGCCTCGCCGAGGATGTCGCGTACCTCCGCCTCGACCGACCGGTGATGCTGCTCAGCACGCGCCCGCAGGGCAGCCTTGGTTCCCGCGGGAAGGTTGCGGATCAGGATCTGTTCCACCGTGACCACCTCCGATATCACACTAGTGATATCACCCAGGAATGTCGGAGAACCGCGACCCGGTGATTTATCCGGGACGGCATCGTCGGCGCTGGCGACATCCTGGACCGCATCGCCGCGGTCGGAATTCAGTGGCCGGCCGTCTATACCGATGACCGCGATCTTGTCCTTACCCGCGTGACGAACTGGCTCGGATCGTTCCTTCCTGATCGGGCACCCGCGGCGGAGGTGGGGCAGTCGGTTGCCGAGCCTTCGGCCGAGAACTATCGCGCTGTGCTCGACGGGCTTTTGGCCGCAGCGACGGCTCACCCCCGCAGCATTCCGGGAGATGCTGGGGCGGTCCTCGAGGGTGACCCCGAGGGCCGACGACAACGGCGCCTTTTCCTGCGGAGTCGACCGAGGGCGCGGACCAGAGCTCGATCGGTGAGTTCGGGCGGGAGCGGTCACCCGTTCCTGGTGCTTCCGCGCCACTGCTGCGCGGCGGCGTGCCCTCGAACGCCGGGCAACACGATCGGCCCACGCGGTCGATGAGGGGTCAGCGGCAGCAGTTCGGGTCCAGCACCGCACGTAACGCGTCGAGGGCTTCGGTGCGGGCGCGGTGGAAGACGTTCATCCCACGTCGTTCGGATTCGACCATGCCGGCCTTGCGGAGCTGGCCGAGGTGGTGACTGACGGTGGATTCGGTCAGGTCGACGCCGGTGGCGAGATCGCAGGTGCACACTTCGCCGTCGTCGGCGGTGAGCAGGATCGACACGAGTTTGATGCGGACCGGGTCCGCGAGGGCCTTCAACCGCAGGGCGAGTTCGAGGGCCGCATCGTCGCTCATGGGGGCGGCCGAGACCGGCGCGCAACAGATGGGGGCGCTGACGTCGATGACGGGTAGGGCTTTCGGCATCCTTCGAGCTTATCTACTTTCTTGACATACGTCGAAAAGGTGGCGCATTCTGTAGGCGTCCAGTACTTCGATATATGTCACACAGGTGGAGGATGTCATGTCCCGCGCACAACTCGCCCTCAACGTCGACGACCTGACCGAAGCGGTCACCTTCTACACCAAACTGTTCGGTGTCGAACCGGCCAAGCTCAAGCCCGGTTATGCGAACTTCGCGATCGCCGAACCGCCGCTCAAGCTCGTACTGCTCGAAAACCCCGGCAAGGGCGGCACCATCAATCACCTCGGCGTCGAGGTCGAATCCAGCGAGAAGGTTCACGCCGAGATCGCCCGCCTGACCGGCGAAGGACTGTTCACCGACGAGGAGATCGGCACCACCTGCTGCTTCGCCACCCAGGACAAGGTGTGGGTCACTGGCCCCGCCGGGGAGAAATGGGAGGTCTACACCGTCCTCGCCGATTCGGACACCTTCGGCTCGAGCCCACAGCACCTCGACGACCCGGCTACCGCCGAAGGCGGCGTGTGCTGCGGCACCGCCGCCGCCCCGACCGAAGGGACGCAGCAGACCCCAACTACAACGTCCTGCTGCTGAACAACCCACCTCATGTCGGCCACCCAGGTTCGGGTGGCCGACATCGATGTCGTCAGCGACGAAGCCGCTGGGCGAGGTCGGCGACACGAGCGGCGATGTCGTCGCGGACCAGCCGCATCCGTTCGATGCCGTCGATGCCGCGTTCGGATGGCTCATCGGTGTCCCAGTTCTCGAACCGTGTCCCGGCCACCGGATCGAGACGGGCTTCGCGGCCGAGGGTGACCACCAAATCGACATCGCGGACCAAGTGCGGATCGACCGGTGTCGGGATCTGCCTGGTGATATCGACGCCGACTTCGAGCAGCACCTCGGCTGCCAGAGCGTTGATGCTGGTACCGGGTTTCGTGCCGGCGGAGTGCACCGCGACGGTGTCGCCGGCAGCGGCTTTCATCAGCCCGGCGGCCATCTGGGATTTTCCGCCGTTCTTCACACAGACGAACAACACCGAGGGTGTGCTCACAGGCGAGGCCCTTTCACGCAGGTCAATTGTCGAGATCGAGGTCGGCGACGGCAGCCTTGGCGGTGCGGCCGACGCCGAGGATGGTGGCCGAACCGGGACCGGTCCAATCGCCGTAACCGAGCAGATGCAAGCGCGGCTCCTTCAACGAGCGGGTGCCGCAGACCGGCACCGTGCCGGTGTGGTCGCGCAGCCGCAACGGCCGCAGGTGTGCGAGGGCGGGACGAAAACCTGTCGCCCACAACACGACATCGGCCCGCTGATGGCGCTCACCCCAGGCGATGCCGTCGACGGTGAGCCGATCGAACATCGGCAGGGCGGTCAAGACGCCGCGTTCACGTGCAGCGAGGACCTCCGGAACCATCACGATGTCCCCGAGGGCGGCGATGCCACCAGGATCGGGCCGGCCCGCAGCCAGAGCGACCGCACGGCGGGAGGCGAGCTCGAACAAGGCCCGGCCGTCGACACCATCGGGCAGGAACCGCGGCGGACGGGTGGTGACCCACGTGGTTGCCGCGACGGTGGAGATCTCGGCGACGAGCTGGGCGGCGGAGTTGCCACCCCCGACCACGACGACATCGGCGCCGGTGAACTCGGTCGGGGTGCGGTAGTCGACGGTGTGCAGTTGCCGCCCGGCGAACAGACCCGCGCCCGGATAGCTCGGCCGAAACGGTCGCTGCCAGGTGCCGGTGGCACTGATCACCCGGCGCGCCCGCCACTGCCCACGGTCGGTGTCGACCAGCACAGCGGGGCCGTCGCGGCGCACCGCCTGCACCCGCACCGGCCGCTCGATCGGCAGGCCGTAGCGGGCTTCGTAGGCGGTGAGATAGTCCACGACATGACGTGCCGGCGGGAAACCGTCCGGCCAGCGCGGCATCGGCCACCCCGGCAGCGACGCGAATTCCGCCGGGGAGAACAGTCGCAGCGACGGCCACATGTGCGGCCACGCCCCGCCTGGGCTGTGCTGATCGTCGAGGATCACGAAGCGGTGCCCGGCCCGGCGCAGGTAGTAGCCGGCAGCCAGACCCGCCTGCCCACCGCCGATCACGAGCACCTCGACGTTCGTCGTCATCGAAGAACCTCGCAGGTCAGCGCGGTGAGGACGGGGTGGTCAACTCGGCGACGAGGGCTTCGACCTTGGCCTTGATCTCGTCGCGGATCGGGCGCACCGCCTCGACGCCTTGACCGGCCGGATCGTCGAGCACCCAGTCCCGGTATGACTTGCCCGGGAATACCGGGCAGGTGTCCCCGCACCCCATCGTGATCACCACATCGCAGGCGTGCACTGCCTCGGTGGTGAGGATCTTCGGATTCTGACCGGAGATGTCGATGCCGACCTCGGCCATCGCCGCGACCGCGGCCGGATTGACCTGATCGGCCGGGGCGCTGCCGGCCGAGCGCACCTCGATCCGGTCACCGGCGAGGGCGGTGAGGAAACCGGCGGCCATCTGTGAGCGGCCGGCGTTGTGGACACAGACGAACAACACACTCGGTGTGCTCACGGCTCAAACCTCTTTCGATGCGGGCACGTGTGCCGACTCGTGACGGGTGAAGCGGTTGCGCAGGGCGAGGGAGACGTACACCAAGGCGACGAGGACCGGCACCTCGATAAGTGGCCCGACCACTCCGGCCAGCGCCTGTCCGGAGGTCACCCCGAAAGTGCCGATCGCCACGGCGATGGCCAGTTCGAAGTTGTTGCCCGCCGCGGTGAACGCGAGCGTGGTGGTGCGCTCGTAGCCGAGGCCGATCGCGGCGCCGAACAGATAACCCCCGCCCCACATGATCGCGAAGTACGCCAGCAACGGCAGCGCGATGCGCACCACGTCCAGCGGCTGGGAGGTGATCTGCTCGCCCTGCAGCGCGAACAGGATCACGATGGTGAACAGCAGACCGTACAGCGCCCACGGTCCGATTTTCAGCAGGAAGGTGTCCTCGTACCATGTACGGCCCTTGGCCTTTTCGCCGAAGTGGCGGGTGAGGAAACCGGCGATCAGGGGGATTCCGAGGAAGATGAGCACCGATTTGGCGATCTGCCACGGCGAGACATCGAGGGTGGCCTGTTCGAGTCCGAGCCAGCCGGGCAGCACCGACAGGTAGAACCAGCCGAGGACGGCGAACATGATCACCTGGAAGACCGAGTTGATCGCGACCAGCACTGCTGCGGCTTCGCGGTCCCCGCACGCGAGGTCGTTCCAGATGATCACCATCGCGATACAGCGGGCCAGACCGACGATGATCAGGCCGGTGCGGTACTCGGGCAGATCCGGCAGCATCAGCCAGGCGAGGGCGAACATCAGGGCGGGGCCAAGGATCCAGTTCAAGATCAGGGAACTGATGAGGAGTTTGCGGTCGCCGGTGACGGTATCGAGACGGTCGTAACGCACCTTCGCCAGCACCGGATACATCATGATCAGCAGGCCCAGGGCAATCGGCAGGGAGATGCCGTCGATCTCGATGAAACTCAGAGCCTCGCCGAGTCCGGGGATCATCCGGCCCAGTAGCAGGCCGACGACGATGGCGGCGCCGATCCACACGGCCAGGAATCGGTCGAGGGTCGACATCTTCCCGACGACCGCCGGGTGATCGGTGTTCGTCGTGGTCATCGCGTCGCCTCCGCTGCATCGTTGACGATGGCGCAGTCCGAGCCTGGTACGACTCCGCGTTCCGGGGACAGCACGGCCGACAACTGGGCCAAGGCCGATGGGATCACCCGGTAGTACACCCACGTTCCGCGGCGTTCGCAGTCGAGCAGACCGGCTTCGCGCAGCACTTTGAGGTGATGCGAGATGGTCGGCTGGGACAGGTCGAAGGCCGGGCTGATGTCGCACACGCAACTCTCGCCGCCCTCATGGCTGGCGATCAGGCTGAGCATTCGTAGGCGCACCGGGTCTCCGATCGCCTTGAACATCCGAGCCAACTCTCCGGCCCAGTCCTCCGTCAGAGGTTCCCGTACCAGTGGCGCGCAACAGAGGTCGTCACTATCAATTTGAATCGACACCCATCAATATTGACAGTGATCGAATCAACGGGCAAACCGGGACCACGCCCCATCGGAGCAGGACCGGAAAGTGCGAGCTCAGCCCGAACGACTGGGTCAGGAGCCACGTGGCGGCGTACGACGCAGGCGGGGGAGCCGAAGCGTACGAATTCGAGGCATGCCTGGGATGATCCTGACTCTCTGATGAACCGTGATCGGGTGTGGTCCCAGACCGACCGGCGGTTCGCGCTTCTTGCCGCTGTCCTCGAGCAGTCCAGGTTCGAGGACAGCGTCGGAATGTCCCGAGCCGGCTTACCTGAAGTGGTCCTCAAAACCGCTGTACAGTCCCCCCTATCATGGGAAGGGTCACGGCAGAGCACGGCAAGTCGGAGTAGGGGTGAGGCAGATGAGCGTCGTCACGCCGAAGACCTTGCGTCAACAACTCGTGCAGTCCGCGGTCCTGGACAAGATCATGAGCAGCGGCATCTCGGTCGACACCGAACCCGTGCGCCGGAACCTCCGGACGATCCGCCGGCAGGTGGGGCGCAGTCCGCTGATGGACCGCTACCTCGACCGCTGGGACAGGATCGTCCGCGACAACGACATCGACGGTATCCGCACGATCGTCGAGTCGGACGACGACACCAGCCGGGAGATGCGGAATCTGTCGCCGCTGTCGGTGCTGCTCAGCGACGACGAACGCCAACGTGTGCTCAACGAGTTCGGAACCCGGCTCAGGGGTACCGCGACACGGTGAATCGGGAAGAACTCGGGCGCGCGATCAAAGCTGCGTGTGCCAACCTCGACGAGCCGCGTGTGATCGTCCTGGGCTCTCAATCGATCCTCGGCAGTTTCGACACCGATGAATTGCCCCCGGCGACCTTCTTGTCTCGTGAAGTCGACATTCTGCCGTTGAGTGGGATCACGGACCCGCCCTCGGTCGAGGACAAACTGCTGCTGCTCGATGCCCGACTTGGTGAGGACTCACCTTTTCATACTGCCTTCGGGTTCTATGTCGAAGGCATTCACAAGGATGTCGTGGTCCTCCCGAAGAATTGGGACAATCGGCTCGTCCACTTCGTCGTCGACGACGACGCGTCCACCCGGTACGGGCGGACCGGGTTGTGCTTGGACCCGGTGGATCTGTGCGTTTCCAAGACGATCGCCGGCAGAGAAAAGGACTACGAGTTCGTCGCGGCACTCGTGACGGAACAGCTCGTCACGGCCACCGCGATCCAGGACCGCATCGCGAGCGGTATCGACTGGCCACCGACCTACATCGAAGACCAGGAACGGTCCCTCGCCAGAGCTCAGAGCTGGTTGGACCACCTGTCGAGCCGGGTTGTGGTGCGGTCCGACGGAAGTCGCGCCACACCCACGTCACCGCCGACTGCTGGACCCGAGATTACAGCTGCACTCCCTTGGGCATCCGCATCCGATCGAGCAGATGTTGGACCGAAGGACCCGAGAGGGGAACAGCGCGGAACCTGAGCTTGGCGATGACGGCCCCACCCGGGAGGTCGGGGCCCGACCTGTTGCGTTGACGGCCTCACCGACGGCGAGGCCACGGTGTTCGGCATCAACCGAATCCATGAGACGCGGCGGGAAGGAACTACACGTTGGTTCCTGCTCTCGTCTTTCCTTCTGCCTCGAGATTGCGTCGAGGACCGCTGACAGTATGGGATCGGATGGCATGGCCGACCAACCCATGAAGTTGCGGTCGGCTTTGGCGTTGGCCATCGGTCCGATGTTGCCATCGAGGATGACCCGCAGGTGCGGTGCGAGGTGCTGCATCCACCAGGAGGGCACGGCGGACATCGAGCCCGAGGTCCTGGCCGACCACCTTCACACCTCACCCCAGGCTGGGTCGAAAGCGCTCAAAGGCCACGAGTATGTGGCACCGGCAGAAGGTGGCTGGACGGTCCACGGACGGCAGGGGCTGTCGACGCGTTTTCTCGATGAGAATCCGACGCCGGAGGTGCCTGCACCTACTGTCCGAGTACGACTACCGGCCCGACCATGCTGGGCCGGGGAGAACAAACGCAGATCCTCCGGGATGAGGTCTCAACGGCCGTTGCCGTTGCGGACGAGAGCTTGAGCATTGCGGATCAGCGATTGGAGGGTGCCGCGTTCAGGATCCCACCACTCATTGGACCAGCTCAGCGCGCCGATGATCAGCCCTTGAGCAGCTCGCAGATCCAGATCGGGATGCAACTGGCCGGCCTCCTCGGCCTCCACGAGATGACGTCGCCAGATCGCACCGTATTCGCGGCGAAGTTCCTGTTGCCGATCCCGGATGCTCTCGGGCATCTGGCTCATATTGCGCGTGGACGCCGCTGCATAGTGGGAGATCGTCAAGGCGACTTCGAGGTGCCCGGCTACCGCTGCGAGTACGCGGTCCAGTGGCGTCGCCGTGGGAGGAAGCGCGTCGATCACGGAAGTCACATGCTCGATGAACCGGTGGTGCCCGACGGCCATCACCTCATCGACGAGGTCTTCACGTGAAGGGAAGTACCGGTAGATCGCCGGGGTCCTGATTCCGGCGATCTCCGCGATGTCGGACAGCTTCGTACCGGCATAGCCTTCCCGATACATGTAGCTACGAGATGGCCGCGCCCGGCGGAGGTTGTACGCATGTGGCCCTCGTCGTCTGCACAGTTCTTCCCTGCGGCCTTGCAGGAGCTTACCCAGCCATGAATGCCAGCGCGGCATGCTGATCAACCTAATTCAGTCGTCTACACTATAAGTTGTTTGCAGAGTAATAGTTGATCTGGTAGGAGCCATGCGATCGACAAGTGAGCTGGTCACGGACGCACTGAGCGTGCTTCGCGCTGCCGACGTCCGGGTGGAAACGAACGGCTCCCTCGGGGACTGGATGCTCGCCCTTCCGGCCCAGCGAGTACTACCGGTGCGGATGAAAGCGTCCGCGTCGCCTCCCACGCCCAGCGCCCTGAAAAAGCTTGTCGACGCGCAACGTAAGAAGCAACGCGACGTGAAGCTCTTTCTCGTTGTTGCGCGCGCCACTTCACATCTCACACAGTTGGCCCATGCTTCGGCCGTCCACCTGCTCGCTGTAGATGAACGGCGTCTGATCGTCGACGGCACCGACTACTCCACGACGATCAATCAAGAACCCACACCCGACCACATACCGCTCCGCCGCAGGGGGCGACCGCCGTGGATCCGGTGGGCGATCGAACGCCTCCTGCTCTTGTCCCCCCAACCGCTGCCCCAGAGGATCCTGGCCAGCCACCTGCACACCACACCCCAAGCTGTGTCGAAAGCTCTCAAAGGCCACGAGTATGTCGAACCGGTAGAAGGCGGCTGGACGGTCCACCGACGGCAAGAGCTGTTGACCCGCTTCCTCGACGAATATCCCGGCCCGGGAGGTGCCTGCACCTACTGGTACGGACTCGACGCGCCCACTGGGCAGATCACCGATGCACGACAACTGTGCCGCGACATGGACGTTTGCTGTCTCCAGACGGGAGACATCGCCGCTGACCATTACGCACCGTGGCGCATGCCGGTCACTGCGGCGCTTTATATGCGCGAACTTCTCGATTTCGTTCCTGCTGGCTTCAGCGTCGCTTCCCGCGAGGAGTACACTTTCACAGCAACCGTCCCAGAAGATCCCACCCTCTGGCGTACCGCCGCCGTCCTCACGGACTCAACCCCCGAGTTCGTCGACCCGATCATTGCGCTGCACGATGTGATGCATGGTGAAGGAACAGACGCACTCGACGCAGCCGAACACCTACAGGACGCGATCCTTCATGGCGCGGTACGTAGATAGCCGCCGGCAGTGACCGACATCGTCGTCCAATCAGCATCGAACGCAGCCGATCTCGGTCTTCGCGCCCTTGCGGACCTGGCCGCCGCAGCCGCAGGTCTCGACTATCGGGTCATCGGTGGCCACATGGTCCATCTGCTCACCTACGTCTATCCCACCAGCGACGCACACCAACGTGCCACCGCCGACGCGGACGCCGGCATCTCGCCAGAAATCGCAGGAAGTCCCGACCTCGACACCAAACTCGTAGGCCGCGGATACACGCGCGTCCGGGGGAACAGATGGGAGGCCCCCTCCGGCGATCCCGACCATCCCCTCGCAGTCGACCTGCTGGTACCAGCGACCTCCGGACAAGGACGAGAAACAAAATTCCTCGGCGACAAGAAATTCGGCTTCGACGCCATTCCCGGACTGTCCCTCGCACTGCACTCCCAGCCGCTCGACGTGACGGTCCACGCCCAGCTCTACAACGGTGATTCCACCACGTTCACCGTATGCATACCGGACGTGGAATCGGCGGTCGTGCTCAAAGCTCTCGCCTGGAACAGCCGCCATCACCCGAAGGATGTCGAAGACTTGAGCTCGTTGATGGCCATCGTCCACCAACACCGAGACGATCTCCAGGTATGGAAACTCGACCAACCCTGCACAGGTTCTCGAAAAGACGCCGCGCGTGTCCTCTGAGGCTTAGCGACTATGGCGGACAAGGGACAACGTATTACCGGCCTGCGCATGGCGCATGCGCGCTTCGGCGCCCTGATCCAGCGTTACATCCACGGATAAGGATCGACTGATGGCGAGATCGTCTCTGCCGCTGCGTGCACGGACTGCGTCCACCGCACTTCGGCGTGCCCATGCCGCGCGCTGGACCTCCACACTCGGCAGCGCAGGATGGGTCGCACCCCGCCAGGGTGCACCGAACACTCTGGGGCGCCGCCAGAAGGTGACCACAGCAACCGCGCTGCGGCTCGACCGCATCGTCGACGAACTCGTTACCGCCTTCCGCGCATCGAATGGCGCTGCAGCCGTCTCGAGCACAGTCGTACTCGGCGTCGCGCCGGAAATCCACGACCGCCTGATCTGCGCCTACCTGCTCGACAAGGCATTACCGGCACCTACGGGGGCGCAGGTCCGCGTCGAGATCAAGCGGGAAGGACCTCGGATCAGCGTGCAGGTCACCCTTGAACCGGCTTCCACGACGACCAGGAGCGCCCCCACACAGCGTCAGCGGCGGCACACGTGAGCCGGTGACCCTCTCAGCCCCGCGAGCGCGTTCGACCCCGATCGCTGGAACGACGCGCACGGTATAGCGGGATCGGCGTCGACTTCGGCTGACTCCCACCGAGCACGGCCTACCCCTAGGACCACCTCGCCGAATGCATACTTTAAAAGTAAATTGAAAGTATGTCGGCGCATGAGGTTCCGTTCTCGGACATCCAGAACAAGGGCAAAGCGACGCTGTCGGCGTGGCAGCGCTCAGGCACGCGCCCGCTGCGCGTGACCCGACGCGATGACGAAGATCTGGTCCTGATCACAGCGACCCGAGCCGACAGGAACGTGCGGTCCTGACAGCGGCGACGGCCATGGTCGATGCCCTGCTGCACGCGAACAATCCCGGGCTTGTCCGCACTGTCGTCGAGGCGGCGTTTCCGTGGGTGAGCTACCTCTCCGACGAGGAAGGCGCCGATTTCATCAACGAGCTCATCACATCGCTGTGCGCAGGCTCATCCCTGGACAATCCGGCTCTCGCGGCCCGCGCCATCGAGATGTGGCGTCATACCGCGGAGGTGTATGCCGACCCGGAGCTCGCCCGCATCCTGTCGACGCCATCCGAGGGCGATTTCGGAACTGTGCCGGTGCCGGAGCTGTGAGCCCTGAACGAGGGAAGCAGGTCGCGCTGCCGGCATCCGATTCCGATTCTCTGTGGGAGCTGCGGTTCGCGACCAACGAGGCTGCGAAAGGCTGGGACGAGCTGTGTCGGCAGGCGCCGGCGAACACGTTGGTGGCCTACGAGGAGATGCGGCGCCGCGAGGTCGAGCAAGTGCCCACCACGCGTCATCACCGGCTCGAAGGCACGCTCGCGTCCGGGGTGCGCAACGGTAGTGAGAGGGAGCAGTGGCAGTACGAGGTCACTGCCGACAGGCGAATCTGGTATCTGATGGACGTCGAGCGGCGCACGTTGTGGTTGAGGTATGCCGGTACAGCGCACCCCGAAAAGATGGAGTGATCTTTCAAGGAGGACGTTGTCATCGAATGCGTACTCGGCTGTGTGACTATGCGGACCACAGTCCCGCGTTGTTCTTCGCTTCGCAGACCGGCCTTATCGACCCGTCACGCCGACTGATGCATCTGTCGACGCGGAATCAGTTTGGCGCGTACTGCTTCCTTTGTGTGCGCCCGTGCTTCGATCTCGCGGGGGCCGCGGTACCGCCGCGCTGCAAACAGCCCTCGACGGCAGCCGACGCGAGAATTTCGGCACGATCGTGTCGATCCCGGACAGATGCAGGTTGCTGATCACCACGACGCCGCGCCGCGAATCGGCAACACCGATGAGACAGTGAACGCTTCGGCGGCAGCCTGACCCCGGCGGCAGCATCCCGATCTCGCCCACGACGAGCAACTCGGTCCGGGCAATCCTGCTGATGGTCGTGCGGGTCGCTCCATCGAGATGCTCAGGGATCCTCCTGAACATCGGCGACATCGAGACCCCAACCGGAAAGCGCCTGTGCATCTCGAAGGATTCATCTCACCGATGCGGGACTACATCGTGACCGAAAACGCGACCGAACGTACTTCCCGTGACTACGTTCGATGGAAACCGAACGTCCACCAGCGGAAAGGATTCCACTGATGTCTGACGCATCGAATCCCGGCGGTGCCGGTTCGCCCGCACCCGGCTACTACCCTGACCCATCCGGTGTCATGCGATGGTGGGACGGAAGCCGGTGGACCGATCGCGTACAGAACAGCGGACCGCCTCCGTCGGCACCTCAGCCGCCCAAGAAATCGCACACCGTGCGCAACATCTTATTGGCGCTGGTCGCAGTGGGTGTATTGGCGATCGGTGGCTGTATCGCATTCCTCGCTGTTGCCGCGAACGAGGTCAACGAGGCAATCGAAACCGCGGAGGCCCAGGACTCTGCCCCTGGCGGGCCCGATAACCCCCTGACGATTTCCGAGGGTCAACCCTTCGAGGTTTCGGGCTTCCAGTACGCACCCGGATGGTCCGTCACGCAGGACGGACTCGGTTACGTCCAGATAGAGGGCCTGAAGGTGACCAATGCGCGAGGTGACAGGGACGGCGCGTTCGTGGAGATCAAGTTCATGGACGGAAACGAGGTAGTGGCGCTCGTCGACTGCACGACAGAACAGATCCCGGTCGGTCAAACCACGTCCTTGAACTGCTCCAGTGGCGACAAGTTCCCAGCGACGTACGACAGGATCACCATCAACGACACCTTCTGAGCGCAGCAGGAGCTCATGCCGGCGCCGACTGCCGTCACGGTGCTGCGTGAGGGGTGTTGCTGAGGGTCAAGCCCCTGGTAGTGGTGTAACTCGTTTTTGATCCTTCGTTGGTGGTCAGGCGGGTAGTTGCATCAGTTCATCGGTGCTCACCTCCGTCGCCTGGCTGGTGTCGGTGTTGGTGGTCAGGGTGAGCCGGCAGCGGCTGAGCACTTCTAGGCCGAGGTATCGGCGGCCTTCGGCCCATTCGTCGGTCTGCTCGGCCAGGACGGCGCCGATGAGGCGGACGATGGCATCCCGGTTGGGGAAGATGCCCACGACGTCGGTGCGGCGGCGGATCTCGCGGTTGAGCCGCTCGGTTAACCGGCCCTCCCACGACACGATCACGGTTGCAGCGTGAGGTCCTGAGCCGACGACCGGTTGAGGCGCATGCTGGCGGTGTCGGCTCCGATCGAAAGGCGGCGGACAATGACCGTTCGGGTGCGCATCAGCAGCAACGGGCATGTGATCGACGGCCAATGGGAAGGATGCGCAGCAGCAAACGCGTTCCTGACGCATCTGGCCGGACGCGGATTCAGTTCGGCAACGGTGCGGGCATATGCGTTCGACGTGCTCAATCTGGCCCGATTCCTGCTCGATCGCGACCTCACGGTGGCTGCGGTGACGCCGGTGACGGTGTTCGAGTGGGTCGACTGGCAGAACGTGCACCGCAAACCCCGCCCAGGCATGGCGACACGAGGTGATCGGGGCACTGCGGCATCGACGATCAACCGACGAGTCGCGGCGATACGCGCATTGTTCGAATACCTGGTGATGACCGGGATACGCACCGAAAATCCGGTGCCCTCACCGCGGCGCGGACAGGGACTGCGACCACCAGCGCGAGGACTGCTCGGACACCTCGGGCCGGGCCGACCCCGAGCCGGAGGCAGGCTGGTACGCCAACCGCGGCTACTGCCCGAGTCCCTCGACGCCGACGCGATCGAGCAGTTTGCGGCGTCGCTGCGCACCCATCGGGATCGAGCGATGTTGTGGGCGATGCTGTTCGGCGGGCTGCGCAACGCCGAGGTGCGATCCCTGCGGTTGGCAGACGTCGATTTCGGCCAGCGACGACTCCGGGTGCTCGGCAAAGGCTGCAAGGAACGGGTGGTGCCGGTCGATGCGGTGTTCTTCACCGAACTGTCGGCCTATCTGCGCCTCGAACGGCCACCGGGGTTGGCGACCGAGGAGTGTTTCGTGGTGCTGCGCGGCCCCACCGCGGGGGCGCCGGTGACCGAGGCGGGACTGCGGTCGCTGTTCCGGCGGCACCGGGACCTCTCCGGTGCGACGAGGGTGCGTCCGCACCGATTGCGCCACACCTACGGCACCGAACTCGCTGCCGCCGGAATCGATCTGATGGTGCTGCGAGAATTGATGGGGCATGTGTCTCCGGACACCACTGCCGAATATGTGCATTTGTCGGTCGAGCAGCTCGCCGCCGAATACGGCGCGGCCCGCGCCAGTCTCGCCGGAACACGACAATGAGCACCGCGGTGGTTGCGACGGTCGTCCTGCCGGCCGGACCGGGTGCGGTGCTCACCGACTACCTCGAGCACGTCGCCAGCCTCGGGCTCAGCGACAGGTCGGTGCGCGCTCGCACCCTCATCGCGACCACCTTCCTCACCACGCATCCGGACTTGCGGGACTGGATGACCCGACCCGCTGCCGACCGGCTGGCCGAACTACGCCGCACCGGGGCCTGGCCACTGCTGTGTCACCTCATCGGACGCGGCAACCTGCGGCTCGACCTCGAACTCGCGGCCGTCAAGAACCTCACCGGACTCGGCCGGGCCGTCGAGGACCGCGACCCGGACGGGTTCGCCGCGGTCCGGGCCGCCGGCCTGGTTTTGGGGTGGACACCGCAATGGGTCGAGACCGTCCTCGGCGAGTGCCTGGCGGTGCTGCTCGCCTGGCACGGCGGTTCCGTCAGCGGTGTGAGCGCCGAGACCGTCGGCGAGTTCGACGCCGCATTGGCTGCCACACAGTCAATCCCGGATACATCGAAACGCGCCTACCGCAACCGTATCGCGGGACTGCGACAAATGCTGTTTCAGGCCCGCATCGTCGACACCCCACCACGGCGCCGACCGTGGGCCCGCACCTACGCCCAACGCTTCGCCGACGCCCCGATGGCCGATCCGATCCGCGAGGCCCTGTTGCGTTACGTCACCGTCCGGGCATCGGTGCTCCGCCCGAAATCGGCCGAATCGCTGATCAACGACCTGCTGCCGTTCGCGGACTACCTCACCACCAACCATCCCGAGGTCACCTCCCTCGAGGATCTCGACCGCAGTCACATCGAGGGCTTCCTCGTCTGGAATCGCACCCGCACCTGGCGTGGGCAACGCGCCGCTGCCGGGGCCGGGCGCATCATCTCCAAGGCCGTGATCCAATCGACGGTACTGAGCGTGCGCAACCTGCTCGAGGACATCACCGAATGGGGCTGGGAGCAGGCCCCACCGCGCCGTCTGGTCTTCGCCGCCGACGTCCCGAAACTCGACCAACCGCTTCCGCGGGCATTGCCGCCCGACATCGATGCTGCGGTGATGAATGCGGTTTCCCAGCTGGATGATTCGTTCGCTCGTATCGGGTTGACGGTGCTGCGCGGAGCCGGTCTGCGGGTCGGGGAGCTACTGGATCTCGAGCTCGGCAGCGTCATCGATTACGGCCCGGCCGGGACCTGGCTCAAGGTTCCGTTGGGCAAGCTCGCCACCGAACGCATGGTCCCGCTCTCGGCGACCACTATCGCCGCGTTGGACGAGTGGACCGGCGGGCGTGGTATCTGTCGGCCATTGCCGCATCCCCGCACCGGAGAGTTGACCGATTTCCTGTTCGTCGCACACGGCCGCCGTCTCAGCCAGACCCGGCTGCGCAACGGTCTGCTCGCTGCCGTCGAGGCTTGCGGACTGCGTGGGGCCGGGGGTGCGCCGTTGGTGGTGACCCCGCATCAGCTGCGGCATACTTGGGCCACCGAACTCGCCAACGCCGGGATGAGCCTGCAGGCGTTGATGGCGTTGCTCGGGCATGTCACTCCGCAGATGACTTTGCGTTACGCCACTTTGGCTTCACCGACGTTGCGGGATGCCTATGACCAGGCGATGGGCAAGATGCGGCGGCGGTTCACGCTCACTCCGGTCGGCAAACCGATCGTCCCCGACGCGGTGAGTTGGCTCGGCAGTGAGATGCTCAAAACGCGTGTTGCCCACGGTTACTGTTCCCGTCACGAGAGCGCGGGTGCGTGTCCCTATGCCAACATCTGCGAGACCTGCGACAACTTCGTCACCGGACCTGAGTTCCGCGGCGCGCTCGAGGCGCAACGCACCGACATCCAGGCTCTCGAGGTCGATGCTCGTGACCGTGGATGGCCCGATGAAGCTGCCCGGCATCATCGTGTCGCTGAGGCGTTGACCGACCACTTGCAGCGTCTCGATCGCTGATTCGATGTGAGATCAGGGTTGATCTCATCCCTGAGGGCCGGATAATCGAGCGGTTGAACAAGGAAATCAAGCGTCGAGCCGATGTCGTGGAGATCTTCCCGAACCCGGCGGCGTTCCTGCGTCTGGCGACCGCGGTGGTCATCGAGCAGCACGACGAATGGCAGGTCACCCGCCGCTATGTCTCGGATGTGAGCATGGACGAGCTCCGTGCGGTGATCGCCGCGAAGGAACACGCTACCGAACCGGCGTTGTCGTTGACCGGCTCAAGCGAAACAGCATAGTATTCAGCACGACTCGTTGATCGCTACGTGTGCTGCAGAGCCAATCCGAAGTCCACCACTCCACGGGGCGCTATCGTTCGATCTGGATCGGGTAGTGGACGAGCGTCGACTGGAGTTGGAGATGTGTGGGCGAGCTCGATGAAGACGCCGACGCCGAATCGCTCACCGGTAATGCCACGGGTGAGGCGACGGGGACGTTTGTGCCCGAGTTCGTGCCGTTCGCCGGTCGGGACGGCAATCTGTTGTTGTCAACTCCCGCCCCGGTGCGCTGTGAGAAATAGTCAAATCCTGTGGATCGAGGGTCGTCAGGCGACCTCGGACACCGGCGAATCAGGTGACGGTTCGGGGGTGATATCGACGGGCCGTTCGAGGAGCTTGCCCTTGTGGAACAGAGCGCCGGCCCGTACGAGCGCGACCAGGTGTGGCGCGTTGATCGCCCGCCACCGGGACTGCGCGGCCTCGATCAGCTTGTAGGCCATCGCCATCCCCGCCGCCCTCGAACCCGGGCCCTTGGTCACTTTGGTCCTCAATCGCACTGTGGCGAAGGTGGATTCGATCGGGTTGGTGGTGCGTAGGTGCACCCAATGCTCGGCTGGATACCGGAAGTACTCGAGCAGCACGTCGGCATCGTCGGTGATCTTCTTCACCGCCTTCGGGTACTTCGCGCCGTAGTCGCGTTCGAACGCCGCGATCGCCAACTGGGCCTTGTCGATGTCCTCCGCGTTGTAGATCTCCTTCATCTGATGAGGCTCAGCGAAGGTGCTCGCTTGTGCTCGTCGAAAGTGCCCACTCGTGGGCGGGTTCACTGTAGCGGTTGCCGGGTGCCGGTGGTGGCTTGACGGAGCTTTTCCGACCGGGCGTGGTGATCACGCAGCCGGTAGGAATCCCCGTCGAGGTTGAGTACCACCGATCGGTGCAGAAGCCGGTCGAGCATCGCGGCGGCGACGGTCGTATCGCCGAGGACCTCACCCCACTCTCCGACACCCCGGTTGGTGGTGATGATGATCGAGGTCTTCAGATAGCGTTGCGCGACAACCTGAAACAGTGCGGAGGCGGCCTCGCCGGGCAGGGGTAGGTAGCCGAGTTCGTCGATCACCAGCAGCGTCGGGCCGGCGTAGAACCGCATCGTCGTCGCCCACCGGCCTTCGATCGCAGCGCGATGGCAGCGGGCGGCCAGATCGGCGGCGGTGGTGAAGTAGGTGCGATAACCGGCATGCGCGGCCGCCCGCGCCAAGCCCACCGACAGGTGGGTCTTTCCGACCCCCGGCGGCCCGATGAGCAGGACGTTCGTCGCGGTTTCGAGGAACCGGCAGGTGCCCAACTCGGCGATCAATGCCCGATCGAGGCCGGGGGCGGCGTCGAAGTCGAAGTCCTCGAGACAGGCCGGGGTGGGCAGGCACGCGAACCGCAACCGCCCGGCGAGGCGGCGGGCTTCGGTGGCGTCGACCTCGATCGACAGCAGCTGTTCGAGCGCTGCGGTCATCGACAGACCGTCCTTCTGGGCTCGGTCGAGCACCGACGGCAGCGCTTCGGCAGCGTCGTGCAACTTGAGCGTCGCCAAGTGTCCTCGCAGACGCTGATAAAGACTTGCCGAGGTCGCGGTGGTGTCGGGGGTGGTGGTCATACGAGGGTGTTCCTTCCGCGGGCTGCGCGCTCGTAGGCGGCCAGGTCGACCACCGTCGATCGCGGTGTCGTCGACGGTGGGTGGCGGTCCGTGGTGTTGGTGCGCAATGCTGCTGCCGCAGTGAGCGCCTCGGGTCCGGGTGGGATGCGTTCTTTGCGGCGGTGCGGTCGGCCTCCGGCCGCGGCACCGGCCATCGCGGCCTGTTCAAGGGCGTGAACGTGGCCGTGATCGCGCACCACGGCGCCGGCCCCGTCCGGCGCCAACCGGTGGCGGGCGACGGTGATCTGCGAGGCGGTGACGATGTCGATCACCTCGTCGCCGAGCTGCCGGGTGACGGTGACCTGCGCTGCGGCCAGTTCCGGGGGCACCGAGTAGCGGTTGCCGCGGTAGGCCACCAACGCCTGCCTCGAGACGGTGCGCGGTTCGCTGAGCACCACCGGATACGGACTGCTCGGCATCGACGTCAACGGTTCCCGGTCGGCGACGGTGCGCACCGGGGCCTTGCCGTCGGCGGTGGCCCGCATCCGGGCATCGGCGCGTCGACTACAGAATTTGTCCACGCTCGCCTGGGCCTGCTCGACGGTGAGCTCGTCCGCCACGGTGCGCCACCATCGCTGGGCCGCAGTGTGATTGGACTTCTCGACGACACCCTTGCGATTGCCGGACCGCGGTGGGCAGATCGCCACCAACACGCCGTAATACTTGGCGACCCCGGCGAAGGAGGCAGTGACTTTTCCGCTGTCGGGGTAACAGACCGTCGACATTCGATCGAATCGCCAGGTGTGGGTCAGGCCGCCGAGTTTTCGGCAGATCCGGTCGAGGCCGTCGATCAGATGCGGCTGGGTCATGGCCGGGGCGAGCACCCCGCGCCACCGACCCGAATGCGCGAGCGATCCGACCAGCAGATATGCGGTCTTACCCCAGCCCCACGAGGCGGGTGGGTTCGGCAGCTCGACCCAGTCCCACTGGGTTTCCGCCCCCGCCGGATGGTCGATGACCGCGTTGGGGCGGTCGGTCGCGCACGCGCAGGCTTGGCAGACGGGCCGGAGCTTGCGTTGCCGGATCTGGCGGGTCAGCGTCTGATACGAGGCGGTGTAGCCGAGGTCTTCGAGTTCGTCGCACAAGGTCCGTGCCCACAGATGCGGATCCTCGGTCAGACGAGCGGTGACGTAGTCGACGAACGGTTCGAACGGATCCTCACCAGCGGGTTTACGGATGCCGGGGGTGGTGGTGCCGTTCAGATAGTTGCGGATCGTGCGCCGGTTTCGGCCGGTGTGCCGGGCGATCGCCGAGATCGTCCAGCCTCGTTTGTGCAGTGCGTGGATCTCCACGTCTTCCTCCCATGTCAACATGAGAAAGCGGTCTCCTTCGGGGTGCTGGTGCGTGGTCAGAGACCACCAGCATCGAAGGAGACCCGCCCTCATCGGCGGAGCCACACGGGTGAGCACTTTCGGTGAGCAGGTCTGAGCAGGATCAAAGAGCGCCATCACATCGCCGCCAACGCGCCCGGATGCGCCGACTTCGGGAGCGCAGCAAGAACATTGGCTTGCTTGTGGAACCAGCAGCGTTGCTCGCGGGTGTCGGGGAACACCTCCCGCAGCGCCTTCCAGAACCCGAGCGCACCGTCGCCGACCGCCAACGCCGGGGCGCGCATCCCGCGGCGGCGGCAGCCGCGCAGCAGATCGGCCCACGACTCGGTCGATTCGCGGTAGCCGTCGGTGAGTGCGACGAGTTCCTTGCGGCCGTCGGCGCGGACCCCGAGCATTACCAGCAGGCAGAGTTTTTCCTGCTCGAGGCGGACTTTCAGGTGGATTCCGTCGACCCACAGGTACACGTAGTCGACCTGCGAGAGGTCCCTGGTGCCGAAGGCCTTCGCCTCGTCCTGCCACTGGGCCGTGAGCCGGGTGATCGAGGATGCGGACAGTCCGGCGCCGGTGCCGAGGAACTGTTCGAGCGCCGGCCCGAAGTCACTGGTTGACAGGCCGTGCAGGTACAGCAGCGGCAGCACCTCCGATACCTGCTCGGACTTGCGAGCCCAGGCGGGCAGGATCGCCGAGGAGAACCGCTTGCGCTCGCCGGTATCGGGGTCGATCCGCTTGTCGTTCACGCGGGGCGCCTTCACCGCCACCGCACCCGCCGAGGTCACGACCTCACGTTCGGCGTGGTATCCGTTGCGGACCACCAGTCGGTGGCCGTGTTCGTCGACCTCACCGGCATACCGGGCTACATAGTCGGCGACCTCGGCCTGCAACGCCGCGGCCAGCATCTGCCGGGCACCGTCGCGGACGATCTGGTCGAGCAACGACCGGCCCGCACCGGCCGCATTGCGGGTCTCGTTGGAGTCGTCGTTGTTGTCTACTACCGTGAGCACGGGCGTGCCTTCCCGCCAGCGCGCCAACGCTGGTCTTGATCAGAATTCGGATTCCTTGCAGATCATCTTCCGGGAAGGCACGCCCGCCCGGGATCCACAGGTTCTGATCATTGCTCGTGCGCTGTACGGATGTGTCACAAAGTTCGACAAGGTCGGCGCCGATGACGTCAGCCCGCGGTGGATGTCGATCAGTGCCCTGCTCTCCGCCTTACCTGCCGCCGCCGAGAGTTCTTTGTGGTGGAAATACGGGGTTGGAAGTCAGCTTCGATGCATTACGTCCTTGTAGGAACAATGTGTTAGTTCTGAAGCCATGTGACGATGTCTTCGAGCTGAGTGCTGAGTTCGTTCCATGGACGGTTGAGGTCGAGTGTTCGAGCGCCGATGCGGTTGCCTTGGACGACGACGTCCAGTCCGGGCTGCGCAGGTGCTTCGGTACGCGCATAGAGCAATAGCCCGCTGACCGAGCCGTCGCGGTTCACGTCGGCGTTCTTCACGTACGTCAATACTTGGTACAGATTGGTCGAGTGGACAGTCGGCTTGCCCCACATCCCGGCCTGCATCGATCGGCCGTAATATTTCGCATCAATGATGAGTGCCCGGTGTCCACGCCGCAGTGTGACATCGGTGCGCATTGCCGGGAGCTGTTCGGCTCCGAGTGCGCCTGCATCGTCGTAGTCCCACTTGACGGTGGAGCCGGTGGGGGAGAGTTCGGGGTGGTGGACGATGTAGTACTCGCGCAGGAATCGTTCATACAAGCTGCTCATCGCGTCGTCCGAGACCCATGAGGTGAGCTTGGTGCTTCCGGCATCCTGTGTGGGGAGGAGCCCGCGGACGATCAGTTCACAGACACCGAGCAACAGCCGGTATGTGGCGTTGGCGCGGTGGTAGGTCAGCGTGCGCCAGCGGATCGATGTCGGCGCGATCAGCGTCACCGCGTCCAGGTATGGCAGAAGCCGACGCAGCGCAGCCCGGCGGGGCGCGGCGACATCACCGTGGCGGAGGAGTAGGACGATGACCGACTTCAGCGCCCTGTTGTGGGGCGTGTCGAGCTCGTACTCGTCGAACTCGCACACCAGCCTTCCTCGGAACGTAGAGCGAGTGGCTGCGGTGCGAGTGATATCGATACGTCCGCGAATGGTGGCGAGCGCTTCGCTGCGGTGCAGGTAGTCGCGATGAAGACCGCGCTTGACCTGTGTGCCGACGCCACGCACGAGAATTTCCGCGAACAGATCGTGAAGATGGTCGAAGGCCTCGGCCGCGATTCGGTCGTTGCCTTCGCTGCGGATCGCTCGAAAGGCATAGGCCATCATCACGTACACGTTACGGATAGCGATGGACCTCTCGGTCATGCGACGGCGGCCCTGAGCCTGCTGGCCCACTCCTCGGCCGTGGTCGGCTCGTCGAACCAGTACTCGTCGAGAAGGGGGATGAGTTCGTCCTCGACCACCGAGTACAGCCATTCATCGTCGGTGGCGCCTTCTGGAGGGCTGGAGAGGAAGCTGTGTCCGATGGCGAAGCCCTGGCCGAGTGCGGGGTCGTCGGCGATGGTCTTGTTGAGGTCGATGACCACTTCGACGAGGCGGTCGAGGGTGGGACTTCCAGCGTCTTGCTGCCAACGGGTGAATCCGGCAGAGTGGAAGCCCGGGGTCATCTCGAAAAATCCGAAGCGACGACGCAGTGCGTAATCCAGGACGGCAAGGCTGCGGTCGGCGGTGTTCATCATGCCGATGATGTGGACGTTGGTGGGGACGGAGAACGTCTCGTTCTTGTACAACAGTCGGAGGTCTTGTCCGCGTTTGTCGGCTTCGATGAGCATGAGCAGCTCGCCGAAGATCTTGGAGATGTTGCCGCGGTTGATCTCGTCGATGATGAAGAAGTACGGCCGGTCGGTGTCGTCGGCGCGGGCCTTCTCGCAGAAGCGATAAAACGGCCCTTCAGTGAGCGTGAAACCACCGGTCTCGGTGGGCCGGTATCCCATCATGAAGTCCTCGTACGAGTAGCTCTGATGGAACTGGACCATCTGGACCCGACTCGGATCCTTCACCCCCATGATCGAGTATGCCAGGCGCTTTGCGGCGAAGGTCTTCCCGACACCGGGCGGGCCAGCGAGGATGACGCTCTTCTTCCGCGCCAGCAGAGAGCGCAAACGTTCGTATCGCTCCTCCGGCAGATAGACCTCCTTGAGGAATGCCGTCTTGTCGTAAGCCGGAAGTGGCGTCGGAGTCCCGAGCAACTCCGGCTCTTCCTCGCCGGCGATGAGCTCTTCAAGGTTCTCGACGTAGTCGTGATAGCTCGTAATATCGGTCAGTGTTTTGATTGCGGCATCCCCGGGGTGCTCCCAGGACCCCATATGGGTCCACTTCACTGAGCGCACATGGCGATACGAGGTGCGACCCGGCTCGAACCGGGCGCTGGAGGTGACCTCGCCGCGCCCGACGATCTCGCGCCGCCCGCGCTTGGCATAGACGATGTCGCCCACGGCGATCTCGTTCTGGAACTCCCACACTGCAAGAACGTCGTTTCTCAACGACCCGCCGGTCCCCTCGACGTCGAGTGCCTGTCGAATCGACTCTCGACTCGGGTACGTAGCGAGGTCGTCGAGCTCGTCCCAACCGATCGCCATGATGCCGCTGGACGAGAACTCCTCCCACTCCGAAGCTTGCGGCCCAGGGGAGTAAAGCCAGTAGTGGCGTGGACGAGGCTCAACCAGCTCACCGACTTCAACGTCTGTGAGAGTCGATTCAGCGCGGGAGGCGTCCCAGAGCTCCGCTACCCCAGGTGTCCAGAAGTGGAACGGTCCCTCGACCTCGTGAGCGAGGGCGGCGCGGATCGCGAGTAGATCGCGGTCGATCGAGCCAGGGGTGCCGCCTGACGCCCCGCCGATTCGATCGGCCAGACCATCACGGATTTTCACCTTCATCGAGGCCGAAGAGATCGGCTCGAACACATCGGGTCGCGCAAGGAACTGCAGGGCGTTGCGGATGTCGGAGCGGTCGTCACCGGAGGCGAGCATGACGCGCTGCAGCTCCCACGGATCGCTCCGCGCTGACTCGCGCTCGGCCTCCGACAGGCCAGTCCAGTGGCGCACGAAGGTCGAAGCCCAAATGACGTGTCGCCACAGTACCCCGTTGTACCAGGAACCGGGGTCGAACCCTGCGGTCCCGGCCGGGCGGTCAAGCCAGGTGGACATTGGCTCCGGGATTGCCAAAGGGGAGTCGAGATGCGTCAGCACCCGGTCGACATGGGCCCTGCGTGTCTCGGGGCGGGCCGACCGAAGCGCGTGCTCTCGTAGGAAGACGAGTTCGGCCGCAAGGAGCACGACCTCACGAGATGCTCCTTGAAGTTGCCGGTCGAGCTTTTCCCATTGGCCCTGGTCCTTTCCGACGATGGGGTTGTCCCCAATTCTGGCCCGAAGTTCTTCTGCCGCCTCAGCTGTCCAGATCGTGGTCGCCGGGTCGATCACGGACCGACCGTCTCCGAGCATATGAGTGAACACCTCGCCGATCTCGCGCGCGATCTTCATGTCAGGGACCGGCCGTGAAGATTCGAGGGCAAACTCTGAGTCGACATCAAAATGATCATTGGCCATGTCTGCAGTCTGCCCGATCGTTACCCGCGCAAGGTATAGGCGTCCCCCCGCGATTAGCGATGAAAACCTCAAGTCGCGGCGGCAAAGACGCAGGGCTCTGGTCGACGACGGGGTCGAACGAGCCGATACGCAAGGGCTCTCCACTGAACTCCGGCCCAAACTTTGCGTAAAGCTGCATCGTGCTACCAGCTGGCCCGTCGTCGATCAAGGACACGATGCTGATCGACGACGGGAAAGGGCGGGATGTCAGCTATTCGCTGCTGCCACTGCTGCCGAGAATCGGCGGTAATACCGGGGTGGGTTCCGGTTCCGGCTCTGGTTCCGGTTCGGGGGCGGGATCCGGAACGAGTTTCACGACACGGCTGGTGGAGGTGGTGCTGCTGCCCTCGAGATACGAGACGGTGACCGCATCCTGGGGTCCGACTGCAACACCGGTAGGATAGACGACACCGGTGAAGGGCAGCGCAGTGCGGGTGCCATCTGCTCCGAGGCGGACGATTCGGGGAGCGTCGCCTTCTGCACCCGCGAGCACGGGCGATCCGTCAGTTGCAGCGGCGACATCGAGCAGGTCGAACCCGGGTACCGCGGTCTCGGTGCGGGTTCCATCACGCCTGACTGTCACAACCGCCGAATCTCCGTCCCGAAACTGCGCATCCCCGATCAGGATGTTGCCGGCCCGGTCCAGATCGACACCGCGTGGTTGTACGAATCCGGTGACCGTTTGAGTGATGTCGCCACTGGTGATGTCCGCTCGGATGACCTGCGCGTCGTCATTGCCGGTCCCGCAGTCGAGGACCACGAGTTCGGTGCTGTCAGTGGCCACATCGCAGGGGTTGTGGACTGCGAGAGGGATCTGGGCGGCACCACCACCTGGAGGGATTCGAGTCACCCAGCCGGGCGCCACCTCTCCCGTACGTGAGAGCGAACTTCCCACCGTGTAGACGATGGAGCCATCGTTCGCCCGGGCGATACCGCTACCACCGCCGGGAGCGTCGACGGTGAAACCCCATTGTGTTCCGTCGGTACCGACGTACGTGATTCGAGCGCCGGTGACGGCTCTCCGCTGCGCGGTTCGGTGCCGGGGTCGATGGATGCGGCCTCGTGGTCGACGACGGTGTGGTGCTGGGGATGGCATCATCGATGCTGACCCCGATTCCCTCCGCGTCGTTCATCGAGCAGAAAGCGTGATGGCACATGGACTATCGCAGCACCGACGCATCCGACCGTCGCCGTGACCCGCGCGAGCCTCGGCGCCGGCCGGACCCCACGGCGGAGCAGACCGCGCCCGGACCGAACATGACGGACGCGATCCACCGCCGGCTGTTTTCCGACTACACACCCACCGCTGGACCGCGCTGACCGGTATGCGTGCGGCACGGACCTCGGCGATCAACTCGTCGGGCAGTGCCCGCACCCCGTTTCGGCCCAGGACCGACCGCACGAGCTCGCTGAGGGAGAGCCCGAGCACCTGTCCCAGCTCGGCGAGCGTGGTGGCTCGGAGTGCTGGCCAGGGACGGGATCGAGGGGTTCGGTGCGGCACCGCTGCCGCAGGCCGTGAGTGCGCCGAAAGCGGCGAGCCCGAGGGCAGCAAGTCGAAACGCGGTCTTCATATCCGGTGGATCGTCGGACGGTCCGGAACGGTTACCGGATTTGTCCGGTCTTGTCTGTGGGGCACGGCGAAATGCCACGCAGATGGCATATCCCCGATGACACGAGCGCGGTGGGATCTGATATCTGTTGGCGATGACTGCACCACCTGGATGGCATCCCGATCCCGAAGGCGCCGCGCAGCTGCGCTGGTGGGACGGAACCCAGTGGACCTCTGCGACCCAACCGCTCGTTCCGGAATCTGTACAGCCGTCCGAGTCCCTACCGCCGTCGAGCTCGCCGGAGTCCTCGCAGCAGCGCATCACGCTGTTCAATGCGAAGAAGCGTGCCCAGGAGCTGCAGTCCGAGGTGGATCGCTTGCGCCGTCTGGTCGATCAGATGGGGCTCGGTGGGGTAGCAGCGCTCGATGCCGAAACCGCGCGCCTGAACGACCAGGTTGCCGCGTTGCGCGCCGAACACACCAACCTGGCCGCGCAGATCACCGCAGCACGAGCGGAACTCGTCGAAGCCCACAGTCAGCAAGAACTCCAGACCGTGGCGTTGTACCGGTATCACCACCCGGCAGAAACGTCCGTACAGCTCAAGGATGAACTCGCCCGCGTGCAGGCAGCGATCAAACAGGCGGTGCGCGACAAGACCGCGATCACCGCCACCTCGAACTTCACGTTCAACAACTCCGCAACGCAGGGGCGAAAGTTCGTCTCGGAGATGTCGAAGATCATGCTGCGCGCCTACAACGCCGAGGCGGAGAACTGCGTCAAGACCGTCAAGGCCGGAAATCTCGCGGCGGCGTCCGCACGACTGTTCAAGGCTTCCGAACAGATTGCCCGTCAGGGGCAGATGATCGCTCTACGCGTAACAGATCACTATCACCGCCTTCGATTGCGGGAACTCGAACTGGCCGCCGATGTCCACCAGAAGGTCCAGGAGGAAAAGGAAGCCGAACGCGCGCGGCGCGAGGAGTTGCGCGAGCAACGCAAAGCCGAGCAGGAACTGGCCGCCGAACGCGCCAAGCTGGACAAGGAATTGGCGCACTACCAATCGGCCTTGGCCACGTTGGAGGCGAACGGCGACAGCGCTGCTGCCGAACGCCTGAGATCCAAGCTCGTTGATGTCCAGCGCGCCATCGATGACGTCGACTATCGGGCAGCGAACATCCGCGCCGGGTACGTCTACGTCATCTCGAATATGGGCGCTTTCGGAATCAACATGGTCAAGATCGGGATGACCCGCAGGCTCGACCCGATGGACAGGGTGCGTGAACTCGGTGACGCATCGGTGCCGTTCCGCTTCGACGTGCACGCCTTGTTCTTCTCCGAGGACGCGGTGACCGTCGAAGCCAGACTGCACGAAGCATTCGCCGAACGGCGGGTCAACAAGGTGAACCCGAGACGCGAGTTCTTCTACGCCACTCCCGAGGATGTCCTCGAAGTGCTAGGTCGGCACGTCGGCGAGGTGCTTTCGTTCACCGCCGAACCCGAGGCGGAGGAATACCTTCTCAGCATCGGGAAGAAGGACGCCGCATTCTGACCGGTGGACTGTGGGGCGGCCCCGGCGGATAGTTGGGGCCGGCTCGGATACATCTGCGTGCGTGGAATATTGACGACGCACACCCATCGACAAGAGCTCCCGATCCCGTGAGGCTCATGGTGACTCACGACAAGCGCTGCCCCTTGTTCGTCTACAGTTTGCGGGCGCCGACGGATCTGCGCGACGGTGCCGGGATGACTGCGGTGACATCGTCACTGGCAGGTTGGACAGAGGGGTTCGTTCGCCTTGTGTGCACCCGGTGCGATGTCGGCCTGATCCCTCCCGGCGTTTCCGGAGAGCTCATGGTGTGAGCGCTTCCTCCGGATTGAGGGTGCGCATGCGATCGTAGTGGAGTTGCTCTGCCCGGTCGGGGGTGAGGTCGTGGCAGTAGCTGTGTGGTCGTTCTCGGTTGTAGAACGCCACCCATTCGGCGGTGCCCAGCGACAACTCAGTGGCTCCATGGAACAGGGGCTGGTTGTCGACCAGTTCGTTCTTGTAGTCCGAGTTCACCGATTCGGCCAGGGCATTGTCGAAACTGTCCCCGACGGTGCCGATAGAGGCCGCGATCCCTTCCTCGGCCAATCGCTGCCCGAACACGATGGCAGTATACTGCGATCCGGCGTCGCTATGATGGACGAGTTTGCTCAAATCGACTACCCCGCAACGTTTTCTGTTGTCGATCGCATTGTTGATCGCATCGGTCACCAAGTTCACCGTCATCTCCGTGGCCACCTTCCAGCCGACGATCTTGCGGGCGAACACGTCAGTCACGAAGGCTGTGTACGCCCAACCGGATTCGGTGCGGCAGTAGGTGAAATCGGCCACCCACAGGCGGTTGGGTGCCGCGGCATAAAACTGCCGGTCGACCAGATCCGTCGGCCGCTTGGCCGCCGCGTCAGGGATGGTCGTGCGCACCCGTTTCTTCTTGATCGCGCCGTGCCATCCCATCTCCCGCATGACCCGTTCAACCGTGCAACGGGCGACATCTAATCCGTTGCTGCGCAGCATTATCCATGTCTTTCGTGAGCCCAGAACGCGGGTCAGGGGTTTGTTCTTGCGGAGCATGAAGATCGCATCGATGACCTGCGCGTCAGCGAGCATACGGGCGCTCGGCCCGCGGTTGATGTGGTCGTAGTATGTGGACGGGGCGATGCGCCAGCCGTGCTCAGAGAGCACGGCGCACATCGAATCGACACCCCAGATAAGACCATCCGCACCCACCCGATGTCCCTGGTGGGTGCGGATGAAGTCCACAATTACCGGTGTGGCCGGTCGATTTCGGCCGCGAAGAAAACCGACGCCGCTTTCAGGATGCCGTTGGCCCGTTTGAGTTCGGCGACCTCCTGTTTGAGCCTGCGGATCTCCTCGTTGTCGGCCCTCGAGGCGCCTTCCGCATCAGCGGCCGGGGCCTTACGAACCCACTGACGGACAGTCTCCGCCGAGGTCACCCCCAACAGATCTGCGGTCTTGCGCATCGCCGGCCACTCCGCCGACCCGTGGGCCACCAACTGGGCCACCATGTCCACGGCGTCTCGCTTCAACTCAGCCGAGTACCGCTTCGATCCTGCTGCCATAGGTTTCATCCTCCCTTGAGAGGAGCCCTCCGGAAATCCCGGGAGGGATCAGCCCGTCTTGCTGGTGGTGTGTTGATCTGGGGCCGAGGTCGCGGCTGACACATCACTTTGTATGGCCTTGACGACATATGGTTTTGATGCCATATTGGGGGTGTGGACGTAGATGCCCCGGAAGGGTTCTGGGACTGGCTCGACCGTATCGAAGTCAAAGCCAGAGGAGGTGACGAGCATTCTCGGCGCATCCTTGCTCGGGCTGTCGACGCACTGAAACTGCTGCGGGATCTGCCCGGGCCTCCGGACGAGGACAAGCCTGACCTCAAGCGGGTACGTCAGTTGGGTCGGTATCCGGTGTGGCGCACAGCCCGTCCTTTCGACCCTGGCATTGCGTTCCGCTTGATCTGTTGGTTCCCGCCGAACAGCAACACCGTGGTGGTGGCGCTGTTTGCGGGCGACAAGTCGAGGATCGGTGACGTGTTTTACAACAGTGTCGGCCCCCGAGCCGATACCGCGATCCGAGCATGGAAGTTCCAGGCAGAAGAAGGAGATCAGTGATGGCCGAACCGTTGGACCGGACCCGATTCACCCGCGGAAACGACCGTATCGACCGACTGGCCGCGGACCCGCTAATCGCCGACGACGTCGCCCGTTACGCGGCCGAACGTGCGGAGGTCAACCGGATCTATGCTCAAGGTCTCGCGGACATCCGCAAGGCTGGCAACCTGACGCAAACCGAAGTTGCGAAGATCCTCGACACCGACCAGGGCACAGTGTCGAGGATTGAGAACCGGGATGATCTGCTGCTCTCGACCCTGCGGCAGTACCTGGCCGCAACCGGTGCGGTGCACGCGAAGATCGTCGTGGAGAAGGACGGTGTCGAGATCGCTCTCGACCTCGACACTTTCGCGTCATCGACACCCGCATGATGCGGTAGCGGCGTCCCGGACGGCATCGTCCGGGACGCCGTCTCGTTCTGGTTGTCAGCTGCTCGCATGGGCCGGTCATTGTCAGTCGTCAGTGCACTGCGAGGGCCCGAATCGTGCCGCGGCCCTCCTGGTCGGTCTTGGATTTGCGCAGCCGGATGTGCAACCCGTCGAGCCGATGCACCGCGATGTCCCTGCAGGTGAGGGCGACGAGTTCGCTGCGCCGGACCGCCCCCGCGAAACCGAGCAGCAGGATCGCGGCATCGCGGCGTTCCAGAACCTCATCGGCCCGACTCCGGCAGCTCGAGCGGGCTTTGTCGACGATGGTGAGGACGTCGGCGGTGAGTAGCGGTGCCCGCGGATTGCGGGGTCGGTCTCCGGCGGTGGGCGTAGTCGCGGCGGATCCTGGACATCGTTGCCGCACCAGGTCATCGCCGGTGGGGCTGGAGTGTCCGGCTTCGCGGTGATGATGCGCGATCGCCGTGAGATGGTGCGCCAAAGTGGCCGGGGGCGTAGGCGCGGGTGCCGTCCGGAGTGAGGGTGTCGGCGGCGGAGACCAGATATGCGGCGAGGGTCACCGGATGCGCCGGCAACGCGGCGTGTCCCTCGCTTCGTCACCAGGTGGTGAATGTCCGCCGTACCGGGGCGTAGGTGCGGCGGGTACCGGCGGAGCGGGCCGAGGCCACCGAGGCACCGATCCGCTCGAGGGTGTGCGGAAGTGTCTGTATGGAACATGAGAGTCGGCGCCACCAGGATCTGTCGCACTGATGAAGAACGCCGAGCCCAGGAGGCAGCTGAGCGCCTTAGGGAGCTTGAGGAGCAGTACGGCCTGGACCGTCTGCCCAACACCGAGGATGACCCGAATCACGACATCTACATTGACGTGCCGATATCGACGCCCCGGATGTCGACCTGCCGAACGTTGGCGGTTTTCTGTGTAGGTTGGCGGTTTTCTGTGTAGGCGGGCGCGTTGGTGTTGAGCGCTGGATAGCTGAGGTACGCACTGATGCCCCCGTCGTTGCCGCGGAAGGGGTGCGCCGTGCAGCTTGAATGCGGGTGTTCGTTAGTCCCACGGCGTCGAGGTGAACCCTGCTGCACGCATGTGTTGCCGTGCTTCTTCCTGAAACGTCTCGACCTGTTCCTTTAAGGTCTCGACATACCCTGCCTGCGCCCGTGCCGCGTCGGAAGTCTCGTACTTGGGTAGCCCGCGTTCCTGGCGGAAGACATTGACGAACTTGTCCAGCTCGATCGCTGCGGCTTGCATCGCCGCGTTCTTCGCCATCGGCTCGGTGGTCTGGCTGACTACCGTCCGGAGTGCCTCGAAGACGCGTACTGCTGCATCCTGCAGTTCAGTGGAGGCGAACAGCTTCAGGTTGCTCAGCGACAAACCGAGACGTTTCAACTCGGTCACCTGGGTCTCCACGAACGCCATCTTCTCCATGGCATTTGGGTCGATCTCTCCGGCATCGGACAGCACTTGGTCGCGAAGAAAGTTGAAGAGTTTATTTTCATCGATGACAGCGAGAAGCATGTCTGATGCCGTGGTGGCGTAGCTGCTGGCGGCTTCGAAGACGATCGCCTGATTGCGTTGCTCCTGCTCGCGTTCCGCTTTTCGGGCGTCGAGATCGTTCTCCTGATCGATCTTGCGAAGGTCGCTCTTCTTGGTCGAGACCAGGTTGAATCCTCCAGTTACCACCGCACCGAGGAGGGTGCCCGCGGGAACGCCCCACCAGAAGCCGGGCTGCGTGAAGAAGTCGGAGAGTGCGCTCATGGCGGGCAACCTAGCAACTACCCCTGACAGAAAGATCGCCGGTAAGGGCTTCCACACCGTTTGACGCTGGTTGGGCCGTGCGTGGATCCTTGTTGCGGATTGCACTGCGCCACCGCTCCGGGGAACCCGGGCCGCCTCCGGTGGGTTGGTTGCAGTGTGGTGTCGGTGCTGGTGGGTGTTTTTTGGTTGTGACCTGGGGTGATGCCATGTCCCGTTGTGGTGGGGTGCCGGAGACTGGGGCCGGCGGATGCGTGCGGGGGTCGGAGCGTCGGGGTGCGCGCGGGGCCTGGTGATGCTGGTTTTGGGCGTTTTTGAATTATGTTGTGCTGCAATATATCTATATAAATATATTGTCGTACAGTGATTTTGAGTGACTTTGCGCATAGGAACATTGGTGTTGTGTCGTATTTGGTTGGTAGCATGAGTATTTCAATGCTATCTGGTTCGTATAGTGTCCGGGTGTGTCTGGTGTGGTGGGGTATGATGGGTGCGTGACATCGGGACGGGTTGAGAGAGACGGGGGCAGTGCGTCCCCGTCTCTCATTCGGGTGGGGGGAGTCAATAGCGTGTCGATGAATTGTGTTGGTGAGACTGTTATTTTGATTTTGAGCGGAGCGCAGCGACGCGTTCGGCGGCAACGTGACGGGAGTACCGTCGAGCCGCGCAGCGGCTCCCTGGTGGGGAGCGTAGCGACCCGCCCCGTTCCCCGGCGCGGAGCGCCGGGGAAGCGCCGCGAGGTGCTGCTTTGCATGAGACGGTCTGAATCTTTAACCTTAGCAATACGTGGCCGAACGCTGCGTTCGGCCACGTATTGCTAAGGTTAAAGATTCAGACCGTCTCATGCAAAGCAGCACCTCGCGGCGCTTCCCCGGCGCTCCGCGCCGGGGAACGGGGCGGGTCGCTACGCTCCCCACCAGGGAGCCGCTGCGCGGCTCGACGGTACTCCCGTCACGTTGCCGCCGAACGCGTCGCTGCGCTCCGCTCAAAATCAAAATAACAGTCTCACCAACACAATTCATCGACACGCTATTGACTCCCCCCACCCGAATGAGAGACGGGGACGCACTGCCCCCGTCTCTCTCAACCCGTCCCGATGTCACGCACCCATCATACCCCACCACACCAGACACACCCGGACACTATACGAACCAGATAGCATTGAAATACTCATGCTACCAACCAAATACGACACAACACCAATGTTCCTATGCGCAAAGTCACTCAAAATCACTGTACGACAATATATTTATATAGATATATTGCAGCACAACATAATTCAAAAACGCCCAAAACCAGCATCACCAGGCCCCGCGCGCACCCCGACGCTCCGACCCCCGCACGCATCCGCCGGCCCCAGTCTCCGGCACCCCACCACAACGGGACATGGCATCACCCCAGGTCACAACCAAAAAACACCCACCAGCACCGACACCACACTGCAACCAACCCACCGGAGGCGGCCCGGGTTCCCCGGAGCGGTGGCGCAGTGCAATCCGCAACAAGGATCCACGCACGGCCCAACCAGCGTCAAACGGTGTGGAAGCCCTTACCGGCGATCTTTCTGTCAGGGGTAGTTGCTAGGTTGCCCGCCATGAGCGCACTCTCCGACTTCTTCACGCAGCCCGGCTTCTGGTGGGGCGTTCCCGCGGGCACCCTCCTCGGTGCGGTGGTAACTGGAGGATTCAACCTGGTCTCGACCAAGAAGAGCGACCTTCGCAAGATCGATCAGGAGAACGATCTCGACGCCCGAAAAGCGGAACGCGAGCAGGAGCAACGCAATCAGGCGATCGTCTTCGAAGCCGCCAGCAGCTACGCCACCACGGCATCAGACATGCTTCTCGCTGTCATCGATGAAAATAAACTCTTCAACTTTCTTCGCGACCAAGTGCTGTCCGATGCCGGAGAGATCGACCCAAATGCCATGGAGAAGATGGCGTTCGTGGAGACCCAGGTGACCGAGTTGAAACGTCTCGGTTTGTCGCTGAGCAACCTGAAGCTGTTCGCCTCCACTGAACTGCAGGATGCAGCAGTACGCGTCTTCGAGGCACTCCGGACGGTAGTCAGCCAGACCACCGAGCCGATGGCGAAGAACGCGGCGATGCAAGCCGCAGCGATCGAGCTGGACAAGTTCGTCAATGTCTTCCGCCAGGAACGCGGGCTACCCAAGTACGAGACTTCCGACGCGGCACGGGCGCAGGCAGGGTATGTCGAGACCTTAAAGGAACAGGTCGAGACGTTTCAGGAAGAAGCACGGCAACACATGCGTGCAGCAGGGTTCACCTCGACGCCGTGGGACTAACGAACACCCGCATTCAAGCTGCACGGCGCACCCCTTCCGCGGCAACGACGGGGGCATCAGTGCGTACCTCAGCTATCCAGCGCTCAACACCAACGCGCCCGCCTACACAGAAAACCGCCAACCTACACAGAAAACCGCCAACGTTCGGCAGGTCGACATCCGGGGCGTCGATATCGGCACGTCAATGTAGATGTCGTGATTCGGGTCATCCTCGGTGTTGGGCAGACGGTCCAGGCCGTACTGCTCCTCAAGCTCCCTAAGGCGCTCAGCTGCCTCCTGGGCTCGGCGTTCTTCATCAGTGCGACAGATCCTGGTGGCGCCGACTCTCATGTTCCATACAGACACTTCCGCACACCCTCGAGCGGATCGGTGCCTCGGTGGCCTCGGCCCGCTCCGCCGGTACCCGCCGCACCTACGCCCCGGTACGGCGGACATTCACCACCTGGTGACGAAGCGAGGGACACGCCGCGTTGCCGGCGCATCCGGTGACCCTCGCCGCATATCTGGTCTCCGCCGCCGACACCCTCACTCCGGACGGCACCCGCGCCTACGCCCCCGGCCACTTTGGCGCACCATCTCACGGCGATCGCGCATCATCACCGCGAAGCCGGACACTCCAGCCCCACCGGCGATGACCTGGTGCGGCAACGATGTCCAGGATCCGCCGCGACTACGCCCACCGCCGGAGACCGACCCCGCAATCCGCGGGCACCGCTACTCACCGCCGACGTCCTCACCATCGTCGACAAAGCCCGCTCGAGCTGCCGGAGTCGGGCCGATGAGGTTCTGGAACGCCGCGATGCCGCGATCCTGCTGCTCGGTTTCGCGGGGGCGGTCCGGCGCAGCGAACTCGTCGCCCTCACCTGCAGGGACATCGCGGTGCATCGGCTCGACGGGTTGCACATCCGGCTGCGCAAATCCAAGACCGACCAGGAGGGCCGCGGCACGATTCGGGCCCTCGCAGTGCACTGACGACTGACAATGACCGGCCCATGCGAGCAGCTGACAACCAGAACGAGACGGCGTCCCGGACGATGCCGTCCGGGACGCCGCTACCGCATCATGCGGGTGTCGATGACGCGAAAGTGTCGAGGTCGAGAGCGATCTCGACACCGTCCTTCTCCACGACGATCTTCGCGTGCACCGCACCGGTTGCGGCCAGGTACTGCCGCAGGGTCGAGAGCAGCAGATCATCCCGGTTCTCAATCCTCGACACTGTGCCCTGGTCGGTGTCGAGGATCTTCGCAACTTCGGTTTGCGTCAGGTTGCCAGCCTTGCGGATGTCCGCGAGACCTTGAGCATAGATCCGGTTGACCTCCGCACGTTCGGCCGCGTAACGGGCGACGTCGTCGGCGATTAGCGGGTCCGCGGCCAGTCGGTCGATACGGTCGTTTCCGCGGGTGAATCGGGTCCGGTCCAACGGTTCGGCCATCACTGATCTCCTTCTTCTGCCTGGAACTTCCATGCTCGGATCGCGGTATCGGCTCGGGGGCCGACACTGTTGTAAAACACGTCACCGATCCTCGACTTGTCGCCCGCAAACAGCGCCACCACCACGGTGTTGCTGTTCGGCGGGAACCAACAGATCAAGCGGAACGCAATGCCAGGGTCGAAAGGACGGGCTGTGCGCCACACCGGATACCGACCCAACTGACGTACCCGCTTGAGGTCAGGCTTGTCCTCGTCCGGAGGCCCGGGCAGATCCCGCAGCAGTTTCAGTGCGTCGACAGCCCGAGCAAGGATGCGCCGAGAATGCTCGTCACCTCCTCTGGCTTTGACTTCGATACGGTCGAGCCAGTCCCAGAACCCTTCCGGGGCATCTACGTCCACACCCCCAATATGGCATCAAAACCATATGTCGTCAAGGCCATACAAAGTGATGTGTCAGCCGCGACCTCGGCCCCAGATCAACACACCACCAGCAAGACGGGCTGATCCCTCCCGGGATTTCCGGAGGGCTCCTCTCAAGGGAGGATGAAACCTATGGCAGCAGGATCGAAGCGGTACTCGGCTGAGTTGAAGCGAGACGCCGTGGACATGGTGGCCCAGTTGGTGGCCCACGGGTCGGCGGAGTGGCCGGCGATGCGCAAGACCGCAGATCTGTTGGGGGTGACCTCGGCGGAGACTGTCCGTCAGTGGGTTCGTAAGGCCCCGGCCGCTGATGCGGAAGGCGCCTCGAGGGCCGACAACGAGGAGATCCGCAGGCTCAAACAGGAGGTCGCCGAACTCAAACGGGCCAACGGCATCCTGAAAGCGGCGTCGGTTTTCTTCGCGGCCGAAATCGACCGGCCACACCGGTAATTGTGGACTTCATCCGCACCCACCAGGGACATCGGGTGGGTGCGGATGGTCTTATCTGGGGTGTCGATTCGATGTGCGCCGTGCTCTCTGAGCACGGCTGGCGCATCGCCCCGTCCACATACTACGACCACATCAACCGCGGGCCGAGCGCCCGTATGCTCGCTGACGCGCAGGTCATCGATGCGATCTTCATGCTCCGCAAGAACAAACCCCTGACCCGCGTTCTGGGCTCACGAAAGACATGGATAATGCTGCGCAGCAACGGATTAGATGTCGCCCGTTGCACGGTTGAACGGGTCATGCGGGAGATGGGATGGCACGGCGCGATCAAGAAGAAACGGGTGCGCACGACCATCCCTGACGCGGCGGCCAAGCGGCCGACGGATCTGGTCGACCGGCAGTTTTATGCCGCGGCACCCAACCGCCTGTGGGTGGCCGATTTCACCTACTGCCGCACCGAATCCGGTTGGGCGTACACAGCCTTCGTGACTGACGTGTTCGCCCGCAAGATCGTCGGCTGGAAGGTGGCCACGGAGATGACGGTGAACTTGGTGACCGATGCGATCAACAATGCGATCGACAACAGAAAACGTTGCGGGGTAGTCGATTTGAGCAAACTCGTCCATCATAGCGACGCCGGATCGCAGTATACTGCCATCGTGTTCGGGCAGCGATTGGCCGAGGAAGGGATCGCGGCCTCTATCGGCACCGTCGGGGACAGTTTCGACAATGCCCTGGCCGAATCGGTGAACTCGGACTACAAGAACGAACTGGTCGACAACCAGCCCCTGTTCCATGGAGCCACTGAGTTGTCGCTGGGCACCGCCGAATGGGTGGCGTTCTACAACCGAGAACGACCACACAGCTACTGCCACGACCTCACCCCCGACCGGGCAGAGCAACTCCACTACGATCGCATGCGCACCCTCAATCCGGAGGAAGCGCTCACACCATGAGCTCTCCGGAAACGCCGGGAGGGATCAGGCCGACATCGCACCGGGTGCACACAAGGCGAACGAACCCCTCTGTCCAACCTGCCAGTGACGATGTCACCGCAGTCATCCCGGCACCGTCGCGCAGATCCGTCGGCGCCCGCAAACTGTAGACGAACAAGGGGCAGCGCTTGTCGTGAGTCACCATGAGCCTCACGGGATCGGGAGCTCTTGTCGATGGGTGTGCGTCGTCAATATTCCACGCACGCAGATGTATCCGAGCCGGCCCCAACTATCCGCCGGGGCCGCCCCACAGTCCACCGGTCAGAATGCGGCGTCCTTCTTCCCGATGCTGAGAAGGTATTCCTCCGCCTCGGGTTCGGCGGTGAACGAAAGCACCTCGCCGACGTGCCGACCTAGCACTTCGAGGACATCCTCGGGAGTGGCGTAGAAGAACTCGCGTCTCGGGTTCACCTTGTTGACCCGCCGTTCGGCGAATGCTTCGTGCAGTCTGGCTTCGACGGTCACCGCGTCCTCGGAGAAGAACAAGGCGTGCACGTCGAAGCGGAACGGCACCGATGCGTCACCGAGTTCACGCACCCTGTCCATCGGGTCGAGCCTGCGGGTCATCCCGATCTTGACCATGTTGATTCCGAAAGCGCCCATATTCGAGATGACGTAGACGTACCCGGCGCGGATGTTCGCTGCCCGATAGTCGACGTCATCGATGGCGCGCTGGACATCAACGAGCTTGGATCTCAGGCGTTCGGCAGCAGCGCTGTCGCCGTTCGCCTCCAACGTGGCCAAGGCCGATTGGTAGTGCGCCAATTCCTTGTCCAGCTTGGCGCGTTCGGCGGCCAGTTCCTGCTCGGCTTTGCGTTGCTCGCGCAACTCCTCGCGCCGCGCGCGTTCGGCTTCCTTTTCCTCCTGGACCTTCTGGTGGACATCGGCGGCCAGTTCGAGTTCCCGCAATCGAAGGCGGTGATAGTGATCTGTTACGCGTAGAGCGATCATCTGCCCCTGACGGGCAATCTGTTCGGAAGCCTTGAACAGTCGTGCGGACGCCGCCGCGAGATTTCCGGCCTTGACGGTCTTGACGCAGTTCTCCGCCTCGGCGTTGTAGGCGCGCAGCATGATCTTCGACATCTCCGAGACGAACTTTCGCCCCTGCGTTGCGGAGTTGTTGAACGTGAAGTTCGAGGTGGCGGTGATCGCGGTCTTGTCGCGCACCGCCTGTTTGATCGCTGCCTGCACGCGGGCGAGTTCATCCTTGAGCTGTACGGACGTTTCTGCCGGGTGGTGATACCGGTACAACGCCACGGTCTGGAGTTCTTGCTGACTGTGGGCTTCGACGAGTTCCGCTCGTGCTGCGGTGATCTGCGCGGCCAGGTTGGTGTGTTCGGCGCGCAACGCGGCAACCTGGTCGTTCAGGCGCGCGGTTTCGGCATCGAGCGCTGCTACCCCACCGAGCCCCATCTGATCGACCAGACGGCGCAAGCGATCCACCTCGGACTGCAGCTCCTGGGCACGCTTCTTCGCATTGAACAGCGTGATGCGCTGCTGCGAGGACTCCGGCGAGCTCGACGGCGGTAGGGACTCGGACGGCTGTACAGATTCCGGAACGAGCGGTTGGGTCGCAGAGGTCCACTGGGTTCCGTCCCACCAGCGCAGCTGCGCGGCGCCTTCGGGATCGGGATGCCATCCAGGTGGTGCAGTCATCGCCAACAGATATCAGATCCCACCGCGCTCGTGTCATCGGGGATATGCCATCTGCGTGGCATTTCGCCGTGCCCCACAGACAAGACCGGACAAATCCGGTAACCGTTCCGGACCGTCCGACGATCCACCGGATATGAAGACCGCGTTTCGACTTGCTGCCCTCGGGCTCGCCGCTTTCGGCGCACTCACGGCCTGCGGCAGCGGTGCCGCACCGAACCCCTCGATCCCGTCCCTGGCCAGCACTCCGAGCCACCACGCTCGCCGAGCTGGGACAGGTGCTCGGGCTCTCCCTCAGCGAGCTCGTGCGGTCGGTCCTGGGCCGAAACGGGGTGCGGGCACTGCCCGACGAGTTGATCGCCGAGGTCCGTGCCGCACGCATACCGGTCAGCGCGGTCCAGCGGTGGGTGTGTAGTCGGAAAACAGCCGGCGGTGGATCGCGTCCGTCATGTTCGGTCCGGGCGCGGTCTGCTCCGCCGTGGGGTCCGGCCGGCGCCGAGGCTCGCGCGGGTCACGGCGACGGTCGGATGCGTCGGTGCTGCGATAGTCCATGTGCCATCACGCTTTCTGCTCGATGAACGACGCGGAGGGAATCGGGGTCAGCATCGATGATGCCATCCCCAGCACCACACCGTCGTCGACCACGAGGCCGCATCCATCGACCCCGGCACCGAACCGCGCAGCGGAGAGCCGTCACCGGCGCTCGAATCACGTACGTCGGTACCGACGGAACACAATGGGGTTTCACCGTCGACGCTCCCGGCGGTGGTAGCGGTATCGCCCGGGCGAACGATGGCTCCATCGTCTACACGGTGGGAAGTTCGCTCTCACGTACGGGAGAGGTGGCGCCCGGCTGGGTGACTCGAATCCCTCCAGGTGGTGGTGCCGCCCAGATCCCTCTCGCAGTCCACAACCCCTGCGATGTGGCCACTGACAGCACCGAACTCGTGGTCCTCGACTGCGGGACCGGCAATGACGACGCGCAGGTCATCCGAGCGGACATCACCAGTGGCGACATCACTCAAACGGTCACCGGATTCGTACAACCACGCGGTGTCGATCTGGACCGGGCCGGCAACATCCTGATCGGGGATGCGCAGTTTCGGGACGGAGATTCGGCGGTTGTGACAGTCAGGCGTGATGGAACCCGCACCGAGACCGCGGTACCCGGGTTCGACCTGCTCGATGTCGCCGCTGCAACTGACGGATCGCCCGTGCTCGCGGGTGCAGAAGGCGACGCTCCCCGAATCGTCCGCCTCGGAGCAGATGGCACCCGCACTGCGCTGCCCTTCACCGGTGTCGTCTATCCTACCGGTGTTGCAGTCGGACCCCAGGATGCGGTCACCGTCTCGTATCTCGAGGGCAGCAGCACCACCTCCACCAGCCGTGTCGTGAAACTCGTTCCGGATCCCGCCCCCGAACCGGAACCAGAGCCGGAACCGGAACCCACCCCGGTATTACCGCCGATTCTCGGCAGCAGTGGCAGCAGCGAATAGCTGACATCCCGCCCTTTCCCGTCGTCGATCAGCATCGTGTCCTTGATCGACGACGGGCCAGCTGGTAGCACGATGCAGCTTTACGCAAAGTTTGGGCCGGAGTTCAGTGGAGAGCCCTTGCGTATCGGCTCGTTCGACCCCGTCGTCGACCAGAGCCCTGCGTCTTTGCCGCCGCGACTTGAGGTTTTCATCGCTAATCGCGGGGGGACGCCTATACCTTGCGCGGGTAACGATCGGGCAGACTGCAGACATGGCCAATGATCATTTTGATGTCGACTCAGAGTTTGCCCTCGAATCTTCACGGCCGGTCCCTGACATGAAGATCGCGCGCGAGATCGGCGAGGTGTTCACTCATATGCTCGGAGACGGTCGGTCCGTGATCGACCCGGCGACCACGATCTGGACAGCTGAGGCGGCAGAAGAACTTCGGGCCAGAATTGGGGACAACCCCATCGTCGGAAAGGACCAGGGCCAATGGGAAAAGCTCGACCGGCAACTTCAAGGAGCATCTCGTGAGGTCGTGCTCCTTGCGGCCGAACTCGTCTTCCTACGAGAGCACGCGCTTCGGTCGGCCCGCCCCGAGACACGCAGGGCCCATGTCGACCGGGTGCTGACGCATCTCGACTCCCCTTTGGCAATCCCGGAGCCAATGTCCACCTGGCTTGACCGCCCGGCCGGGACCGCAGGGTTCGACCCCGGTTCCTGGTACAACGGGGTACTGTGGCGACACGTCATTTGGGCTTCGACCTTCGTGCGCCACTGGACTGGCCTGTCGGAGGCCGAGCGCGAGTCAGCGCGGAGCGATCCGTGGGAGCTGCAGCGCGTCATGCTCGCCTCCGGTGACGACCGCTCCGACATCCGCAACGCCCTGCAGTTCCTTGCGCGACCCGATGTGTTCGAGCCGATCTCTTCGGCCTCGATGAAGGTGAAAATCCGTGATGGTCTGGCCGATCGAATCGGCGGGGCGTCAGGCGGCACCCCTGGCTCGATCGACCGCGATCTACTCGCGATCCGCGCCGCCCTCGCTCACGAGGTCGAGGGACCGTTCCACTTCTGGACACCTGGGGTAGCGGAGCTCTGGGACGCCTCCCGCGCTGAATCGACTCTCACAGACGTTGAAGTCGGTGAGCTGGTTGAGCCTCGTCCACGCCACTACTGGCTTTACTCCCCTGGGCCGCAAGCTTCGGAGTGGGAGGAGTTCTCGTCCAGCGGCATCATGGCGATCGGTTGGGACGAGCTCGACGACCTCGCTACGTACCCGAGTCGAGAGTCGATTCGACAGGCACTCGACGTCGAGGGGACCGGCGGGTCGTTGAGAAACGACGTTCTTGCAGTGTGGGAGTTCCAGAACGAGATCGCCGTGGGCGACATCGTCTATGCCAAGCGCGGGCGGCGCGAGATCGTCGGGCGCGGCGAGGTCACCTCCAGCGCCCGGTTCGAGCCGGGTCGCACCTCGTATCGCCATGTGCGCTCAGTGAAGTGGACCCATATGGGGTCCTGGGAGCACCCCGGGGATGCCGCAATCAAAACACTGACCGATATTACGAGCTATCACGACTACGTCGAGAACCTTGAAGAGCTCATCGCCGGCGAGGAAGAGCCGGAGTTGCTCGGGACTCCGACGCCACTTCCGGCTTACGACAAGACGGCATTCCTCAAGGAGGTCTATCTGCCGGAGGAGCGATACGAACGTTTGCGCTCTCTGCTGGCGCGGAAGAAGAGCGTCATCCTCGCTGGCCCGCCCGGTGTCGGGAAGACCTTCGCCGCAAAGCGCCTGGCATACTCGATCATGGGGGTGAAGGATCCGAGTCGGGTCCAGATGGTCCAGTTCCATCAGAGCTACTCGTACGAGGACTTCATGATGGGATACCGGCCCACCGAGACCGGTGGTTTCACGCTCACTGAAGGGCCGTTTTATCGCTTCTGCGAGAAGGCCCGCGCCGACGACACCGACCGGCCGTACTTCTTCATCATCGACGAGATCAACCGCGGCAACATCTCCAAGATCTTCGGCGAGCTGCTCATGCTCATCGAAGCCGACAAACGCGGACAAGACCTCCGACTGTTGTACAAGAACGAGACGTTCTCCGTCCCCACCAACGTCCACATCATCGGCATGATGAACACCGCCGACCGCAGCCTTGCCGTCCTGGATTACGCACTGCGTCGTCGCTTCGGATTTTTCGAGATGACCCCGGGCTTCCACTCTGCCGGATTCACCCGTTGGCAGCAAGACGCTGGAAGTCCCACCCTCGACCGCCTCGTCGAAGTGGTCATCGACCTCAACAAGACCATCGCCGACGACCCCGCACTCGGCCAGGGCTTCGCCATCGGACACAGCTTCCTCTCCAGCCCTCCAGAAGGCGCCACCGACGATGAATGGCTGTACTCGGTGGTCGAGGACGAACTCATCCCCCTTCTCGACGAGTACTGGTTCGACGAGCCGACCACGGCCGAGGAGTGGGCCAGCAGGCTCAGGGCCGCCGTCGCATGACCGAGAGGTCCATCGCTATCCGTAACGTGTACGTGATGATGGCCTATGCCTTTCGAGCGATCCGCAGCGAAGGCAACGACCGAATCGCGGCCGAGGCCTTCGACCATCTTCACGATCTGTTCGCGGAAATTCTCGTGCGTGGCGTCGGCACACAGGTCAAGCGCGGTCTTCATCGCGACTACCTGCACCGCAGCGAAGCGCTCGCCACCATTCGCGGACGTATCGATATCACTCGCACCGCAGCCACTCGCTCTACGTTCCGAGGAAGGCTGGTGTGCGAGTTCGACGAGTACGAGCTCGACACGCCCCACAACAGGGCGCTGAAGTCGGTCATCGTCCTACTCCTCCGCCACGGTGATGTCGCCGCGCCCCGCCGGGCTGCGCTGCGTCGGCTTCTGCCATACCTGGACGCGGTGACGCTGATCGCGCCGACATCGATCCGCTGGCGCACGCTGACCTACCACCGCGCCAACGCCACATACCGGCTGTTGCTCGGTGTCTGTGAACTGATCGTCCGCGGGCTCCTCCCCACACAGGATGCCGGAAGCACCAAGCTCACCTCATGGGTCTCGGACGACGCGATGAGCAGCTTGTATGAACGATTCCTGCGCGAGTACTACATCGTCCACCACCCCGAACTCTCCCCCACCGGCTCCACCGTCAAGTGGGACTACGACGATGCAGGCGCACTCGGAGCCGAACAGCTCCCGGCAATGCGCACCGATGTCACACTGCGGCGTGGACACCGGGCACTCATCATTGATGCGAAATATTACGGCCGATCGATGCAGGCCGGGATGTGGGGCAAGCCGACTGTCCACTCGACCAATCTGTACCAAGTATTGACGTACGTGAAGAACGCCGACGTGAACCGCGACGGCTCGGTCAGCGGGCTATTGCTCTATGCGCGTACCGAAGCACCTGCGCAGCCCGGACTGGACGTCGTCGTCCAAGGCAACCGCATCGGCGCTCGAACACTCGACCTCAACCGTCCATGGAACGAACTCAGCACTCAGCTCGAAGACATCGTCACATGGCTTCAGAACTAACACATTGTTCCTACAAGGACGTAATGCATCGAAGCTGACTTCCAACCCCGTATTTCCACCACAAAGAACTCTCGGCGGCGGCAGGTAAGGCGGAGAGCAGGGCACTGATCGACATCCACCGCGGGCTGACGTCATCGGCGCCGACCTTGTCGAACTTTGTGACACATCCGTACAGCGCACGAGCAATGATCAGAACCTGTGGATCCCGGGCGGGCGTGCCTTCCCGGAAGATGATCTGCAAGGAATCCGAATTCTGATCAAGACCAGCGTTGGCGCGCTGGCGGGAAGGCACGCCCGTGCTCACGGTAGTAGACAACAACGACGACTCCAACGAGACCCGCAATGCGGCCGGTGCGGGCCGGTCGTTGCTCGACCAGATCGTCCGCGACGGTGCCCGGCAGATGCTGGCCGCGGCGTTGCAGGCCGAGGTCGCCGACTATGTAGCCCGGTATGCCGGTGAGGTCGACGAACACGGCCACCGACTGGTGGTCCGCAACGGATACCACGCCGAACGTGAGGTCGTGACCTCGGCGGGTGCGGTGGCGGTGAAGGCGCCCCGCGTGAACGACAAGCGGATCGACCCCGATACCGGCGAGCGCAAGCGGTTCTCCTCGGCGATCCTGCCCGCCTGGGCTCGCAAGTCCGAGCAGGTATCGGAGGTGCTGCCGCTGCTGTACCTGCACGGCCTGTCAACCAGTGACTTCGGGCCGGCGCTCGAACAGTTCCTCGGCACCGGCGCCGGACTGTCCGCATCCTCGATCACCCGGCTCACGGCCCAGTGGCAGGACGAGGCGAAGGCCTTCGGCACCAGGGACCTCTCGCAGGTCGACTACGTGTACCTGTGGGTCGACGGAATCCACCTGAAAGTCCGCCTCGAGCAGGAAAAACTCTGCCTGCTGGTAATGCTCGGGGTCCGCGCCGACGGCCGCAAGGAACTCGTCGCACTCACCGACGGCTACCGCGAATCGACCGAGTCGTGGGCCGATCTGCTGCGCGGCTGCCGCCGCCGCGGGATGCGCGCCCCGGCGTTGGCGGTCGGCGACGGTGCGCTCGGGTTCTGGAAGGCGCTGCGGGAGGTGTTCCCCGACACCCGCGAGCAACGCTGCTGGTTCCACAAGCAAGCCAATGTTCTTGCTGCGCTCCCGAAGTCGGCGCATCCGGGCGCGTTGGCGGCGATGTGATGGCGCTCTTTGATCCTGCTCAGACCTGCTCACCGAAAGTGCTCACCCGTGTGGCTCCGCCGATGAGGGCGGGTCTCCTTCGATGCTGGTGGTCTCTGACCACGCACCAGCACCCCGAAGGAGACCGCTTTCTCATGTTGACATGGGAGGAAGACGTGGAGATCCACGCACTGCACAAACGAGGCTGGACGATCTCGGCGATCGCCCGGCACACCGGCCGAAACCGGCGCACGATCCGCAACTATCTGAACGGCACCACCACCCCCGGCATCCGTAAACCCGCTGGTGAGGATCCGTTCGAACCGTTCGTCGACTACGTCACCGCTCGTCTGACCGAGGATCCGCATCTGTGGGCACGGACCTTGTGCGACGAACTCGAAGACCTCGGCTACACCGCCTCGTATCAGACGCTGACCCGCCAGATCCGGCAACGCAAGCTCCGGCCCGTCTGCCAAGCCTGCGCGTGCGCGACCGACCGCCCCAACGCGGTCATCGACCATCCGGCGGGGGCGGAAACCCAGTGGGACTGGGTCGAGCTGCCGAACCCACCCGCCTCGTGGGGCTGGGGTAAGACCGCATATCTGCTGGTCGGATCGCTCGCGCATTCGGGTCGGTGGCGCGGGGTGCTCGCCCCGGCCATGACCCAGCCGCATCTGATCGACGGCCTCGACCGGATCTGCCGAAAACTCGGCGGCCTGACCCACACCTGGCGATTCGATCGAATGTCGACGGTCTGTTACCCCGACAGCGGAAAAGTCACTGCCTCCTTCGCCGGGGTCGCCAAGTATTACGGCGTGTTGGTGGCGATCTGCCCACCGCGGTCCGGCAATCGCAAGGGTGTCGTCGAGAAGTCCAATCACACTGCGGCCCAGCGATGGTGGCGCACCGTGGCGGACGAGCTCACCGTCGAGCAGGCCCAGGCGAGCGTGGACAAATTCTGTAGTCGACGCGCCGATGCCCGGATGCGGGCCACCGCCGACGGCAAGGCCCCGGTGCGCACCGTCGCCGACCGGGAACCGTTGACGTCGATGCCGAGCAGTCCGTATCCGGTGGTGCTCAGCGAACCGCGCACCGTCTCGAGGCAGGCGTTGGTGGCCTACCGCGGCAACCGCTACTCGGTGCCCCCGGAACTGGCCGCAGCGCAGGTCACCGTCACCCGGCAGCTCGGCGACGAGGTGATCGACATCGTCACCGCCTCGCAGATCACCGTCGCCCGCCACCGGTTGGCGCCGGACGGGGCCGGCGCCGTGGTGCGCGATCACGGCCACGTTCACGCCCTTGAACAGGCCGCGATGGCCGGTGCCGCGGCCGGAGGCCGACCGCACCGCCGCAAAGAACGCATCCCACCCGGACCCGAGGCGCTCACTGCGGCAGCAGCATTGCGCACCAACACCACGGACCGCCACCCACCGTCGACGACACCGCGATCGACGGTGGTCGACCTGGCCGCCTACGAGCGCGCAGCCCGCGGAAGGAACACCCTCGTATGACCACCACCCCCGACACCACCGCGACCTCGGCAAGTCTTTATCAGCGTCTGCGAGGACACTTGGCGACGCTCAAGTTGCACGACGCTGCCGAAGCGCTGCCGTCGGTGCTCGACCGAGCCCAGAAGGACGGTCTGTCGATGACCGCAGCGCTCGAACAGCTGCTGTCGATCGAGGTCGACGCCACCGAAGCCCGCCGCCTCGCCGGGCGGTTGCGGTTCGCGTGCCTGCCCACCCCGGCCTGTCTCGAGGACTTCGACTTCGACGCCGCCCCCGGCCTCGATCGGGCATTGATCGCCGAGTTGGGCACCTGCCGGTTCCTCGAAACCGCGACGAACGTCCTGCTCATCGGGCCGCCGGGGGTCGGAAAGACCCACCTGTCGGTGGGCTTGGCGCGGGCGGCCGCGCATGCCGGTTATCGCACCTACTTCACCACCGCCGCCGATCTGGCCGCCCGCTGCCATCGCGCTGCGATCGAAGGCCGGTGGGCGACGACGATGCGGTTCTACGCCGGCCCGACGCTGCTGGTGATCGACGAACTCGGCTACCTACCCCTGCCCGGCGAGGCCGCCTCCGCACTGTTTCAGGTTGTCGCGCAACGCTATCTGAAGACCTCGATCATCATCACCACCAACCGGGGTGTCGGAGAGTGGGGTGAGGTCCTCGGCGATACGACCGTCGCCGCCGCGATGCTCGACCGGCTTCTGCACCGATCGGTGGTACTCAACCTCGACGGGGATTCCTACCGGCTGCGTGATCACCACGCCCGGTCGGAAAAGCTCCGTCAAGCCACCACCGGCACCCGGCAACCGCTACAGTGAACCCGCCCACGAGTGGGCACTTTCGACGAGCACAAGCGAGCACCTTCGCTGAGCCTCATCAGATGAAGGAGATCTACAACGCGGAGGACATCGACAAGGCCCAGTTGGCGATCGCGGCGTTCGAACGCGACTACGGCGCGAAGTACCCGAAGGCGGTGAAGAAGATCACCGACGATGCCGACGTGCTGCTCGAGTACTTCCGGTATCCAGCCGAGCATTGGGTGCACCTACGCACCACCAACCCGATCGAATCCACCTTCGCCACAGTGCGATTGAGGACCAAAGTGACCAAGGGCCCGGGTTCGAGGGCGGCGGGGATGGCGATGGCCTACAAGCTGATCGAGGCCGCGCAGTCCCGGTGGCGGGCGATCAACGCGCCACACCTGGTCGCGCTCGTACGGGCCGGCGCTCTGTTCCACAAGGGCAAGCTCCTCGAACGGCCCGTCGATATCACCCCCGAACCGTCACCTGATTCGCCGGTGTCCGAGGTCGCCTGACGACCCTCGATCCACAGGATTTGACTATTTCTCACAGCGCACCGGGGCGGGAGTTGACAACAACAGATTGCCGTCCCGACCGGCGAACGGCACGAACTCGGGCACAAACGTCCCCGTCGCCTCACCCGTGGCATTACCGGTGAGCGATTCGGCGTCGGCGTCTTCATCGAGCTCGCCCACACATCTCCAACTCCAGTCGACGCTCGTCCACTACCCGATCCAGATCGAACGATAGCGCCCCGTGGAGTGGTGGACTTCGGATTGGCTCTGCAGCACACGTAGCGATCAACGAGTCGTGCTGAATACTATGCTGTTTCGCTTGAGCCGGTCAACGACAACGCCGGTTCGGTAGCGTGTTCCTTCGCGGCGATCACCGCACGGAGCTCGTCCATGCTCACATCCGAGACATAGCGGCGGGTGACCTGCCATTCGTCGTGCTGCTCGATGACCACCGCGGTCGCCAGACGCAGGAACGCCGCCGGGTTCGGGAAGATCTCCACGACATCGGCTCGACGCTTGATTTCCTTGTTCAACCGCTCGATTATCCGGCCCTCAGGGATGAGATCAACCCTGATCTCACATCGAATCAGCGATCGAGACGCTGCAAGTGGTCGGTCAACGCCTCAGCGACACGATGATGCCGGGCAGCTTCATCGGGCCATCCACGGTCACGAGCATCGACCTCGAGAGCCTGGATGTCGGTGCGTTGCGCCTCGAGCGCGCCGCGGAACTCAGGTCCGGTGACGAAGTTGTCGCAGGTCTCGCAGATGTTGGCATAGGGACACGCACCCGCGCTCTCGTGACGGGAACAGTAACCGTGGGCAACACGCGTTTTGAGCATCTCACTGCCGAGCCAACTCACCGCGTCGGGGACGATCGGTTTGCCGACCGGAGTGAGCGTGAACCGCCGCCGCATCTTGCCCATCGCCTGGTCATAGGCATCCCGCAACGTCGGTGAAGCCAAAGTGGCGTAACGCAAAGTCATCTGCGGAGTGACATGCCCGAGCAACGCCATCAACGCCTGCAGGCTCATCCCGGCGTTGGCGAGTTCGGTGGCCCAAGTATGCCGCAGCTGATGCGGGGTCACCACCAACGGCGCACCCCCGGCCCCACGCAGTCCGCAAGCCTCGACGGCAGCGAGCAGACCGTTGCGCAGCCGGGTCTGGCTGAGACGGCGGCCGTGTGCGACGAACAGGAAATCGGTCAACTCTCCGGTGCGGGGATGCGGCAATGGCCGACAGATACCACGCCCGCCGGTCCACTCGTCCAACGCGGCGATAGTGGTCGCCGAGAGCGGGACCATGCGTTCGGTGGCGAGCTTGCCCAACGGAACCTTGAGCCAGGTCCCGGCCGGGCCGTAATCGATGACGCTGCCGAGCTCGAGATCCAGTAGCTCCCCGACCCGCAGACCGGCTCCGCGCAGCACCGTCAACCCGATACGAGCGAACGAATCATCCAGCTGGGAAACCGCATTCATCACCGCAGCATCGATGTCGGGCGGCAATGCCCGCGGAAGCGGTTGGTCGAGTTTCGGGACGTCGGCGGCGAAGACCAGACGGCGCGGTGGGGCCTGCTCCCAGCCCCATTCGGTGATGTCCTCGAGCAGGTTGCGCACGCTCAGTACCGTCGATTGGATCACGGCCTTGGAGATGATGCGCCCGGCCCCGGCAGCGGCGCGTTGCCCACGCCAGGTGCGGGTGCGATTCCAGACGAGGAAGCCCTCGATGTGACTGCGGTCGAGATCCTCGAGGGAGGTGACCTCGGGATGGTTGGTGGTGAGGTAGTCCGCGAACGGCAGCAGGTCGTTGATCAGCGATTCGGCCGATTTCGGGCGGAGCACCGATGCCCGGACGGTGACGTAACGCAACAGGGCCTCGCGGATCGGATCGGCCATCGGGGCGTCGGCGAAGCGTTGGGCGTAGGTGCGGGCCCACGGTCGGCGCCGTGGTGGGGTGTCGACGATGCGGGCCTGAAACAGCATTTGTCGCAGTCCCGCGATACGGTTGCGGTAGGCGCGTTTCGATGTATCCGGGATTGACTGTGTGGCAGCCAATGCGGCGTCGAACTCGCCGACGGTCTCGGCGCTCACACCGCTGACGGAACCGCCGTGCCAGGCGAGCAGCACCGCCAGGCACTCGCCGAGGACGGTCTCGACCCATTGCGGTGTCCACCCCAAAACCAGGCCGGCGGCCCGGACCGCGGCGAACCCGTCCGGGTCGCGGTCCTCGACGGCCCGGCCGAGTCCGGTGAGGTTCTTGACGGCCGCGAGTTCGAGGTCGAGCCGCAGGTTGCCGCGTCCGATGAGGTGACACAGCAGTGGCCAGGCCCCGGTGCGGCGTAGTTCGGCCAGCCGGTCGGCAGCGGGTCGGGTCATCCAGTCCCGCAAGTCCGGATGCGTGGTGAGGAAGGTGGTCGCGATGAGGGTGCGAGCGCGCACCGACCTGTCGCTGAGCCCGAGGCTGGCGACGTGCTCGAGGTAGTCGGTGAGCACCGCACCCGGTCCGGCCGGCAGGACGACCGTCGCAACCACCGCGGTGCTCATTGTCGTGTTCCGGCGAGACTGGCGCGGGCCGCGCCGTATTCGGCGGCGAGCTGCTCGACCGACAAATGCACATATTCGGCAGTGGTGTCCGGAGACACATGCCCCATCAATTCTCGCAGCACCATCAGATCGATTCCGGCGGCAGCGAGTTCGGTGCCGTAGGTGTGGCGCAATCGGTGCGGACGCACCCTCGTCGCACCGGAGAGGTCCCGGTGCCGCCGGAACAGCGACCGCAGTCCCGCCTCGGTCACCGGCGCCCCCGCGGTGGGGCCGCGCAGCACCACGAAACACTCCTCGGTCGCCAACCCCGGTGGCCGTTCGAGGCGCAGATAGGCCGACAGTTCGGTGAAGAACACCGCATCGACCGGCACCACCCGTTCCTTGCAGCCTTTGCCGAGCACCCGGAGTCGTCGCTGGCCGAAATCGACGTCTGCCAACCGCAGGGATCGCACCTCGGCGTTGCGCAGCCCGCCGAACAGCATCGCCCACAACATCGCTCGATCCCGATGGGTGCGCAGCGACGCCGCAAACTGCTCGATCGCGTCGGCGTCGAGGGACTCGGGCAGTAGCCGCGGTTGGCGTACCAGCCTGCCTCCGGCTCGGGGTCGGCCCGGCCCGAGGTGTCCGAGCAGTCCTCGCGCTGGTGGTCGCAGTCCCTGTCCGCGCCGCGGTGAGGGCACCGGATTTTCGGTGCGTATCCCGGTCATCACCAGGTATTCGAACAATGCGCGTATCGCCGCGACTCGTCGGTTGATCGTCGATGCCGCAGTGCCCCGATCACCTCGTGTCGCCATGCCTGGGCGGGGTTTGCGGTGCACGTTCTGCCAGTCGACCCACTCGAACACCGTCACCGGCGTCACCGCAGCCACCGTGAGGTCGCGATCGAGCAGGAATCGGGCCAGATTGAGCACGTCGAACGCATATGCCCGCACCGTTGCCGAACTGAATCCGCGTCCGGCCAGATGCGTCAGGAACGCGTTTGCTGCTGCGCATCCTTCCCATTGGCCGTCGATCACATGCCCGTTGCTGCTGATGCGCACCCGAACGGTCATTGTCCGCCGCCTTTCGATCGGAGCCGACACCGCCAGCATGCGCCTCAACCGGTCGTCGGCTCAGGACCTCACGCTGCAACCGTGATCGTGTCGTGGGAGGGCCGGTTAACCGAGCGGCTCAACCGCGAGATCCGCCGCCGCACCGACGTCGTGGGCATCTTCCCCAACCGGGATGCCATCGTCCGCCTCATCGGCGCCGTCCTGGCCGAGCAGACCGACGAATGGGCCGAAGGCCGCCGATACCTCGGCCTAGAAGTGCTCAGCCGCTGCCGGCTCACCCTGACCACCAACACCGACACCAGCCAGGCGACGGAGGTGAGCACCGATGAACTGATGCAACTACCCGCCTGACCACCAACGAAGGATCAAAAACGAGTTACACCACTACCAGGGGCTTGACCCTCAGCAACACCCCTCACGCAGCACCGTGACGGCAGTCGGCGCCGGCATGAGCTCCTGCTGCGCTCAGAAGGTGTCGTTGATGGTGATCCTGTCGTACGTCGCTGGGAACTTGTCGCCACTGGAGCAGTTCAAGGACGTGGTTTGACCGACCGGGATCTGTTCTGTCGTGCAGTCGACGAGCGCCACTACCTCGTTTCCGTCCATGAACTTGATCTCCACGAACGCGCCGTCCCTGTCACCTCGCGCATTGGTCACCTTCAGGCCCTCTATCTGGACGTAACCGAGTCCGTCCTGCGTGACGGACCATCCGGGTGCGTACTGGAAGCCCGAAACCTCGAAGGGTTGACCCTCGGAAATCGTCAGGGGGTTATCGGGCCCGCCAGGGGCAGAGTCCTGGGCCTCCGCGGTTTCGATTGCCTCGTTGACCTCGTTCGCGGCAACAGCGAGGAATGCGATACAGCCACCGATCGCCAATACACCCACTGCGACCAGCGCCAATAAGATGTTGCGCACGGTGTGCGATTTCTTGGGCGGCTGAGGTGCCGACGGAGGCGGTCCGCTGTTCTGTACGCGATCGGTCCACCGGCTTCCGTCCCACCATCGCATGACACCGGATGGGTCAGGGTAGTAGCCGGGTGCGGGCGAACCGGCACCGCCGGGATTCGATGCGTCAGACATCAGTGGAATCCTTTCCGCTGGTGGACGTTCGGTTTCCATCGAACGTAGTCACGGGAAGTACGTTCGGTCGCGTTTTCGGTCACGATGTAGTCCCGCATCGGTGAGATGAATCCTTCGAGATGCACAGGCGCTTTCCGGTTGGGGTCTCGATGTCGCCGATGTTCAGGAGGATCCCTGAGCATCTCGATGGAGCGACCCGCACGACCATCAGCAGGATTGCCCGGACCGAGTTGCTCGTCGTGGGCGAGATCGGGATGCTGCCGCCGGGGTCAGGCTGCCGCCGAAGCGTTCACTGTCTCATCGGTGTTGCCGATTCGCGGCGCGGCGTCGTGGTGATCAGCAACCTGCATCTGTCCGGGATCGACACGATCGTGCCGAAATTCTCGCGTCGGCTGCCGTCGAGGGCTGTTTGCAGCGCGGCGGTACCGCGGCCCCCGCGAGATCGAAGCACGGGCGCACACAAAGGAAGCAGTACGCGCCAAACTGATTCCGCGTCGACAGATGCATCAGTCGGCGTGACGGGTCGATAAGGCCGGTCTGCGAAGCGAAGAACAACGCGGGACTGTGGTCCGCATAGTCACACAGCCGAGTACGCATTCGATGACAACGTCCTCCTTGAAAGATCACTCCATCTTTTCGGGGTGCGCTGTACCGGCATACCTCAACCACAACGTGCGCCGCTCGACGTCCATCAGATACCAGATTCGCCTGTCGGCAGTGACCTCGTACTGCCACTGCTCCCTCTCACTACCGTTGCGCACCCCGGACGCGAGCGTGCCTTCGAGCCGGTGATGACGCGTGGTGGGCACTTGCTCGACCTCGCGGCGCCGCATCTCCTCGTAGGCCACCAACGTGTTCGCCGGCGCCTGCCGACACAGCTCGTCCCAGCCTTTCGCAGCCTCGTTGGTCGCGAACCGCAGCTCCCACAGAGAATCGGAATCGGATGCCGGCAGCGCGACCTGCTTCCCTCGTTCAGGGCTCACAGCTCCGGCACCGGCACAGTTCCGAAATCGCCCTCGGATGGCGTCGACAGGATGCGGGCGAGCTCCGGGTCGGCATACACCTCCGCGGTATGACGCCACATCTCGATGGCGCGGGCCGCGAGAGCCGGATTGTCCAGGGATGAGCCTGCGCACAGCGATGTGATGAGCTCGTTGATGAAATCGGCGCCTTCCTCGTCGGAGAGGTAGCTCACCCACGGAAACGCCGCCTCGACGACAGTGCGGACAAGCCCGGGATTGTTCGCGTGCAGCAGGGCATCGACCATGGCCGTCGCCGCTGTCAGGACCGCACGTTCCTGTCGGCTCGGGTCGCTGTGATCAGGACCAGATCTTCGTCATCGCGTCGGGTCACGCGCAGCGGGCGCGTGCCTGAGCGCTGCCACGCCGACAGCGTCGCTTTGCCCTTGTTCTGGATGTCCGAGAACGGAACCTCATGCGCCGACATACTTTCAATTTACTTTTAAAGTATGCATTCGGCGAGGTGGTCCTAGGGGTAGGCCGTGCTCGGTGGGAGTCAGCCGAAGTCGACGCCGATCCCGCTATACCGTGCGCGTCGTTCCAGCGATCGGGGTCGAACGCGCTCGCGGGGCTGAGAGGGTCACCGGCTCACGTGTGCCGCCGCTGACGCTGTGTGGGGGCGCTCCTGGTCGTCGTGGAAGCCGGTTCAAGGGTGACCTGCACGCTGATCCGAGGTCCTTCCCGCTTGATCTCGACGCGGACCTGCGCCCCCGTAGGTGCCGGTAATGCCTTGTCGAGCAGGTAGGCGCAGATCAGGCGGTCGTGGATTTCCGGCGCGACGCCGAGTACGACTGTGCTCGAGACGGCTGCAGCGCCATTCGATGCGCGGAAGGCGGTAACGAGTTCGTCGACGATGCGGTCGAGCCGCAGCGCGGTTGCTGTGGTCACCTTCTGGCGGCGCCCCAGAGTGTTCGGTGCACCCTGGCGGGGTGCGACCCATCCTGCGCTGCCGAGTGTGGAGGTCCAGCGCGCGGCATGGGCACGCCGAAGTGCGGTGGACGCAGTCCGTGCACGCAGCGGCAGAGACGATCTCGCCATCAGTCGATCCTTATCCGTGGATGTAACGCTGGATCAGGGCGCCGAAGCGCGCATGCGCCATGCGCAGGCCGGTAATACGTTGTCCCTTGTCCGCCATAGTCGCTAAGCCTCAGAGGACACGCGCGGCGTCTTTTCGAGAACCTGTGCAGGGTTGGTCGAGTTTCCATACCTGGAGATCGTCTCGGTGTTGGTGGACGATGGCCATCAACGAGCTCAAGTCTTCGACATCCTTCGGGTGATGGCGGCTGTTCCAGGCGAGAGCTTTGAGCACGACCGCCGATTCCACGTCCGGTATGCATACGGTGAACGTGGTGGAATCACCGTTGTAGAGCTGGGCGTGGACCGTCACGTCGAGCGGCTGGGAGTGCAGTGCGAGGGACAGTCCGGGAATGGCGTCGAAGCCGAATTTCTTGTCGCCGAGGAATTTTGTTTCTCGTCCTTGTCCGGAGGTCGCTGGTACCAGCAGGTCGACTGCGAGGGGATGGTCGGGATCGCCGGAGGGGGCCTCCCATCTGTTCCCCCGGACGCGCGTGTATCCGCGGCCTACGAGTTTGGTGTCGAGGTCGGGACTTCCTGCGATTTCTGGCGAGATGCCGGCGTCCGCGTCGGCGGTGGCACGTTGGTGTGCGTCGCTGGTGGGATAGACGTAGGTGAGCAGATGGACCATGTGGCCACCGATGACCCGATAGTCGAGACCTGCGGCTGCGGCGGCCAGGTCCGCAAGGGCGCGAAGACCGAGATCGGCTGCGTTCGATGCTGATTGGACGACGATGTCGGTCACTGCCGGCGGCTATCTACGTACCGCGCCATGAAGGATCGCGTCCTGTAGGTGTTCGGCTGCGTCGAGTGCGTCTGTTCCTTCACCATGCATCACATCGTGCAGCGCAATGATCGGGTCGACGAACTCGGGGGTTGAGTCCGTGAGGACGGCGGCGGTACGCCAGAGGGTGGGATCTTCTGGGACGGTTGCTGTGAAAGTGTACTCCTCGCGGGAAGCGACGCTGAAGCCAGCAGGAACGAAATCGAGAAGTTCGCGCATATAAAGCGCCGCAGTGACCGGCATGCGCCACGGTGCGTAATGGTCAGCGGCGATGTCTCCCGTCTGGAGACAGCAAACGTCCATGTCGCGGCACAGTTGTCGTGCATCGGTGATCTGCCCAGTGGGCGCGTCGAGTCCGTACCAGTAGGTGCAGGCACCTCCCGGGCCGGGATATTCGTCGAGGAAGCGGGTCAACAGCTCTTGCCGTCGGTGGACCGTCCAGCCGCCTTCTACCGGTTCGACATACTCGTGGCCTTTGAGAGCTTTCGACACAGCTTGGGGTGTGGTGTGCAGGTGGCTGGCCAGGATCCTCTGGGGCAGCGGTTGGGGGGACAAGAGCAGGAGGCGTTCGATCGCCCACCGGATCCACGGCGGTCGCCCCCTGCGGCGGAGCGGTATGTGGTCGGGTGTGGGTTCTTGATTGATCGTCGTGGAGTAGTCGGTGCCGTCGACGATCAGACGCCGTTCATCTACAGCGAGCAGGTGGACGGCCGAAGCATGGGCCAACTGTGTGAGATGTGAAGTGGCGCGCGCAACAACGAGAAAGAGCTTCACGTCGCGTTGCTTCTTACGTTGCGCGTCGACAAGCTTTTTCAGGGCGCTGGGCGTGGGAGGCGACGCGGACGCTTTCATCCGCACCGGTAGTACTCGCTGGGCCGGAAGGGCGAGCATCCAGTCCCCGAGGGAGCCGTTCGTTTCCACCCGGACGTCGGCAGCGCGAAGCACGCTCAGTGCGTCCGTGACCAGCTCACTTGTCGATCGCATGGCTCCTACCAGATCAACTATTACTCTGCAAACAACTTATAGTGTAGACGACTGAATTAGGTTGATCAGCATGCCGCGCTGGCATTCATGGCTGGGTAAGCTCCTGCAAGGCCGCAGGGAAGAACTGTGCAGACGACGAGGGCCACATGCGTACAACCTCCGCCGGGCGCGGCCATCTCGTAGCTACATGTATCGGGAAGGCTATGCCGGTACGAAGCTGTCCGACATCGCGGAGATCGCCGGAATCAGGACCCCGGCGATCTACCGGTACTTCCCTTCACGTGAAGACCTCGTCGATGAGGTGATGGCCGTCGGGCACCACCGGTTCATCGAGCATGTGACTTCCGTGATCGACGCGCTTCCTCCCACGGCGACGCCACTGGACCGCGTACTCGCAGCGGTAGCCGGGCACCTCGAAGTCGCCTTGACGATCTCCCACTATGCAGCGGCGTCCACGCGCAATATGAGCCAGATGCCCGAGAGCATCCGGGATCGGCAACAGGAACTTCGCCGCGAATACGGTGCGATCTGGCGACGTCATCTCGTGGAGGCCGAGGAGGCCGGCCAGTTGCATCCCGATCTGGATCTGCGAGCTGCTCAAGGGCTGATCATCGGCGCGCTGAGCTGGTCCAATGAGTGGTGGGATCCTGAACGCGGCACCCTCCAATCGCTGATCCGCAATGCTCAAGCTCTCGTCCGCAACGGCAACGGCCGTTGAGACCTCATCCCGGAGGATCTGCGTTTGTTCTCCCCGGCCCAGCATGGTCGGGCCGGTAGTCGTACTCGGACAGTAGGTGCAGGCACCTCCGGCGTCGGATTCTCATCGAGAAAACGCGTCGACAGCCCCTGCCGTCCGTGGACCGTCCAGCCACCTTCTGCCGGTGCCACATACTCGTGGCCTTTGAGCGCTTTCGACCCAGCCTGGGGTGAGGTGTGAAGGTGGTCGGCCAGGACCTCGGGCTCGATGTCCGCCGTGCCCTCCTGGTGGATGCAGCACCTCGCACCGCACCTGCGGGTCATCCTCGATGGCAACATCGGACCGATGGCCAACGCCAAAGCCGACCGCAACTTCATGGGTTGGTCGGCCATGCCATCCGATCCCATACTGTCAGCGGTCCTCGACGCAATCTCGAGGCAGAAGGAAAGACGAGAGCAGGAACCAACGTGTAGTTCCTTCCCGCCGCGTCTCATGGATTCGGTTGATGCCGAACACCGTGGCCTCGCCGTCGGTGAGGCCGTCAACGCAACAGGTCGGGCCCCGACCTCCCGGGTGGGGCCGTCATCGCCAAGCTCAGGTTCCGCGCTGTTCCCCTCTCGGGTCCTTCGGTCCAACATCTGCTCGATCGGATGCGGATGCCCAAGGGAGTGCAGCTGTAATCTCGGGTCCAGCAGTCGGCGGTGACGTGGGTGTGGCGCGACTTCCGTCGGACCGCACCACAACCCGGCTCGACAGGTGGTCCAACCAGCTCTGAGCTCTGGCGAGGGACCGTTCCTGGTCTTCGATGTAGGTCGGTGGCCAGTCGATACCGCTCGCGATGCGGTCCTGGATCGCGGTGGCCGTGACGAGCTGTTCCGTCACGAGTGCCGCGACGAACTCGTAGTCCTTTTCTCTGCCGGCGATCGTCTTGGAAACGCACAGATCCACCGGGTCCAAGCACAACCCGGTCCGCCCGTACCGGGTGGACGCGTCGTCGTCGACGACGAAGTGGACGAGCCGATTGTCCCAATTCTTCGGGAGGACCACGACATCCTTGTGAATGCCTTCGACATAGAACCCGAAGGCAGTATGAAAAGGTGAGTCCTCACCAAGTCGGGCATCGAGCAGCAGCAGTTTGTCCTCGACCGAGGGCGGGTCCGTGATCCCACTCAACGGCAGAATGTCGACTTCACGAGACAAGAAGGTCGCCGGGGGCAATTCATCGGTGTCGAAACTGCCGAGGATCGATTGAGAGCCCAGGACGATCACACGCGGCTCGTCGAGGTTGGCACACGCAGCTTTGATCGCGCGCCCGAGTTCTTCCCGATTCACCGTGTCGCGGTACCCCTGAGCCGGGTTCCGAACTCGTTGAGCACACGTTGGCGTTCGTCGTCGCTGAGCAGCACCGACAGCGGCGACAGATTCCGCATCTCCCGGCTGGTGTCGTCGTCCGACTCGACGATCGTGCGGATACCGTCGATGTCGTTGTCGCGGACGATCCTGTCCCAGCGGTCGAGGTAGCGGTCCATCAGCGGACTGCGCCCCACCTGCCGGCGGATCGTCCGGAGGTTCCGGCGCACGGGTTCGGTGTCGACCGAGATGCCGCTGCTCATGATCTTGTCCAGGACCGCGGACTGCACGAGTTGTTGACGCAAGGTCTTCGGCGTGACGACGCTCATCTGCCTCACCCCTACTCCGACTTGCCGTGCTCTGCCGTGACCCTTCCCATGATAGGGGGGACTGTACAGCGGTTTTGAGGACCACTTCAGGTAAGCCGGCTCGGGACATTCCGACGCTGTCCTCGAACCTGGACTGCTCGAGGACAGCGGCAAGAAGCGCGAACCGCCGGTCGGTCTGGGACCACACCCGATCACGGTTCATCAGAGAGTCAGGATCATCCCAGGCATGCCTCGAATTCGTACGCTTCGGCTCCCCCGCCTGCGTCGTACGCCGCCACGTGGCTCCTGACCCAGTCGTTCGGGCTGAGCTCGCACTTTCCGGTCCTGCTCCGATGGGGCGTGGTCCCGGTTTGCCCGTTGATTCGATCACTGTCAATATTGATGGGTGTCGATTCAAATTGATAGTGACGACCTCTGTTGCGCGCCACTGGTACGGGAACCTCTGACGGAGGACTGGGCCGGAGAGTTGGCTCGGATGTTCAAGGCGATCGGAGACCCGGTGCGCCTACGAATGCTCAGCCTGATCGCCAGCCATGAGGGCGGCGAGAGTTGCGTGTGCGACATCAGCCCGGCCTTCGACCTGTCCCAGCCGACCATCTCGCATCACCTCAAAGTGCTGCGCGAAGCCGGTCTGCTCGACTGCGAACGCCGCGGAACGTGGGTGTACTACCGGGTGATCCCATCGGCCTTGGCCCAGTTGTCGGCCGTGCTGTCCCCGGAACGCGGAGTCGTACCAGGCTCGGACTGCGCCATCGTCAACGATGCAGCGGAGGCGACGCGATGACCACGACGAACACCGATCACCCGGCGGTCGTCGGGAAGATGTCGACCCTCGACCGATTCCTGGCCGTGTGGATCGGCGCCGCCATCGTCGTCGGCCTGCTACTGGGCCGGATGATCCCCGGACTCGGCGAGGCTCTGAGTTTCATCGAGATCGACGGCATCTCCCTGCCGATTGCCCTGGGCCTGCTGATCATGATGTATCCGGTGCTGGCGAAGGTGCGTTACGACCGTCTCGATACCGTCACCGGCGACCGCAAACTCCTCATCAGTTCCCTGATCTTGAACTGGATCCTTGGCCCCGCCCTGATGTTCGCCCTCGCCTGGCTGATGCTGCCGGATCTGCCCGAGTACCGCACCGGCCTGATCATCGTCGGTCTGGCCCGCTGTATCGCGATGGTGATCATCTGGAACGACCTCGCGTGCGGGGACCGCGAAGCCGCAGCAGTGCTGGTCGCGATCAACTCGGTCTTCCAGGTGATCATGTTCGCCGTCCTCGGCTGGTTCTACCTGTCGGTGCTGCCCGGCTGGCTCGGACTCGAACAGGCCACCCTCGATGTCTCGCCGTGGCAGATCGCCAAATCGGTGCTCATCTTCCTCGGAATCCCCCTGATCGCCGGTTTCCTCACCCGCCACTTCGGCGAAAAGGCCAAGGGCCGTACATGGTACGAGGACACCTTCCTGCTGAAAATCGGACCGTGGGCGCTGTACGGTCTGCTGTTCACCATCGTGATCCTGTTCGCGCTGCAGGGCGAGCAGATCACCTCCCAGCCGCTGGACGTGGTGCGCATCGCGCTGCCGTTGCTGGCGTACTTCGCGATCATGTGGGGCGGGGGTTATCTGTTCGGCGCCGCGATCGGCCTCGGCTACGAGCGCACCACCACGCTCGCGTTCACCGCGGCGGGCAACAACTTCGAACTGGCCATCGCCGTGGCGATCGGCACTTTCGGGGTGACCTCCGGACAGGCGCTGGCCGGAGTGGTCGGGCCACTTATCGAGGTGCCGGTCCTCGTCGCCTTGGTGTACGTCTCCCTCGCCCTGCGCAACCGCTTCACCCGTCACGAGTCGGCACACGTGCCCGCATCGAAAGAGGTTTGAGCCGTGAGCACACCGAGTGTGTTGTTCGTCTGTGTCCACAACGCCGGCCGCTCACAGATGGCCGCCGGTTTCCTCACCGCCCTCGCCGGTGACCGGATCGAGGTGCGCTCGGCCGGCAGCGCCCCGGCCGATCAGGTCAATCCGGCCGCGGTCGCGGCGATGGCCGAGGTCGGCATCGACATCTCCGGTCAGAATCCGAAGATCCTCACCACCGAGGCAGTGCACGCCTGCGATGTGGTGATCACGATGGGGTGCGGGGACACCTGCCCGGTATTCCCGGGCAAGTCATACCGGGACTGGGTGCTCGACGATCCGGCCGGTCAAGGCGTCGAGGCGGTGCGCCCGATCCGCGACGAGATCAAGGCCAAGGTCGAAGCCCTCGTCGCCGAGTTGACCACCCCGTCCTCACCGCGCTGACCTGCGAGGTTCTTCGATGACGACGAACGTCGAGGTGCTCGTGATCGGCGGTGGGCAGGCGGGTCTGGCTGCCGGCTACTACCTGCGCCGGGCCGGGCACCGCTTCGTGATCCTCGACGATCAGCACAGCCCAGGCGGGGCGTGGCCGCACATGTGGCCGTCGCTGCGACTGTTCTCCCCGGCGGAATTCGCGTCGCTGCCGGGGTGGCCGATGCCGCGCTGGCCGGACGGTTTCCCGCCGGCACGTCATGTCGTGGACTATCTCACCGCCTACGAAGCCCGCTACGGCCTGCCGATCGAGCGGCCGGTGCGGGTGCAGGCGGTGCGCCGCGACGGCCCCGCTGTGCTGGTCGACACCGACCGTGGGCAGTGGCGGGCGCGCCGGGTGATCAGTGCCACCGGCACCTGGCAGCGACCGTTTCGGCCGAGCTATCCGGGCGCGGGTCTGTTCGCCGGGCGGCAACTGCACACCGTCGACTACCGCACCCCGACCGAGTTCACCGGCGCCGATGTCGTCGTGGTCGGGGGTGGCAACTCCGCCGCCCAGCTCGTCGCCGAGATCTCCACCGTCGCGGCAACCACGTGGGTCACCACCCGTCCGCCGCGGTTCCTGCCCGATGGTGTCGACGGCCGGGCCTTGTTCGAGCTCGCCTCCCGCCGTGCGGTCGCTCTGGCTGCGGGCCGGCCCGATCCTGGTGGCATCGCCGCCCTCGGGGACATCGTGATGGTTCCGGAGGTCCTCGCTGCACGTGAACGCGGCGTCTTGACCGCCCTGCCGATGTTCGATCGGCTCACCGTCGACGGCATCGCCTGGGGTGAGCGCCATCAGCGGGCCGATGTCGTGTTGTGGGCGACAGGTTTTCGTCCCGCCCTCGCACACCTGCGGCCGTTGCGGCTGCGCGACCACACCGGCACGGTGCCGGTCTGCGGCACCCGCTCGTTGAAGGAGCCGCGCTTGCATCTGCTCGGTTACGGCGATTGGACCGGTCCCGGTTCGGCCACCATCCTCGGCGTCGGCCGCACCGCCAAGGCTGCCGTCGCCGACCTCGATCTCGACAATTGACCTGCGTGAAAGGGCCTCGCCTGTGAGCACACCCTCGGTGTTGTTCGTCTGTGTGAAGAACGGCGGAAAATCCCAGATGGCCGCCGGGCTGATGAAAGCCGCTGCCGGCGACACCGTCGCGGTGCACTCCGCCGGCACGAAACCCGGTACCAGCATCAACGCTCTGGCAGCCGAGGTGCTGCTCGAAGTCGGCGTCGATATCACCAGGCAGATCCCGACACCGGTCGATCCGCACTTGGTCCGCGATGTCGATTTGGTGGTCACCCTCGGCCGCGAAGCCCGTCTCGATCCGGTGGCCGGGACACGGTTCGAGAACTGGGACACCGATGAGCCATCCGAACGCGGCATCGACGGCATCGAACGGATGCGGCTGGTCCGCGACGACATCGCCGCTCGTGTCGCCGACCTCGCCCAGCGGCTTCGTCGCTGACGACATCGATGTCGGCCACCCGAACCTGGGTGGCCGACATGAGGTGGGTTGTTCAGCAGCAGGACGTTGTAGTTGGGGTCTGCTGCGTCCCTTCGGTCGGGGCGGCGGCGGTGCCGCAGCACACGCCGCCTTCGGCGGTAGCCGGGTCGTCGAGGTGCTGTGGGCTCGAGCCGAAGGTGTCCGAATCGGCGAGGACGGTGTAGACCTCCCATTTCTCCCCGGCGGGGCCAGTGACCCACACCTTGTCCTGGGTGGCGAAGCAGCAGGTGGTGCCGATCTCCTCGTCGGTGAACAGTCCTTCGCCGGTCAGGCGGGCGATCTCGGCGTGAACCTTCTCGCTGGATTCGACCTCGACGCCGAGGTGATTGATGGTGCCGCCCTTGCCGGGGTTTTCGAGCAGTACGAGCTTGAGCGGCGGTTCGGCGATCGCGAAGTTCGCATAACCGGGCTTGAGCTTGGCCGGTTCGACACCGAACAGTTTGGTGTAGAAGGTGACCGCTTCGGTCAGGTCGTCGACGTTGAGGGCGAGTTGTGCGCGGGACATGACATCCTCCACCTGTGTGACATATATCGAAGTACTGGACGCCTACAGAATGCGCCACCTTTTCGACGTATGTCAAGAAAGTAGATAAGCTCGAAGGATGCCGAAAGCCCTACCCGTCATCGACGTCAGCGCCCCCATCTGTTGCGCGCCGGTCTCGGCCGCCCCCATGAGCGACGATGCGGCCCTCGAACTCGCCCTGCGGTTGAAGGCCCTCGCGGACCCGGTCCGCATCAAACTCGTGTCGATCCTGCTCACCGCCGACGACGGCGAAGTGTGCACCTGCGATCTCGCCACCGGCGTCGACCTGACCGAATCCACCGTCAGTCACCACCTCGGCCAGCTCCGCAAGGCCGGCATGGTCGAATCCGAACGACGTGGGATGAACGTCTTCCACCGCGCCCGCACCGAAGCCCTCGACGCGTTACGTGCGGTGCTGGACCCGAACTGCTGCCGCTGACCCCTCATCGACCGCGTGGGCCGATCGTGTTGCCCGGCGTTCGAGGGCACGCCGCCGCGCAGCAGTGGCGCGGAAGCACCAGGAACGGGTGACCGCTCCCGCCCGAACTCACCGATCGAGCTCTGGTCCGCGCCCTCGGTCGACTCCGCAGGAAAAGGCGCCGTTGTCGTCGGCCCTCGGGGTCACCCTCGAGGACCGCCCCAGCATCTCCCGGAATGCTGCGGGGGTGAGCCGTCGCTGCGGCCAAAAGCCCGTCGAGCACAGCGCGATAGTTCTCGGCCGAAGGCTCGGCAACCGACTGCCCCACCTCCGCCGCGGGTGCCCGATCAGGAAGGAACGATCCGAGCCAGTTCGTCACGCGGGTAAGGACAAGATCGCGGTCATCGGTATAGACGGCCGGCCACTGAATTCCGACCGCGGCGATGCGGTCCAGGATGTCGCCAGCGCCGACGATGCCGTCCCGGATAAATCACCGGGTCGCGGTTCTCCGACATTCCTGGGTGATATCACTAGTGTGATATCGGAGGTGGTCACGGTGGAACAGATCCTGATCCGCAACCTTCCCGCGGGAACCAAGGCTGCCCTGCGGGCGCGTGCTGAGCAGCATCACCGGTCGGTCGAGGCGGAGGTACGCGACATCCTCGGCGAGGCCCTCGAGCGGGAGCCAGTCACGCTCGTCGACCTCTTGAGCACCGATGAGGGTGCCGACATCGAGTTCGAGCCCGAGCGCCTCGGTTTGACCGCCCGAACCGCCGAGTTGTGAAGTACGTTCTGGACACCAACGTGGTGTCCGCGCTGCGAGTTCGGGGCCGTAACCGGTCGGTCGAGATTTGGGCGGCGTCGGTGCCGGTGGCCGACCTGTTCGTGACGGCCATGACTATTGCCGAGATCGAACGAGGCGTAGTCGCCAAGGAGCGATCCGACCCGAATCAGGGAGTGGTCCTGCGCCGGTGGTTCGACGAACGGGTCCTGCCCGCCTTCGCTGACCGTGTGTTGCCGTTTGATCTGCCGGCCGCCCGGGTGCTGGCCACCTACCGGGCGCCCGAACATGCGCCGTTCGACGCCGCTCTCATCGCCGCTGTCGCCCAGGCCGCCGAGATGACCGTGGCGACGCGCAACACCAAGCACTTCGACCCGCTCGGTGTCCGGTGTGTCAACCCGTGGGAACCGAATCCCTGAAGGCCCGACTTCGGTGCAAACGCCCGTCGACCGGGCTCGAGTGCGGTCAATGAGGCTCGCTGAGCTGTCCGGTACGGCCGGCCTCGCTCAGGGGAGCATGAGGCACCGACGCATGACATCGCCCTGAAAGTGGGGACGCGAGCGGGAACGCGAAGTCGGGAAGGTTGCCGCTTCACGGACCGCAGCAACCCCTCAGACATGAGTCACGCGGGTTGCAGTTCCCGCACCGGTCCGGTGCTGTCGACCGCCGGGAGCGGCGGCACGGCGAAGCCTTCAGCTTCGGCGGCCGCAACGAACGAGCGCCACCGACGACTGACCGTGGACTTATCGACGTGCAACCGCCGCGCAACCTGGGTTTGCCGCAGGTGCGGCTCGTCGATGAGCATCGCCGCCACGCGTTTGACCGGGTCGGTGAAACTGCCGTCGGCGAGGAACTGCTGCAACCCGGCCGCGGTATGCGGGTAACCGTTGCGCGTTGCATCGGCGCCGCGGGCGTTCCCGACAACATCGGCGTCCACGGTCGTCTCGGCGAGGGCAACACCCGCAACGCCGGACTTGCGTGAGGTGCCGGGTGATGCACTCTGCGCTTCGTGGTGCACCTCGTGGGCGCGGCCGGCATCGATTGCGCTCTCCGGCGTTGCCACCGCGGCAAGCGTGAAATCGTGCTCCGTCGTCTTCTCGGTCGCGGGGCGGATCGGTGCAGCGGTGGTGCCCTCACGGTGCACGAGCTGATCCACCGTTGCAGCATCACGGCGTTGGGCGCGTTCGTCGATGACAACCTGCAACATCATGGTGAACAGGTGAAACAGTGCCAGCCACAACAGCGGGAAGATCGCCGCAATGACCGCGGCAATGGCTGGGGGTTGTGGGATGAACCCGAGGTGCTCACCCGCTGCAACGCGTGCGAGGTTGCGGGCGGCGAGTTGATAGGAGTGGTACGAGTTGCCCACCACACTCAACGCGACGGTGACGACCGCCAAGCTCATGCAGTAGCGCCGCGCCCAAAGGTGCCGGTTGGCAACGCGGAAGATGACGTAGCCGGCTGTTGCAGCGGCCTGTGCAACGTCGATGGCAACCGGGGCCATCCATGCACGACTCGGATGCACGTTGATTTCGATGGCCAGTGCCCGCAACGCATCGAACGACAGCGTGAACGCCAACGCCGCAAGAAGCAACGCCATCGTTGCCACCGCGGCGACACCGAGCATCTTCGAACGCACCGGCCGCGCATCGTGGCGCAACGGCGGTGCGGACTGAGGGGAGTCATCGGACACGACGGAAGCCTCTTTCTACGACATTCTCTAGAGGGGTGCTGATTCGACTACTGACACGTGCTCTTGGCATCTCACTCCCCTACCCGGGGTGCGGACAGGACATCGACGAGGTGCGCCGCACGAACCTCACGGAAACGGGCGGGTTGCCGAGTCGGTGGTCAGTTGAAGACGTCGACGAACCATGTGCCGTCGATCTGCTGGGTGGTGACGGTCTGGGTGATGCGTTGCACGCCGTCGGGGCGCAGTTCCGACAGGTCGACGAGATAGACATCCTCGGACAAGGCCTTGGTGCGGACGCAGTAATTGGTGCCGACGGGGATCTCGTCGATGAACGGCTGCAGCTGCTCGGCCGGGACGACGGAACTATTCGGGGTGGCCAAGGCGCGGGCGGCGACCGCGTCGCGCCGGACGTAATAGGCGTAGTTCCAGGCGGCGATCACCCCGGCGCCACTGCGCTGGTCACCCCGGTCGGCGCGGCAATCGTCATCGAGATCCGACGCCGGCGCCGTCGGCGTTGCGGACAGTTCGAGCATCGGTGTGCCCACATCGTCGGACGGCGGTGCTGCCGCTGCGGACTCTTCGCCGCGTGCATTCCACATCACCCCTATGGTGACGGCTGCAACCCCCACTGCAATGGCGATGGCAACCGCTGCAACGCGGCCGGTGCGCCTCGCTGTGCGCGGCACAGGTCGCTCGTGTGGGGTCACCGCCGGTGCAACCAATGCACCGTCGATCGCATCGCCGGGTGCAACCGGATCGGCGGTTGCACCCGAGGGTGGGGTGGGTGCACCGCCGAGGAGGTCGACGACGGCCGGATGCCGAAATGTTGTCTTGCCGAGTTTCATCGGGGTGCACCCACATCCTTTCGTACGGTCAGGCGGAGACCGGGGCGCCAGCGCCCTGTCCGACGGCGGTCGAGATCATCTCGGCGGCAGTGCCGGCCGAACCACCGAAGAACGCCTCCAGGGTGGTGTCCACGGCGGCGATCACGTTCTCGCCGCCGGGTTGCGCCGTGACCCATTCGCGGGCTTGTGAATCGATGTGCGGTGCTGTCTGCACCGCGCTGTGCACGACCTCCGCAGTGGCGGCACCGACCGGTCCGGAGGTCTGCCACTGCTCGACCGTCGCCGCGGTCTGCTCGGTGATCACGTCCTGCTGCACGTCCGGCAACTCGACCTCGATCGGCTGTCCTTCGTCGTCCCCGGCACCGAAGGCGGTACCGGCAGCGAGGCCGACTGCACCACCGACGAGCGCGCCGGGGACTGCGCCGACGGCGCCACCGATCGCCGCACCTGCCGCGGTTCCTGCGACACCGGTCGTGATTTCGGGCAGCACCGGGATCGGCAGCGGCACCACCCCGCCAAGGGCGGCGCCGCCGATGCCGCCGATGGTGCCGCCGATCAGCGCACCCGGTACCGCACCGGCCGCGGCGCCTGCGGTCGCTCCGGCGGCGACACCGCCGATCTGTGCGGCGGCGACGCGGTCGGCGCGATCAGCGTGGACACCGACGGAACGCCAGAAGGTGGCCACCTGGGATCGGGTCAGGCCGGCGGTGTTGTTGGTGCGCTCGCGGTCGGCGTCGGTGACCCAGTTCGGCTGGGTGAGGTGGTAGTCGCCGATCATGATCTTCTCGGGCGGGGCGATGTAGATCGGGGCCTGCTCGACCGGGGTCGGGGCGTGCAGCGTCGACAGGTCCAGCGGCGGGGTGTACGTGGTCTGCCGGTTGTAGCGGCCGGTGTCGTAGTCGTAGTTCGGCAGCGGCTCGTACTGCGGCTGCACTGCAGGCGGGGCGGACCAGTAGATCGGCTCGGACGGCGCCTGCGGCACAACTTCCACCTCGGTCTGCGGTGCCGGGGTCGCGGTGGTGCCGCCTTGCGTCCCGCCGCCGGTAGTGCCGCCCTGGGATGGGGCCGCACCGGCGGTCGGGGCCAGCACCAGTCCTGCCGCCACTGCGGCGATCGCGACGAACGCGGCCGTGGCCTGACGCTGGACTGTGCGGTGGCGACTGGCAGCGCGGCGTGCGGCGCGGTTCGGGGTGGGGTTGTCGTTACTCATCGGGCATTGCCTTTCATCGGTCGGCCACAGGGAGGGCCGGGTCTGGTCGGGGATCGAAAAGGATGACGTGGAGCAGCCTTAAGCCCGGACCGAAAATGGTTCCGGACCAACGGGATCAGGGGTCGTCTGCGATCAGGTCGACGACGGTGGCGGCGAGGACGGTCAACGCCTCGCAGGTGTCGCGTCGTAACTGGCTCAAGGTGATGCGCTCACCGGAGGCGAACAGCGGCTCGAACGGCATCCGGCACACCGGCACACCGAGTGCGGAGAACGCATCGACGGCATCGGTCTCGACCATCGGCACATCCCCCGGCCCCTCGGTGATGACCACGACCGTGCGGACGAGCACATCCGGGCGGACGGCGGAGATCGCGGCCAGGGTGCGCTGGGCAGCGACCGCGCTGTCGCGGCGCAGCGGCACCGGAACGATCACGGCGTGCGCAGCGGTGATCGCCCACCGCCAGCTGCCGGCGTGGCGCGAGTTGCCGGTGTCGGCGACCAGCAGGTCGTAGTGGTGTCCGAGGATCGCCGCCACCGTCGCGGCGTCGTCGTAGCTCACCGGTGCCACCGCCCCGATTCCGCCGGCGACGACATACGAGCCGCACGGCTGACGGGTCAGATACCGAGTGAGCACGGAGGAGCGCACCGGCTGCGCCTGATCACCGAGATCGGCGAGCAGCGACGCCACGTCCTGCCCTGCGGCCGGGGGAAGCGCGATCCGATCGGTGAAGCTGCCGCCGACCTCCCCGAGGTCCAGGCACGCGATCGTGGCGGGGCCGCGATACTCGGCCAGTGTCTCGGCCAAGCCGATCGCCATCGGGGTTTTACCGACGCCGCCTTTGACGTTGGCGACGGTGACGAGCGCGCCGTCCGGCAGCGGCCGGGCGATCGTGGTGTGCGCCGCGCGCAGCCGCATCTCGATCGAGTCGGGTTTCGGTGCAAGCGCCAGGCCGAGCATCGCGTTGAGCCGTCCCCGCATCCCGAGGCGGGCGGGTTCGCCGGCCGCTGGGTTGACGCGGGGTGCGGACAGCGCCGACAACGCCTCGATCCGGCCGCTGAGCGGCTCTGTGGCCAATTCTGGGGGTGGTATGGACTTCGGACCCCGCGATCGTGTCGGCGCGGCCTGTGCAGGCTCCTGAGCGGGCGCCCGGTCGACCAGTGTCGATGTCTCGTAGGTGAACGGTTCGGCAGCCACGGTCACCGGCGCGGCCAGCACTGTGTGAACAGCCTCGGCGGCCGCCGAAGCGGGTTCGCTCACCACGACCGGAATCGGGACGCTCGGAGCACTTTCGGTGAGCTTGCCGTCAGGGCCGACCGTGAGGAACCGGGTGTCCTTGCCGGTGCGATAGACGACCTCGACGGCGGACTGCTGCTTGGCTGCGAGGGTGCGCACGAAGTCGTGCACGACAGCGGCCAGCGCCCTGTCCTCGGTTGCCGCCAGTTCCATCGGTGGCACGTCGGCGCCGGTGAGCCTCGCGCGCGCGGTGGTCGCGGAGGTCGCCTCGATCTCGACGGTCGGCGCCATGGTTAGTTGATCCCGCCGAAGGCACCGGCGCCGGCCAGCGCGGTGTCCATCTCGTCGATGACAGCATCGGTCTGCTCGAGCTCGGCCAACGCGTTGGTGCGGGCTTTGCCGTCGGGCAGCGCTTCGATGACCACGCGGCGCTTGGCCGACGCCTCACGGATTTCGGCGAGGCGTTCGCGCGTGAGTTCCTGCCTCTCGTCGAGTTTGGCCAGCCACACCGGCGAGGTCTGTTTGAAGTACTCGCGCAGCGCCTTGATCACCGGATCGTTGGCGCCCTTGGAGACGAACGGGCCACGCAACGCGGCGACGTCCTCGGCAGTAGGGGTGATCGACTGAGAAATGCGACGAGTCATCGGGTTCCTTCCGGTGGTGATTACGGGCGTGGTTCACGGGGCCGACGAGCGGTCACTACGGGGTTGATGCGATCGCGACGACACGGACAGCGATCAGACTCTCGTGCGGTGGGTCGCCCGATGCTCATGCGCTGCGTCCCACGAGGTCGGGTTCGGGCAGGACAACGACGCCGTTCGCGTCGAAAGCAATGCGGGTGGTGACCCGGTCGGCGCCGATGGTCAGGACGGTCTCGATGACCTCGCCTCGGCTGCCGCGACGCACATCGACCGCATCGACGGTGACCGGCACCAGGTCGCCGTCCTCGTTGTCGATGAGCACGGTCTGCCCGGCGGTCACGCTCGAGGCCGGGATGACATCGGCGAAGTCCTCGTCCGCAGGATCAAGTTCCGGTGCGGCTTCGGCTCCAGTCTTGGCCATCGACACGGTGCCGATACCGCCCGTACTCGTACCGCCGAGGACGATCGGCTCGGGCACGCTTCCGTAGTTGCGTGCCCGCCGCGCCAGGGCGCGTTCGGATTCGATGAACTCGGCCAGCTCCGGCGAGTAACAGGTGAACTGCGGCGCCTCGGCCGGCATCAATCCGTCGATGATGGATTTCTCGTTCTCCGACAGCTGGTTCCACTTGTTCGGATGCTTGTCGACGTTCGGGGTCCACCACATCTGCGCATCGACGGGCGAGCCGTCGTCACCGAGCGCGATCCCGCGGCCCTTGACCGAGGTGTCGACCTCACGGCCCACCGTCGAATCCCCCCACATCATCAACGCCCCGTCCTGCGAGAGATTGCCGAGCGAGATGCGGGTGCCGAAGTTGTCACGCGCGTTGCCGGAGGCACCACCGAACAGGGACGCATCCGGACGCTGCACACCGAGCAACAACCGGATGCCGGCCGAACGCGCGAGCACCGCCAGATCCGCCCACGCACCGAGCGGATCGAGTTCCTTGAGCAGAGTCTTGGTTTCGTCGTCGCCGGTCTTGGCCAGACGCTGCCACTTGCCGGAGAGGATGAAGAACTCGTCGAGCACCGCGATCATCAGCGGCAGCTGCGAACCTTCGATCTTCATCTGATGGATGTAGGCGTTGCGCGCCATCATCTCCGTATGCAGGGCGCGCACGAACATCGCCGCGCGCAGCGCGTCGTAGATGATCGCCCCACAGCCGGGGTAGCCCTCGAGGCCGTCGAGTTCGATCATCTTCGGATCGACCCCGACGAACGGAACCCCGCGACGCGCCGCTTCGGTCAGCAGCGTGCGGATCACCGAGGTCTTACCGCCGCCGGTGGGGCCGACGATCAAGCAGTGCGGCTTGTTCGAACTCGTCGAGACATCCCAGAACATGATCCGGTCCGCCGCGCCGGTCGCATAGGGCAGGTGCCGCAGGTTCTCATCGACCAGTTCCAGGGGGTGGTCGACGCGCTCGGGCATGGCGGTGACCAGACGCATCACCAGATAGCCCTTGTTCGGATACCAATCGCAGGTCCAGTTCCGGCCGGATTCGTGCGGGCCGGCGAGCGAGGCGAGGGCTTCGTCGACCTTGGCCTGAAAGCCCGGTGCTCCGGCGTTCATCGACTTGGCGAAGGCGATGCGGTAGCCGGTCTCGATGCCGTCCTCGTCGATGGTGTCGACGCTGACCTTGGGACTTTTGAAGATCGTGGCGCCGTCGAGCGCATCCTGCAGGACCTTCTGTCGTTCGCTGCGGGTGTCCGGGGAGATCGGCGTGCGGGTGATGACGAGCCGGTCGCGGTGCGCGTCGTGCCGCACCGTCACCGCCGAAGTCTCGCTGGTCCCGAAGGCCGTTTCGACCGCACGCGAGAGCGCCTCGAATTGCTTGGGGCGGATCACTGCACCGCGCGAGAGCTTGATCGTCGCGCCTCGCATCGAGCGCCCGGTGGTGGGCCGCGAAATCGAGACCTTGGTGGGTATATGCCCGGTGCTCTGCTGAACCATCGCGTCGAGCATCTGTGACCACCGGTGAGTGCGGTGCCGCGAAATATCCAGGGCGATCAACGGAGCGGTGGCTACTGCCAGCGGCCACCGGTAGTCGTACAGCCCGGTCAGCGCCTCGACGACCGAAGCGTTTCCCGCGACAGAAGCAATGAGGATGGGGCTGGAGAAGGCAGCTGCGGCAGAGATTGCCGTCAGCGGCGAGAACGGCACGAAGCGGGACACGCACGTGGTCCGCCCGTCGCCGGTCCGATCGCCGCGAGCGTCGGTGGTGTCGCCGAACGTGTCGCGCCATGCAGCGACGAGCCAGTCCTTGAGTGGGTCTGGAGTTGCGCTCACTGCATGCGCCTTTCACTCGTGCTCGTCTTCGCCGGATGCCGTCCGGTGCGGTGTGCGAGCACAGTGGCAGAGGGGCCGAGTTTTCACCAAGCAGGTGACGGCATTCCGAACTGACGCAGGTGATGCGCTCGGATCCGCGAGTGCCCAGCTCGATGAATTTGTGCCTCAACGTGTTCGGCGCTCACCTGAGAAGATCTCCACCACAGCGCTTGCAACGCGATGTCACCGAGCGCTTTTTCGACTGCTGATCCCAGCGCTCGCATACCGGTTCAGCGAGCGTTCATCCGAGCATGCTTATGGGCACTTGCACGTGGTGTTCCGAACGCTCCACAGCCGCCCTCCCCGTGTGGTTATCGAGCGTGGGCACGACCGCCGCAGTCAGCGCTCCGAAGAGCGTTCGACGTGGTCGGTTGCGAATACCGTTGGCGCCGCGCGCAATTCTGGATTACACTCCCCCCAAGGAACGCCGGGGGGAGTGACCCCGTAAGGGGTGGGCGTCGCGAGCGCTCTGCGCAGCACTGGGATTCACCGCTCGAATCCATCGCCCATCTCACGCGCTCTGTCGAGCGCCATGATGCGCACTCCCCCACTCCCCCACGATCACCCCTGCCTCCCCCAGCCCGATCACGGCCCTGCGAACCTCTCTCGCACAGGGCACACACCTGGCGTTGATGCATGTTCGTCCACCGCCCCGGCCGGCACTATCGCTCGGGTCGCTGTTCAGGCATCGAAGACGCATCGACGATCACCTCGCTTCATGTGCGGTGACGGCGCGCGTGAACATCGCTGCTCCGCACTCCCCGCCACGTGCGCTCGGCATGGCTGTCCGGTCTCGATCGTGGAGGTGTTTCTCGCGCTCGTTCTTCCCCGTCGACCTCGCCGGATGTGTGCGCTGTGTGCATTCACCTGTTTGGGCGAGATCGCGTGCTCGTTTTACGTTCTCGGCCGTCGCCTTTCGGGCGTACCGACCGAACCATCACTGGAGTGCTCATGTCTCTCGCGCCAAGTCTTGCCGAACTGGCGATCACGACCATCCCGAGTGGTGACGTGCTCGCCCAGACCACCGAGGTCACCACGACCGGGGTCCGCGCTTGGATCGAAGACAACATCGTCTTCACCATCCTCGTGTTGATCGCGTGCGTGGTCCTGATGGGTGGGCTGCGCGGCAACCTCTCGAAGGTCGTCACCGTCGGCGGCCTGTCGCTGGTGGGCATGGCGTATCTGGGCATCGCGACGAACACCACCGCGGCAACCGGCATCGGCAATTGGCTCCTCGGTCTGGTCGGCATCCAGGTCTGACCACCGCACGCAAGTACCGGCCGACGACCGCAAAAGGGGTACCGATCGTGATCGACAACGACGACATGCTGCACCGCGTGGACCGGCACTATCTCGGCCCGACCGGCTTCACGCTGCCGTTCCGCCTCCGCTACGCCGCAGTCGGACTCGGCGCGCTCATCACCGCGACGGTGTTCGTCCTCGCCCGCGCGGTCGTGCAGGTGCCGCTCGGCTTCCAGTCTCTGGTGGTGATCGTCGGGATCGGTGTCGTGATCACTGCGCGGGTGACGAAGTACGTCAACGCCGACCGTTCGGTCCGGTCGGTGATCCGAGCTGCGTGGAACGACCTGACTGCACCGCGCCCGCCCAAGGCAGGACAGACCGTCGTCTTCACCATTCCCGCTGCTATGCGTGCCTCGCGCAGTACGCCCCCGCAGCGTCGAGCGAAGGGAACTGCTGACGATGGCTGTCCAGCCTGACAACGACATTGCCGCGTTGTTCGATCCGAATTTCGACGAGCCCGCACCGGCGATCGTGCCGCCGGGTGCGTTGCCCCCGTCGTGGGCGGCGGCGATGGCAGCACACCGCATCGCCTCCCCGCCCCCGGTTCCGGATCCGAATGCGGACGCGACGCAGGCCGCGGAGCTGGCGTGGTCCCAGGTGCCCGACAGCAGCATCACCGCCCCTGCTCCGGTGACCACTTCCACCACCGCAGCGAGTGCAGACGCACCGCCCGCACAGCGCAGGCGCGGCCGCACCAAGCGCGGCACGTCTGCCGACACCGACGCGGAGTTCACCCGGCAAACCAAGACCGCCGCCAAGCGCGCCGCTCGCACGCGCAAAGCAGTGCGGCTGCAACTGATCGGGGTCGAAGGCAACATCACCCGCACCCGTAGCCAGTCCACAGCGTGGTTCGTCCAACCACCAGGGCCGTGGAACATGCGCCCGGTCGCCCGGCAGCGCCGCTACATCCGCAGCGAAGCGTTGGTGCTGGCGAACCTCGCCGAAGCCGGCGTCACCGGTCTACACCGCCGGCTGGTGCGTACCCCGTGGCCGGTGCGCCAGTGGGCGCAAGCTCACGACGGGTGGGCCGAACCGATCGCGGATGTGCCGCGCGCGTTGTCGTGGCCGGACTATCTGCGCGGTCAGCAGCACGCCATGCTGTGGGGCAACCCCACTCTCAAGGGCCGCTACTGGGGCATCGAACTACCCCCGCGCTCGGCGCTCGCGGTCGGGCTCGACACCATCTCCGAATGGTTGCTGCCCGCCGTCGATACACCGCTGCTCGGCCGGATCGCGAGACTCGTCCGCTCGTGGGCGCACACGGCGTTCCTCAACGAGCAGAAGGCGCTCGCCGAGCACCTCGCCACGATCGAACGCATCCTCTCGGGACAGGGGGTGCGTGCCAAGCCCGCCACCGCCGCGCAGATGGACTATCTGCTGCTGCGCTCGGCCTCACTGGGGTTGCCGCTCGATGCCGAGGGCGTGATCTCCGGCGGTGGGGACTGGGAACACTCCGATGTTGCTGCGCTCGAGGACCTCACCGACCTCGAATTGACCCCCGGTGACGGGTACACCACTGTGCGCGGACAGGTCGGTGGCCGGGACTACACCGGCTACGCGATCGTGCTCACGGTCGGGCGCATGGCGCCGTTGCCGATCCCGGAGCGGATGCTGCCCTGGCAGGTCATCGGCGACTCCTCCGGTGAACCGCTCGAATGGTCCGAACGCATCCGGTTGAAGACCAAGAGCCAGACCATCCGCAGTCTGCGCCGGCTCACCGCGCGCATCGAGGCGCAGTTCGACCACTACACCGTCGAACACGACCAGGTACCACCGCAGGAACTCGCCGAACAGCACGCGCTCGCTCAACGGGTGCTCTCCGACATCGAAGACGACCACTCCGGCCTGTCGGTGCGCACCGACGGCTGGTACCGGGTGCTTGTCGTCGGCTCGTCCCCGGACGAGGCGAAGCAGAAGGTCTCGATGCTTCAGGAGATGTACGCCCCGCGCATCCGCCTCGAACACGAGCACGGCCAGTACCAACTGCTGCGCGAATTCCTCCCCGGTGAGCCGCTCGCCAACATCGCGCACTGCCGGCGCATGAGTGTCGAAACCGTCTCCGCCGGGATGGCCGCGGTCGGCGACCGGATCGGGGACCGCACCGGCGTGGTGATCGGCGAAACAGCCTCGATCGCGCCCCGACCCGCGGTGTGGGATCTGTTCGCCGCGCATGAGAAGAAACACAAGTCCGGTCTGACCCCGATCGTGGCGGTACCCGGCTCGGGCAAAACGTTCCTGGCCGGGATCCTCGTCTACCAAGCGGTACGTGCCGGCGCCTACGGGGTGGTGCTCGACCCATCCGGACCGCTCAAGAAACTCGCGCAGCTCCCCGAGTTCCGGGGTATCGCCGAAGTTCAGGCGTTGACGGGGCGCACCTCGCGGCCCGGCTCCCTCAACCCTTATCGGGTGATCGTCGATCCGCGCCGCGACGACCCCGACTACGACCCGACCAATCCGGACTACGCCGACGATGCCGATCCCGTCACCGCAGCCCAGTCGCAGTACGAAGCCGACCTGCGGGCCGCGCAGGCCGAGCGGATCTCGGTGGCGGTGTCGGTGCTGAAGATGATGCTCTCCCCCGCCCGGCTCGAGCACGAGTGGACCGAAACCGTCCTGCAGACCGCGGCGAACACCGTCGGCGGCGGACGGCACCACAACCTGCGCGAAGTCCTCGACGCGATCGCCGCGCTCGGTCGCGACGACGAGAACCTTGATCTGCGTACCTGTGCGCGCAGCGTGCATCAGGAGTTGTCGATGATGGCTGATCTCGCCGAGGCCCGCGTGCTCTTCCCCGAAGCGGGCACCACCGGTGAGCCGGAGGACATCGTCGACAACAACACTCGACTGACGGTGTTGACGATGCCCGGCTTGCAGCTCCCACCCACCGGCACCGACCCGTCGCAGTGGACCCCGCAGCAACGCATGGCCGGCCCGCTCATGCACATGGCCGCGTGGCTTGCGAACCGGCTCGTCTACGAACTGCCCCGCTTTGAGCGCAAGGTGCTGTTTCTCGACGAGAACAAGTACCTCGAACAAACCGGTGCCGGCCGCACCCTGAATCTGCGCATCGCCCGCGACTCGCGCAAGTACAAGGTTCGCGCGTTGGTGTGCTCGCAGCTGCCCGACGACTATCTCGGCGTCGGCGGCAGCGACGACAAGTCCGCATTGACCTACGAGGTCATCATCGGCGATCTCGGTGGCAACACCCATGCCATCGACGGCGCCCTCAAACTACTGAACCTTCCTGCCGGGGAAGGCTACGAAGCGTTGTTGGCCGATCTCGGTGGTGGCGGAGAAGACACCCTCGATGAGGACACCGACACCGAGCACCTCGACCAGGCACGCCGGTTCATCGTGAAGATGGCTGACGACATCGAACTGGTCCGCTCGGACTGGACCCACTTCGTCCACCTGGCACACGTATTCGCCGCGCTCGATTCCCGCGCGACCCGCGCCGCGATGGACACTCCTGCATGAGCGCGCAACGAGCACGCCGGATTCTCCCGGCACTGTCACTCTCCGTCCGCTACGTCGGGCAGCCTGTGGGGCTGGTGGTCCGTGTTCTGGTCGTACTGATGTTCGCTGCGGTCGTCCTGATTGGGGTCGGCACCGGGGTGGCCACAGCCAGCGGCTTCGACTGCAAGGACGTACCGGCCCCGGAGTTCCCCAATGAGACCGTCGAGACGACCTTCGACTCGTCCAGCGCCAACCGGCCGCCGATCGAAGGTGGGGGTGGCACGGGTTATGAAAGCTACGGTTGGGCCGGACTGAAATGGCACACCTACGACCTCGGCTGCGGTGAGGATCTAGTGCGCGCTCCCGGCGCGGTCAACGACACCACGCTGGGCAACACCTTCCTGACGATCGGGAAGTCACTGGCGGCCGCGGCGTTCTGGCTCGACGACCAAACCAAGACCGGACGCGACGCGCTTGATGCCGGGGTCGACTCGGCACTCGAACAGTTCGACCGGATCGTCTACTCGATCAGCGACGGCATGCGCGGGGTCTACGGACAGTGGCTGGGGATTGCACTGACTGTCGTCGCTGTGATCGTGCTGTGGAAGTCGCTGAAGGCAGACACCGCCGGCGTTACCCAAACCTCGGCAATCGCAGCGGCCGGGCTGATGCTCGGGGCGCTGATGGTCGGTGCACCGCAAAAGGCGGTTCAGGTCACCGACGACACGTTCGGCTCGCTGATCACCGATACTCAGGATCAGATTTTCTCGGTCCAGTTCGGGGACGGCCCGGGCGGCGGCACACTTACCGGTGGACCGACCGACCCGCGCAACGTGCTGATCGACCAAGTTTTCCTTCCCGATTGGCGCACGGGTTGGTTCGGCACCAATTACGACGATGCGGACACAGCCGGGCTCGGTCCGAAGTTGCGTGATTCGCTGGCGTTTTCGTACGAAGAGCAGGAGCGCGTCAAGAACGACCCGGACGCCCAGGCCGAACTCGCCGCCCAGAAGGCCGACACGTTCCGCGAGATCGTCGCGTCGCTGGAATCCGACCATCAGTTGTCCTACTACCAGTTTCAGGGCAAAGACTCCGGCCGCACCTCGACCGGTTTCATCGGCATGATCAAACTGGCGATGCCATCGATGCTGTGGATCGGCGCCTCGATCCTGAAGATCACCGCACTGCTCGCGATCCGCTTCGCCATCCTGTTCGCGCCACTGTGGGTGCCGTTCGCGATGATCGCCGGTGGTTGGCTGGGCCGCATCCTGCGCATGCTCGCCACCGCCTATGTGTGGGGCGTGGCCGGTGCAGTCATCGTCGCGCTGTACCTGATGGCGCTCGTGCAGCTCTACGTCGATGCCGACGGACAGGTCGACGGGTCCTGGCGATTGTGGTTCATGGTGCTGCTCACCGTTGTGTGCTGGGCGATCATGCGCCCATTCAAACGGGTAGGCCAGACGTTCACGCAGAACAGCTGGGGGTAGCCCCTGGGTGGTGAACACGCTGACACTGGCCCATACTGGGCCGGAGAATGCAGGACATCACCATGACGAAGAAGAAATACTCTGACGAGTTCAAGGCCGACGCCGTGCGACTCTACGAGAGTCGCCCGGAAGTGTCGTACTCGTCGTTGGCCGCGGATCTGGGAGTCGCTCGGGGGTCGTTGAAGACGTGGGTGCATTTGGCGCGTAAGAAGGCCGCGATGGCGCGGTCTGCGCCCGAGAAGAGCGTGGATGCCTCGGAGACACCCGAGGAGCAGTGTGCGCGGATGCAGGCCGAGATCGAGCAGATTCGGGCCCGCAACCAGGCTTTGGTCGCGGAGAACGACAAGCTCAGCGAGGAACGAGACATCCTGCGCAAGGCCACGAAATATTTCGCGGCAGAGACGAACTGGTGATCCGCTTCCGGTTCGTTGACGACCACCGAGACACCCATGAGGTGAAGCGGATGTGCACGGTGCTCGGCATCCACCGGTCGAGCTACTACAAGTGGCGAGCCGGAAAGGCGGCTCGGCGTGCCCGCCAGCAGGCCGATGCGGCGCTTGTCGACCGAATACGTGCCCACCACCAGGAATGGGACCACACCCTCGGTTACCGGCGGATGACCGCCGAACTGGCCGATGATGACGCGGTGCCGGGCACGGTCAATCACAAGCGGGTAGCCAGGTTGATGCGACAGAACAACATCGTCGGTGTGCACCTGCGTAAACCGAAGAACACGACGATCAAAGATCCTGGGGCGCAGGTCTTCGAAGACCTGGTCAACCGTGATTTCACCGCTGACGAGCCTGGACGAGTATTCGTTGGTGACATCACCTATCTTCCGCACAGCAGCACCGGTGAGTTCCTCTACCTGGCGACCGTGATCGACGTGTGTTCCAAACGGCTCGTCGGCTGGTCGATCGCAGATCACATGCGTACCGAGCTCGTGGAGAACGCGCTCGACAATGCGGCGGCGGCCCGAGGGTCGCTGGAAGGAGCTATTTTTCACTCCGACCACGGCCGTCAATTCACCTCCTCGGACTACCAGGCGACATGTCGCCGGCACGGCGTGCGGCAATCGATGGGCCGGATCGGGTCGAGCGCCGACAACGCGATGGCCGAGTCCTTCAATGCGTCGTTGAAGCGGGAGACGCTTCAGGGCGCGAAACGCTGGATCGACGAAGCGCAATGCCGCACCGAGGTTTTCCGCTGGATCACTCGATACAACACACGCCGACGGCACTCATCACTGCGGAACCGATCACCACTTGACTTCGAGGTCGACCATGGGTCTACCCTCGATCAGGCCGCTTGACGTACACACCCAGTGTCCACTATCCAGGGGCCACGCCCGTGCACCGATGGCACCCGCCTGACGGCGGAGATCACCGAATGCGGCTACCGGGGTAGTGCCAAGACCGTCCGTCGGTTCCTGGCACCACTGCGTGCTGCGCATCGGACGCGCCCGGCACCGCCGCCGGTGCCATCCGTCCGGCAGGTCACGGGGTGGCTGACCGCCCGACCCGACCGTCTCACCGACGTCGACAGCCACCGTCTCGCCGACATCCTCGAACGCAGTCCCGCACTGAACGCGCTGCAGGGACACGTTCGCGGCTTCGCCGAGCTCATGACCGAGCGGCGCGGACACGAACTCCCCGAGTGGATGAGCGACGTCGATGCCACCGGATCACCGGCCCTGCAGTCCTTCACCACCGGCCTGCGCCGTGACCTCGATGCTGTCACCGCCGGACTAACCCTCGAACACAACTCCGGGCCGGTCGAAGGGCACGTGAACAGAATCAAAATGCTCAAGCGGCAGATGTACGGGCGAGCCAACCTCGACCTGCTGCGCAAGCGCGTCATCCACCTCGAATAACGAAGCGTGGCAGTGACTTCACGGAAAGTGCGCCAGATCCAATTACGCGACGGTCGACAGCACCGCCCGTATCAAAGCGGCATTCGAGATAGACCACACCCGGCGAGAGACGACGGTGCGGTTGCGGACTCGCACATCACCCGAGGGCCTACGCTCTGCCGTGTGCCCCAAGACGCCGGGACAGTAACTACCGAAACAGCTGAATGGATAGCGACGACATCGGTCAGCATCGAAGGACGTCGATACTCTCGACGCGAGCACCTCACCGCGCCCTTCTTATCCCTGACATTCTGTCCGCGACAAAAACACAAAAGTGCCCTGCCGATCGGATACGGCAGGGCACTCGAGCAGTGTCGTCCAGTTATCGCCACCCGAAGACGGCCACGCATTCTCCCTATTTCCTCATTGTCGATCGCACTGACTCGACCTCCCTAGATTTGGCCCATCACGAGTGCTCCAACCACGGTGGACGAAGACGGCGCGAAGCAGTGAGCCGATGCTACTGCAGAGAGCTAGTTGTCAGTGAGCAGCGACGTACTCGTCGACGAGGGATTGAGGCAGACGTCCTCGGGCGGGAACCTCGAAACCTTCTTCAACCGCCCACTCTCGAATCTCCTTGGAGCTCGGAGAATTCGGATCGGATGACCGAGCCGTTCCGGCTCGCTTCTTGCGTCCTCCGACGCGGGTCGCACGCTCGACGTAGTGAGGTTTTCTCACCAGAGAGTCACCGACGACAGCAAAGACATCCGAACGGTGTGGCGTGAAAAGAGGACGTGGGGTCCTGCCTGGTAGGGATTGTTTCGAGCAAGAAGCAACCCGGAGCAGGACCCCACGTGATTACCTATCGTGCCACGCTCGACGTGCCCGAGCACACCCTGACCTTCGTCGCCCGTATCCTCGCTGCCCACCGCCGCAGGACCGATCGCCGGCCGTGGCAGCGGGCCGCGACCGTCTACGTCCAGGCTCTGATGGTGCTGCGGTGGTTTCGCGACGGCACCGCTGTCGCCACCCTGGCGCGCGATGCCCGCATCTCGCAGGCCACCGCCTACCGGTATCTCCATGAAGGTATCGACGTGATCGCTGCGCACGCCCCGGACCTGCACGACGTGCTCGAACGTGGGATCGAGTCCGGCTGGGAGCATGTCTGTCTCGACGGCACCCTCATCGCCTCGACTCGCTGCCGGGAGCGTTCCGAGTCCGGGCACGACGTGTGGTACTCGGGTAAACATCGCCGCCATGGCGGCAACGTCCAGGTCCTGACCGATCCGACCGGCTACCCGATCTGGGTGTCCGAGGTTGCCCCCGGTTCGGTGCACGACCTCACCGCTGCTCGTCGGGGCGGGATCCTCGGCGCCCTCTACCACGCTGCCGCCGGCGGGATGCCCACCCTCGCCGACAAGGGGTACACCGGTGCCGGGATCGGTGTCCACGTCCCGACGAAAGGCCATGGTCTCGATGCCGGCGCCCGTTGCCGCAACACGGTGTTGTCTGCGATGCGTGCTCCGGCCGAACGCGCGAACGCGCTGCTGAAGACCCGGTGGAAGGCGCTGCAGCGAATCAGTCTGTGTCCGTGGAGGATCGGCTCGATCGCTGCTGCGGCTCTCGTTCTTCTTCACCTGCAAGCACCGGCCTGGTGAGAAAACCTCAGTAGTCGATCTTCTTCCGGAAGTCGCGAGCGTTCTTCTTGTTCAGGTCGATGGTGTACTCCACCCCATCGACAGCGAAACTGATGGTTTCTCCGTCATCGTCCAACGCAGTTCCATCGATGTCGTCGAAAGTCTCAACGATTGTTCTACGCGCCACAGGTTGATCTCCTCTTCGAATGCATCCGGCCGGAGTCTAAGTAGCCTCTTGTCACCAAAGCCAAACCAACTCCGAAACCCACATCATTGACATGAACAACTCTACTCAGAAATTATCGCACGACTGCGACGATCCAGCGCCTCAGAACTCATGGCCGACAAGCCACATAGAGGTCCGTAATCCCATGCCTATCGCGGTTCGTCACCGCATGCGACATCAGACGACCGAGGCCTTTCTGTTTATGCAGCCCGTCACACGCCACCTCGGCCCGTGAGAGCACCGTGATCCGCAAAATAGTTGAGTAGACGCGACCACACAAAACAGCGGCAGCGGTCCGGATCGCGTCCTTCGCGTACTCCGCGCCCATCAGGTCCATGCCCTGCGCCCGAGATGCCATATGGGCGATCGCATCGACCCTCAATTCCTACAGCCACGTTCGCCGCTCGGGAACCCCGCGAATCAGCAAGCACGACACCAGACTTCGAAACAAAGGTACGTCTTGTAAACCCTCTGGCATCGCATCGGCCACGAAAGTGTTCGATTGGACACCACCGCAGTAACCATCGCGGCCGGCCGGAACGAATCCGCAATTCGGTTCGCGCAGCGGCCCATCGGTGTCGTTCGCACCACCGCCAGAGCGAGCGATCCGAAGCAACCAACAAGCTTCGACGTAGTTTCACGTCCCCACGACAGGATTTCAACGACCGACGCGTAGGGATTCTGAACACAAACGTTCTCACTTGATCGGACCGCCGGAAATATGACCCCGTGAGCCGATCACGGTTCGAGCCGGACTCCCCGTCAATTAGCTCAGCACCGGCCACGACCTGATGCCTGGACCAACACAGTGAAGAAACCGGCAACAGTAGGTGCGGCCTACGAAAGCCAGCCATCTCACATCACGATCGCGCACGACTACTGACGCCACACTCCACAAGGGACCGCAGACACTGCAGCGAAGGCCCAATAGAACCTGGGCTGTGTCAAGGATTGTGGACAGGTCCTCGGTGATTTCGGGTGTGTCAGGCCGCCTCGGTTAGGTCCTCGGCGGCGGGATTGTGGGCGTCGGCCCATGCCTGGGCCGGGGTGCGGTAGCCCAGGCTGGAGTGCGGTCTTTGACGGTTGTAGAACACCTCGATGTACTCGGCGACGGCGAACCGTGCTCGGGCGCGGGTATGGAACACCTGCTGGTGGTACATCTCGTTTTTCAGGGTGGCGAAGAACGTCTCCGCCGCGGCGTTGTCCCAGCACACCCCGGTGCGGCCCATCGACTGCACGAACCCGTGCTGGGTGCAGTAGGTGACGAATTCGTCGGAGGTGTACTGAGACCCGTGGTCGGAGTGAAATATTGCCCCTTCGGCGGCTTGGCCCTGCGTACGGGCCATTTCCAGGGCGTCGACGACCAGGCTGGCGCGCATGTGCTCAGCGGTCTGCCATCCGATCACCTTGCGCGTGGCCAGGTCGATCACGGTGGCCAGGTACAGCCACCCCTGGCCGGTGCGTAGGTAGGTGATGTCGCCGACCAGTGCGGTGCCGGGGCGGTGACTGCTCGGGGCGAAGTCGCGGCCCAGCTTGTCGGCGAAGACTTGGGCTTTCTCGTCCGGGACGGTGGTGCGTTTGTAGGCCTTGCGCTGGATCGCCGCCAGGCCGAGCTCGCGCATCAGGTCGGCCACGAGCCCCACCGAGGCCGGGTGCCCCTCGTCATTGAGAATGGCAGCGATGCGCCGGCACCCGGCAGTGCCGCGCTGCTTATGGAAAACGCGCTCGACCTCCATCTTCAGCGCTTCGCGGCGCGCCTGGGTGGCTGTAACCTGCCCGGCGCGGGCGCGCCACGCGTAGAACGACGAGCGGGCCACGCCGAGCTGGGCGCACATCCAGTCGATCGGAAAGTTCGCCTTCTCCGCCTCGATCAGGACTGACTTCTCGTTCAGTCCTGCTCCCGGGCGAAGAAGGCCGCGGCTTTTTTTAGGAACTCATTTTCCATCTTCAGCTTGCGGTTCTGCTCCTCGAGCTCGGCCAGCCTGCCGTGGTCGGCCGGACTCATCGACGTGTCCGGCTCCGGATTGGCCTGCCGGTGCTTCTGAACCCAGTTGCCCAGAGTGCCCGGGTTGATCGCCAACTCCCCGGCCACCTCGGCAATCGAGCGGTCACTCTGCAGGACCAGCTGCACCGCCTCGGTCTTGAACTGCGGACTGAACTTCCGCCTCGAACTCGCTGCCATGATCTCGATCCTCTCGCCTCAAGAGGTTGTCCAAGATCTTTGATACACCCCAACCCGAACCCTTGCCCCGACAGTAGCGACGGGTTGATCGAGCCCTTCCTCATCATTGGGCGACAAGAACTGTCTACGGCTCGTCCTTCCAGCAAGACCAGCCTTGGCACGGGTCCCGCATCGCGAAGACCCGAACGCGGACCGCGGACTGCACCGATCCGCAGCTGCGTTCACCAGGCCACTCCCCCACTCGAGTCGACACCGACCCACTCGAAGCTGACTCCGCCCAGTTAGGTGCTCATCCCGGACAGGTTCCCTGAATTCAAGCTGCCGCACGACGAACGTCAACTCTCCTGCACGCGTGAGGCACCTCCGGGCGACCCTGTCGGCGACGCACGAACCACTAGTACACCCGACTCGCAGACACCCTGAATCGCCCCGAGATCCGTGTCCGCTCTCCCGCGCGACACCAGCAACTCGAGGTCACCCACTGCGATCGTGCGCGCAGCGCAGGCGTCACGCCGGACCCTGTCCCCTACTCCGTACGGATGAAGTACGCTCCATCCGCCACCGCCCAGCGACTCATCGAAGCCAAGGCACTACCCTCGGACTCCTCGACCCCCGGACTTCTCGACCCCCGGACTCCTCGACGCAGTTTCACCCGAGCACGGCGCGCAGAGACCTACTCCCTCGGAGAGTCCAAGGAGCCCATCTCTGCCGACATCCACCGCGCGGAGGGACGTGTTCTCCTCCACGACGTGCTCGTCGGCGACTTCGTCTACGGCCACACCTGTACACACGCTCCGCCCTGGATCATCCACGCCACTCCTGTGCGATTCGAGGACGTCGAGAGCGGTCCGATCGCGTGCTTCGGCCGTCTCACTGTCAGCTAGTAACGTGCGCCGCCGGTTCGCCTACGACCTGCGCGGCGCCCGCCCTCGAGTGCGCACCGCGCCCGATGTCGCTGCAAGATGGCTCACGGCACGCCGGGTACGGTAGGCACTGATCTTTCACTCCCTCCCCCTGATTTCACCGGTCTCCGCGAAATCGGGGATGTGAGGGCACGATTCGTAATTACAGTCCGTCAATGCGTCTGCCCGACTCTCGCATACCATCGACCCGTGAAAATAAATTCGAGCCGGTGCGCGACATGAGAGGGATCATGTGATGAAATTACTGCCAGGAATATAAACCGACGGGAGGAGATCGAACCGTACCCATCGCACACAACTACATGACGCTTGGACAGCACATGACAAAGCCCCCTTGCGGAGGCTCGTCATTCGGTCGAACTTTGCCGAGATCGACCGGAACTCCGAACACCTAACGGCGTTAGTTTTCACCCTCACCGTCAGGTGTCCTTTTGGGGACGAAGTTGCCGCTTCGACTCCATTTTGTGCTTTCACCAGGGATTTCCTTGCCGAGATCCCCGATTCCCCGAAGGGACTTACCGTGCCTGGTACGTCTCAGGGTACCCCATGCCCTGAACAGCAAACAACCTTTTCGACGACCTCCGATGAGCAGATCACACGCCCAGAGGACGAATTCGCCGTTTCCCCTGTCGCCAATTTCGGCGATATTCAATATTCCGACGCCGTATCTCGGGCTAAAGAAAATATCGAACGCGTCGAAAAAATGAATGAGGAAAGCGATCAGCGCGGCCGCACGTGGTCAATTCCCGTCTCGCCGCAATTGCAGGCCAAAACCCCAATATGGTCAGGTCGCACACAATGGCAACGCCAAGTCCGCGAGATTCTCAACCGCGAAGAGGGCAGAAATCTCTGCCGGCGCCATCACGCCGACCCCGAACGTGTCTTTGCCGTCGCGGTGAGCATGGCATCGTTCGCGGATCAGCGGACAGGCCGACGCGTCACAGCGTCCCGCGAAGTACTCGCAGAACGCGCAGGGGTGTCTGTCACTGTTCTCAAGCGCGCTCGACGAGTGCTGGTCGAGTTCGGGTTGGCCCGCGAGATGGTCCGAGGACGTTTCCTACGTACACTCGAACAGTGGGCAGCTGAAGCGCATCATGGACGTAAACAGATCAAGGCCACCAGCGTCTGGGCTCTGCTCTCCCCCAGATCAGTCGTCCTTCGGACCACCCGCGACCGCCTGCCCCAGGCGACGTCTCCCGCGCAGCGCTGGACCAGGACGCCCGCGGCAACCAACGAACCGCGGCGGCCGCGTTATCCCCAGAGCCGGGACCGTGGCCCCCAATCTGTTGCTCTATCTTTTAGTACTTGTACTTCTGTTAAGAAGTACAAGACAACGCGCGCGAGCGCGCGCTGGCAGGATGACTCTCAAGAACAGCCCCGAGAGCCGCGCCCAATCAGCCTCCAGAAGGCTGCTGCGGGATTAATTGCGCATGCTCCATGTCTGGACACCGGCGAGCATATCGGGTCCGTCTGTGAGGCTCTCAGAGACCATTACGTCGATCCGGAGCGTTGGAGTGGTCGCGATATCGCCGTTGCGCTCACTGAAGACACTCGGCGACGTGGTTGGATGTGGCCTACGCGAGGTTCGCTAAAGCATCCTGTCCGATACCTTCGATGGAGACTCTCCGCGATCGACTGGTCACTCCCCTCCCCCACCGAGCGTGCCGAGGCCGCGAAACGACGTCGCGATGCCGAACGTCATGCAGCTGCACTCGCGATGGTGGAACGAGCGCAAGAGACTGCATCGGAAAGCGTTCGGCGTACCGCGATGGCGCGGATCCGCAGCGTGTTGCAAGAGAAACGCGCTTAGGACGCCCGGAATGTGTTGACTGACGGCACGCTCGAGTGTCGCCACCAGCAGGTAAGTTTGACGAACCCAGACCTCATCCTTGAGCGGTGTGTCGGCCCAGCGATGAGTGCGTGCCCATGGTTTACCGCGGTAAACCATGAGATTTCCCTGTGCGGCGGAGTGGGCTATTGCCAAGGTGCGTCTTCGCGTAGGAGTTGACTCCGCGGTTTACCGCGGTAAACCCGACCTCTCCACCCCCTCATCTGATCTCCAGTGATCTCGTCCTGTTCTCCGTGGCGGTGATGGCTATCACTTCCGAGCCCGCTATGGGCTCCTAGGCTGTGCTATCGCGGTCAGGCGGCAAGGTGGTTCAAAAGCACGTCTCGGACGAGCCCAAACCACCTTAGGTGTGTCTTCGGTTTACCGCGGTAAACGACAGGCTCGACGACCACCGGCTTACCTCTGAGTTGCTCGACGGCGGGATACCCTGCCTCCGCTTAATTGGTTTACCGCGGTAAACCACGGGCAAGAAGCGAATCCTCTCGCCGGCTATTCACCGACCATGGCAGTTGCTCGACCGTCTGCGCCCTTCGATCGGTTGCGCTTCGCATCAACGATCTTCTTGCAGCGGCCCGCTGTTTACCGCGGTAAACAGCAAGTCCGTGTCCAGTCGACGTCCACCCCTGAACCGTTCCTGGTTTACCGCGGTAAACCAGGAACAGAATCTCCTGAGCGAGAGCGCCAGGATGCGAGCTTGATCAATGTTGTCGCGGTACTGGTTTACCGCGGTAAACCAGTACCGCGGAAGACAGTCCTGCTCCGCTGTTCGCATCTCGGCTTGTTCAGTGCATTGCCCCTTCCTTGCCGGTTGCACCCAGACCGCTAAGAGACATCGCATCTCGGACAGGTCACTGACATCGAGGGTATGTTCCGTCGAGACGAGTAATCTTCGGTCCCGAATAACTCGCCTTGGCGGTTTACCGCGGTAAACCGCCAAGGCGAGTTGGATTCTGCTAGCGCACTAGAGCTGGAGAAGGACACGATCAGATAGTCCGGGGCCAGTGCGGTTTACCGCGGTAAACCGCACTGGCTATAGGGGTTCTGACATAGAGCGTCTCGGTATCTATAGTGAGATCCACTCTCGCCGGCACGAATCGGAGCCTCGGTTGTAGGAGTGAGCTACGCGGAGGACCGACCACAGGTCCGCGTTGTTTACCGCGGTAAACAACACCAGTGCACGGTGGGACAGGCGAATCGAACACGAGACGCACGTTCGGTGCATTCTGTCTCACCTCCCGTCAACCGTGACTCTGCTGCAACAGGTTGCCCCGAAACCCGTTCAGGCGGGGGAGTGGGGCAGGGATTCGTTTACCGCGGTAAACCCGCATAGATCGACCCACGCCTCATGATCTCGCGGACGGATATCGGCGGATAACGGAAAGGCGGATTGAGCGGCACACATTCGTCACTGGAGGACATAGGCTGGGCTGGTTTACCGCGGTAAACCCCTTGCGGATGTTGTCTGTCCAGAGGTGAAGCGCATCTGATGCGGGCCGCGACGAGCTCCCAACGCAAGCTAGAGGCGACCTTTGCGACTGCCTCGTTTACCGCGGTAAACGAGGCAGTCGCATCGAGACACGACATGCGACGACACTCCGCGGATGCACTCACGCAGTCCAGTTTTGTAGGGATGGGTTGCTAGGAGTGGTGGTCGGGGAGGATTGAGAAACCAACGCCACTGTAGTTAGATCCGTGCCACCGGGCATCGGCCAAGGTTCGGTTGTTCCTTGGTTGTGAGGAGCCGGGGAGGTCACGCGTTCGGCTGTTCGAGCCCTGAGTCGACCCGTGTATGAACGAGCAGCGCAGGTGACACATCGGTTGCGTGCTCAAGACAACGGCATGGAAATGAGGATCTTCCTGATAATATCCGTCGATGGACGGAGCGCCGAGGCCAAAACCTACGGCAGTTTACCGCGGTAAACTGCCGCTTCGGCAAACGGTATCGGGCGACCATTGAAGCGGAATGCGCCGATCGGCGACGGCGCAAGGAGCGCCGGGATACTGTCCTCCTTCAGCGAGTTCCACCAGGGCAGTGTTGCGTATAGCGCCGAAAAGCATCGTGCACGCTTTGTCGCGCATGACGGTCGGCGTGATAATTCATCGTCACTGTGACGAAATGGAATCAGGGTAGAGGTAACCCTCGAACGGTAGAATCAACACCGCGTTCCGCCTCATGCATGATGCCTTCGCAACGGTGCCGGTGACACGCCGAAGCGATCAAAGTTTTTCGGCCCAGAACCGAGGCGGACTCGAGTCGGGGGAGTGCCCTTGTGTACCCTTCGACCTCGACCCGGCCGCGTTTCCATCCACGCGTCGACAGTCTCAGGGAGCCAACCGAACCGGGGCCCGATCGACGCATCGGCTTGCGGCAGAACGCCTTTCCGTAGATAGCCTTTGGCGGTGTTGTAGGTGATGCCGACACGGTCGGCAACTTCGTGCAAAGTCAGGTAGCGAAGCACATCTGCGATGATACGGCGAAAGCTTGTTCGGTAGACCCGTAAGGGTCTATTGTACGAGTTGCGCGCCTCATGAAACTGCATCGGAACCGTTACAGTGGTGCAGGCGCAATCGTCATCTCCGCCAAACGATGACGACGCGAGTCCGAAGTAGCCCCACCCTGGGGTGAAGCATACGGAGGTAACCTGTGGCTGTTCATGTCATGCTCAACCAAAAAGGTGGCGTCGGAAAATCGACGCTCACCATGAACCTCGCCGCCGTCAAAGCGGATGTCCTCACCGCAGGTGACGACGACGATGTTCAGTCCCCGGTCGCCGCGATCTCGGTCGACCCCCAGGGCTCCGCAGTCTGGTGGGCTTCGCGCGTCGAGGAGTTGCCGTTTCTGATCGATCAGGTCCACGACAACCTCGACGTGCTACGTAATCTCGACAAGCTGCCCGGCATCAAGCACGTCTACGTCGACACCCCGGGCTGGATCGACCTGTCCGGCGCCGACGACGGCACCGATGTGCTCGGCACCGGCAGTTCCGCCGACGCCCTGCGCGCCGTGCTCGAGGTCGCCGATCTCGTCATCGTTCCGATCGAACCCGAACCGCTGTGCTTCGATCCCACCGCGCGCACCATCAAGCAGGTCATCGAACCGCTCGGCAAGAAATTCATTGTTGTGGTGAACAATTGGGATCCCCGCGACGGCAAGGTCGACCTCGAGCAGACCCGCGAGTTCGTCCAGGCCAACGGCTGGCCGCTGGCGCGAACGGTGGTGCGGCACTACAAGGTCCACACCCGCGCCGCTGCCGAAGGCCGTGTGGTCACCGAGTACGAAGCCAACCGCGTCTCGTTGCAGGCGCGGGAGGATTTCTACAAGCTCAGCCTTGAGCTCGCGGACGGTGGTCGCTGATGCCGCCCAAGGGTGGGCGCGCGAACTTCGCCTCCCTCGTCGGAGCAGTCGGCGACAATTCTCCGGTCGACCGCAAGCGTACCCCCACACCCACGAAGACGAAGACGACGATCGAGCCGCTCGAAGGCCAACTGCTCGCCGATGTTCCGGTCGATCAGCTCATCGCCAACCCCCGCAACCCGCGCGACGAACTCGGTGATCTGTCGGATCTGGCCACGATCGCCGACCGGCAGCTGCAACCCGGCACCGTCGTCAGCCGCACAGCCTGGCTGAAACTGTGGCCCGAAGACGAAGACGACCTCGGTGCAGCGCAGTACATCGTTGTCAACGGCAACCGCCGGCTCGCCGCCGCCCAGAAATACGGCCGCCCCGGCCTCGATGTGGTGCTACGCGACAGCATCGCCGTCGACAAGGGCGAAATCCTGTGGGCGGCAACGAGTGAGAACATCGACCGCCGCGACTTCGACGTCCTCGAAGAAGCCAAGGCCGTCGAGTTGATGGTCTCCGAGTTCGGGAGCGCAGACGCGGCAGCGAAGAAACTCGGCCGGTCCAAAGGCTGGGTGTCCCAACGCCGCGCTCTGCTCAAACTCGCCCCCGAGCTGCAAGCAGCCCTGCGTGCAGGTGATCTCGCTGTGCGCCAGGCCCGCTCGTTAGCCCGGGTTCCGCTCGAGGAGCAGGTCGCGGCGTGGGAAGCGGCCCAGAATCCGGAGCCGGAAGCCGACGCAGAGACTGCGGAGCCCGACGCGCCGCAGCCGAAAGAGCCTGCGAGCAAGCTCGAGCCGGTGGACAAGGTGGCTCAGGCGCTCAAGCGTCTGGGGGCGGATCCGGATGTGCTGGCCGCGGCGGTGCGGAAGCACTTCACCGACGACGAGCGCCGCAAGCTCATCGATGCACTCGAGCTCCGGTAACCGCGACTCGGAGACAGGTTCGGTGGATCGCAGAAGGACTGCAGTGGTGAGCCGATGAGCGGAATCGACGACCAGATCGCCCTTTTCGACCTCGACCCCGAACCTGAAAAGCCGCTGAACGGTTCGGTCGCACCCGAAGACACAGCGACCGAGGCACCACCGCCACCAGCAAAGGACGACCTGCAGTCGGCCGATGCAGAAACCGCCCCACCCGACCCCGTTGACGTTGCCGACATCGATGAGGTGGAGAAGCCGGCGACCGAGGTCCGCCCGTGGGAATCCCTGCCTGTGACCGAGGACGCGGACGGTCACGCGATCATTGTCACCGCCGCAGCGACGTACACACCCTCGGGCGTTCGGCTGACCGGGCCGGTCGACTCGATCGAGAAGCTGGACAAGCTGCTGCACTGGGCAGCGCTGACCCCCCACGGACTCACCGCCCAGGTGTGGTTCGTCGGTATCGACTCCTGCGCCCAGCTCGGATGGACCATCGATCCCGGCAGCGAAGACGACGTCGACGACCTCGAACAACTCCGTCAACGCGCAGCGACCGAACTGACCCACGCCATCGCCGCAACCCTGCCGCCTCTGATTGCTGCAGGATGGGAACTCCGCGGCGACCCCGGCTACGTCATCCACCTCATCCGCAAGGTCGGCAAGGCCACCCAGATGGTCGACCTCGTCCTCGAGCCCTACGTATGGACGTATTGGAACAAGGACTTCGGTTGGGGAAACCGTGTCGGAGACATGGGCATCCTCGGCAATCCCGCCGCTGGCACCTATCTCCCTGACGACGACCTTCCCGCCGCCCGCGAACTCGGCCGCCGCCTCGCCTGGTCCATCAAACACCTCGACACCCTGCCCGGACCGACTCCCGCCCGCACCGGCGCTGCAGTCCTGGACAAGATCCGCCGCGAACGCCTCCGCACCGGCAAGGGCATCGTCGTCACCGCCGGCGGCCCGATCCCACCGATCGACGGAGCCCCACGCGGAGACTTCGAACCCCCCGCCGGCTGGTCCCGCATCCCGGATACCGACGATCTCGACGGTGCCACCTCACTGGTCACCATCGACCAGCGCGCCGCCTACCTCGCCTCCGCAGGAATGTTGTCCTTCGGCTACGGCCGAATCCGCAACCTCCTAGGTGCCGACGCCGCGGCCGCGGCAGCAGTCGACAAGCCGGCATTCGGAATCTGGCGCGTGACTCTGCCCGCCGCCGCGCAGTACGCGCTGCCGGAAAAACTGCCGCTGCCGCACCCGGCGATGCTCGACGACCAACCCGTACGAACATGGATCACCACCGTCAGCCTCGACGGATTGTGCGCACCCATCGCAGACGGCGGGATGGGCCTGGACGTCGATGACCTCGACATCACCGAGGCCTGGGTCTACGAAGAACAAGGCCGCGCCCTCGACAAGTGGGCCAAAGTGCTGCGCGAGGCCCGCGCTGTCACGGCCGAGACCGGCGATGTAGCGATGAAACGGTTCCTCGGCGCCTGCTACAAGGGCTACGTCGGCCGGATGGTAAACCCCGACATGTGGACCGCCACCCGCATGCAGCACCACCACCAGCCCCTGTGGCGTGCGGCGATCATGGCGCACTGCCGCTGGCGTGGACGCCGAGTGGCGATGCGCATCGCCCGTGAAACCGGACGCTGGCCGATCCGCACCATGACCGACTCCTGGGTGTATCTAGTGGGGGAGGAGCAGGATCTCGCCGACGACAGCGACGCGCTCGGCAAGATGACCTTGGAGAAGCAAGTAGCGCTGACCGACGAGATGCTCCTGGCGTTCGCGGCCGCAGAGACCACCCATGACGTTCGTCTCGCGATCGCCGCAGCCTACGGTTCACCGGACCAGGAGGACTAGGTGGCACTGCACCTACCGAAGCCGCGGTCGAAATCCGTCCCGCAGAAAACCGTCGGCCTCGACGGTATGAACGTCACTGTTGCGGCTGCGGCAGCCGAGGGAGTCGCCAAAGCACAACAAACAAGTAGGGGGCTGGCCGGATTGACCTCGAGGGTCTCGGTCAGACAGCTCCGGACCGAGATCGGGAACGACGGTTTGCGGCAGGCCGCCATCGATGCCGGCCGTACACCGCCGTCGGACCGGACTCTGCGCCGCTGGGCGCAGCAAGGACGCATCCCCCATGCCGAGGTGGTCGAGTTGGCCCAACGTCGCGCCGCCATCGCACGGCTCGGGGGAGTGAACGAGGTAGCCAAGAAGATCGGCCGCAGCCCGTCCTCGGTACGCAAGTACATCTCCGGAAAGACCAACGAGCTGCGCAACGATGCACGGTCGAAACTCAAGGATGTCAAGGCCAAGGACATCATGGGCAAGGCCGGGGTTCTCAACCCCGACGGCACACCGAAGATCGCCACCATCCGGGTCACCGGACGCGTGCACGTCCGCAACGGCGATGAATCCGGCTACGATTACCGCACCCGCACACTGGATTTCGGTAACTCCGATATCCCCTTCAGTGCCGCAGAATCGCAAGCGTTGGCTGCAGCGCTGGCCAACGACGACCAAGCCCGAGTCGTTGCTATCCTCGAACGCCACGCGACGATCGACTATCCCGAGAACAAGGGATTCGATGTCTACAGCGATCAGTTCGGCTTCCACTTCGACGCCATCGACAAGATCGACGTCACCTGGCACTGAGGCAAGGTCACCGAGGGCCGCTTCCGCTATGCGGGGCGGCCCCTCCACGGTTCGGCGCGTGTCTTTGAGGCCGGTCATGTGCGCGGTTCAAGCAGCGAAAAGCGGGTCCGAGAAGTAGTTCACCCCGTTGGGAAAAACCCCGGTTGTGGGTGAACGTATGCAGGCACATCCCCATTCGGTCATCAGAGGTACCCATGCCTGTCAGACATTCGAGGTCCCGCCGCACTGTTGCGCTGGTTGCCACCGCGACCGTCGCGAGCGGAAGCGCGCTACTCACTGCACCTGTGATCGCGCATGCGGCTCCGACCAAGTGCGCGGCGACGTTCAACCTCTTCATTCCCGGCACCTGGGAGACCGACGAGAACGCTGACCCCAGTCAGCCGGTGGGCATGCTCAAGCCGGTCGCGGACGCGCTCGAGAATGCCCACGGCAGTGCTGTCGAGGTCTACACGTTGCCGTACATGGCCAGAGCCTTCGACAACGGTCATACCTACGCCGACAGCAAGGCCGACGCGGTGTCGAAGGCCAAGCAGGTGCTCGCAGACGTCGCGAACTCGTGCCCCCGAACGAAGTTCACGATGATCGGCTACTCGCAGGGCGCGGACGCTGCCGGCGACATCGCCTCCGACATCGGCAACGGCAGAGGACCCATCGACGCCAGCCGTGTACTCGCAGTCGGTCTGTTGGCAGATCCTGGGGCAGGAACGAAAGGGTCAGCGACCGTGGGCCCGCGCACGTCCGGGCAAGGCATCGCTGATCCGCGACCCCAGGGAATGGGGGCCCTGTCCGGCCGCGTCGCCTCGATCTGCGACCCGGGGGATCTGTACTGCTCGATCGAGAAGGGATCGAGCCCGTTGCTCGGCTCACTGGGGTCGATCCTGAGCAAGAGCTCGAGCGTCGGTGCTGTCCCCACTGCGGAATCTGGGGTCCACACGCAGCTCGCCGCGGCCCTGACCTCCGACTTCTCTGATGCGGATCTGCCGGCCCTGGGGACCGAGGTGGCCACTGTTGGGCAGCAGCTGACGGCACCGACTGTCGATATCGACCAGGTGGCCGACACCGCCCGATCCATCGCGAAGACCCTCGCTCCGCTGACCGATCTCCTCAGTTCCGGTGCAGCGAACCCCGCGGCGAACGGCCAGCTCCTCGCCGCGCCGGTCGGGACCGCCGAGCACACTGCTGGTGAAGTCCTCACCCGCGCGGGGCAATCCGACCTCAAAAGTGCCTTCAACGCGGCCCTCGAGATCGCGGACACCGCGAGTACCCTTGCCGGGGGCGCCTCCGCCAGCCTCCCGTCCTCTGCGCCCGAGATCCAGACGCTTGCCGACAATGCAAACCTGCTGACCGGCCAGGTCGGACCGCTGGTTTCCACCCCCGCTGAGGCGCTCAGTTCGGCCACCAGTGTGCTGTCGGTGCTCAAACCGACCGTGGTCGTCAACCAGGTTCTTAACGTCGCGACCGGCGTGACTTCCCTGGACCTGCCCGGCATTCTCAACAACCTGACCCTGCTGCCGCAGAAGGTCGCTGCGCTCGACGCGCACGGAGCCCACCAGATCGCAGGCGAGCTGAACAACCAATTCTCGCCGTTGGTGACGATGGCCGCGGAGGTCGACATGCGATGGGTCTCGCACATCCTTGCGGTCATCCCGGACCCATCCGGCGCGACGCAGATCGCTGCCCTCGTGGCGTCGATCTTGTCGAACGTCGATGTGATCAGGCTGGCCAACATCGTCGGCCAGATTCAGGAGATCGCCTGGGCAGCTCTCGAAAAGCTCTTCCCGCCGCCGGGGATCGCGCCTGATCCAATCGGTGCGGGGGCTGCCATGACCGGCCTGCTGCCGGTGGGGCTGGATCTGGCATCGGTTGCGGTTGACATGCTCTCGGGTAAGGCCACCAAGACCCCGCCGGAGCTGCTGGGCAAGCAGACGAACGCGGTGTCGACGAGTATCACCACCGAGGCCGCGAACCTGGATCTTCCGCAGCTGTCGGACTCTGTGGTCACGCTCTCGCAATCCCCGGGTGCTCAGGATCTTGCCGCACTGGTCAGTGAAGGGCTCAGTGCTGCGAGTTTCTTCACCTCCGGTGCTCACACCAACTACAACACTCTCGTGGTCGACAACGCCGGGCGAAATGCCATCCAGTGGCTTTCCGACTGGCTCAATCTTCAGATCGGACGTGCCGTATGAGTTCCCGTGCCCACAATCCGTCTGCCCGCTGGATCTGGTGCGCTCCATGCGCTCACCGGGGATATCTCACCCGTGGTGACGCGCGGGCGGTCCGAAAGCGTCACCGGGGGGAGAAGGGTCTGGCGGTGTTCGCGTGCCCTCACATCGACGGCCTGTTTCACATCGGGCACCGTCCTGACGCGTTGAGTAGCGGGGAAATAGGTCGTGGCCTGCTGCGCACTCAGGCGGTGCGGGCTGCGGCGGCAGAGCGGTGGACGTCGTGAACAAGGCTGTGCTCGTGGTTTGGGGTGCATTCGCTTTCGTCGAGCTCGGCGAGGCGAGAGGTCCGGGGACCAAGGACTCCCCGGGGATACCTGATATGGCTCGGCTTGGCCTACCCGAACAAATGATCTTGGTGATGCACAGTATTCGGCATGGATACCGCGAAGGTGTTGCTCCTCAGTGATGAACAGTGGGGCAGCGAGGTGCTCCTTCCGCATCGTCCGTTCGCGACGAAGCAACTCGAACACGGTCAATACAGGATGAGCCGCGACGACGCCTTGACGATGCGTTACATCCAGCACTCCCCACACGCCTTGCTCGGATCGATCGTCATCGACTGCGACCACCCCGACGCGGCGCTGCGGGCGTTCGAAAAACCCTCGGATCATCCGGCACCGAGCTGGGTGTCCCAGTCCCCGTCCGGTCGCGCGCACCTGGGCTGGTGGCTCGGCGACAACCGCATCTGCCGCACCGATTCGGCGCGCATGATGCCCCTGCGCTTGGCGCATCGCATCGAGCGGGGCCTATGCCTGTCCGTAGGTGGGGATTTCTCCTACGGCGGGCAGCTGACCAAGAATCCGATTCATCCCGACTGGGAAACCCTCTACGGGACCGCCGATCCGTACGCCTTGCGGGACTTGGTCACCATCCACACCCCGCGTCAGGCGCCGCGCCGACCAGACCGCTCTGCCGGGCTGGGCCGCAACGTCACCATGTTCGACACCGCCCGCAAGTGGGCCTATCCGCAGTGGTGGAGCCACCGCAACGACACCCTCAACCAGTGGCTCCAGCTCGTGCTGCAACGCTGCCACGCCGTCAACACCGAGTTCACCGACCCGCTGCCCTTCGTCGAAGTCCGCGCCACCGCGTATTCCATCGGCAAATGGATCTGGCGCAACTTCGACGAGACCACCTTCCGCGCCCGTCAGGCCGTACGAGGCAGCAAAGGCGGCAAGGTCATGACCGAGGCCAAGCGGGAGGCCAACCGTAAACGCGCCACCAAGTTCGATCTGGCCACGGCCTTGGAGTACGCGCTGTGACCGGCGGAGCGAGGGCGAAGCAACGCCGAGCCATCACCGCCAAAGAACTCGCGCAGCGGCTCGGCTCCTCCGAACGCACCGCCCGGCGATTAGTAGCCGAGCCCCGAAAAGACTTCCTCGAACGCGCGCAAGCACGCCGTACACAAGTCGTCGAACTACGTGAACAGGGGATGAAGTACCGCGAGATCGCCGACCAAATGGGTATCTCCACCGGCGCGGTCGGCAGGATCCTGCACGATGCCCGCGAAGCGAAAAGAAAGCACTAGTAAATTGCCGAGTGTTGACACTGATGTCAGCGCTGAGCCAGCACGCCCACGTTGTTCATGAATATATTTCTCGGTTCAGTGATACGACATGTTCCGGTATCATATGGAATATTAGCTGTCATATGGACTATTAGTGCCCATAGTGGTGGGTTAGCGTCCCCGACGGACTGATGGTCGTTGAAGTCGACGCGTCAGAGAACGCAGCGGGAGGGAATATGAGCAACGCCAGAGATCGAGAAGCGCACTATGCGCGGCATTGCTGATGCCGTAAAGGCTGGCGCCTACGAGGTGGTCGATCACTCCGTGGAGGTTCGTCCGGGCTATCGCCCCCGCCGGCCGCGCCGTGGGGACGCGGCCGAAGAAACCTGGCCCCTGGCTGTTCGACTGACCGACGCCGATCGGCAGCGACTGGCGGAGTATGCCGATCGGATGGGCAACCGATGAGCGCGGTCATCCAGGCGGCTATCGACGAGTACCTCGGCAACCACCCAGCCGCCTGAGCTCGCGAATCGAACCTTCACGTGGGTCGTAACCGCGTCACCGGCCGCGCAGCGTGTCGCATGAGCGGATCGTCAAACGCGACACTCGTCGCGCGGCTGAAGACCGCTGCTCTGATTTGTGCATTCGGCTGGATTAGGCGCTGCGAATACCTACATCTAAGCCTGAATCCACCGACTGGCCGTTGATGTAGGCGTTCGGAAGTGCACGGCGGTCCGGTGGTGGCCGAGACCGGGGGGGTATCCGCTGGTCTACCCAGCTTTTCCGGCTCTTCACTATGGATCTCGTGGACCGGTTGGTCTGACTCCTTGATGGGCGTGACGGTCTCGGCTCGGTGGGCGCAGGATGGGTCTGGTGGGCGGGTCTGGCTCACGGCTCTTCTGACGCCACTGCAGGTTGGTGGCTGTCCTGTCTGCGACGTGTCGACCGGCTCGGCTCACTCGTTTGAGTGCAGCCCGGCGGGCCGTCATGTCCTGATAGGAGTCTGGCGAGATCCCCGATAGTGAACTGACTGACGCCCGGCCGGACTGCGCACCCGACAAGATGGAAGGGCGCAGTCCCATGGTGAATCAGGATCACCTCGAGGTCTACGGCGGAATCGATACCCACGCCGACACCCACCACGTCGCAGCGATCGATGCCACCGGACGACGACTGGCAGATGTACAGGTCCCAGCGACCGCGGCCGGCTACCAGGCGGCGTTGCGGTTCCTGCGGTCCTGGCCTGGGCTGGTGAAGGTAGGCATCGAGTGCACCGGCTCGTACGGGGCTGGGGTCAGTCGTGCGATGCAGGTCGCGGGCATCGCGGTCAGTGAGGTCAACCGCCCCAACCGGTTCGATCGCCGGATTCGCGGCAAGAGCGATCCCTTCGACGCCTATTCGGCCGCTGAGGCGGTGCTGTCGGGTCGAGCCAGCGCCGCACCCAAGGGTGGCGATGGGTTGGTGGAGTCGCTCCGGGTGCTGCGCACCTCGAGGTCGTCTGCACTGACCGCCAGGACAGCGACGATCAACCAGATCAAGGGCATGCTGATCACGGCGCCAGAGGAGCTGCGTTCGCGTTACCGGGGCCTGTCGAACACCAAGTTGATCGCTGCGCTGGCGGCGTCACGACCGACACCTGCGCCGGTGACCGCAGCCGAGGCCACGGCCTACAGCCTGCGGCTGCTGGCGCGGCGCTGGCAAGCACTGACCGAGCAGATCGAGGACTTGTCCGGGCACCTGCAACGGCTACTCGAAGACCATGCCCCGGACCTGATGAGCGTCTTCGGCTGCGGCCGAGACACCGTGGCGCAGCTGCTGATCACCGCCGGCGACAACCCTGACAGGCTACGCTCGGAAGCCGCGTTCGCGGCACTGGCCGGAGCCTGTCCGATACCGGCGTCGTCGGGCAAGACCAACCGTCACCGACTCAACCGCGCAGGCGACCGGCAGGCGAACTCAGCGCTCTACCACATCGTGCTCGTGCGGCTGCGCTACGACCAGCAGACCCGTAACTACGCGACACGACGGATCGCGGAAGGCAAGACGAAGATGGAAATCATCCGCTGCCTGAAACGGTATCTCGTTCGGCAGCTCTATCCACTCATCGTCCAGACGCTGCAGCCTCGACGCCAAACGACCGCCGCTTGACAGCAAGTCAATAGGAGTGTCGCAGTTAGCAGTGGCATTGGCGCCGGCTGGATGCGACCCGACGTGATCGACGAGTGCAGGCCCACCGTACCCGGCGGCGTTGGTTCTCCGGGGTACGGAATCCGAACGCGATGCGGCCGACGTGCTTGACGATGCGGTTGTAGCCTTCACTGCGCGCATTCGACAGGCCGGAGGTGATCGCCAGGATCATCGGTTCCTGCCACGCCGAGATGGTCGTCGCCAGCTTGCCGATCTCCGGGACCCGGCATGCCGCGCAGAACGTGTAGAACCGGTGCAGCGCATCTCGGATCTCGTATCGCAGACCACCACGGTCGGTGCAGCGCAACACATCGCGCAGCAGTTCCTTCGCTATCCATGCGGCGGCGATGTCCCCGTGCGGGTCGGCGGAGGTCAGCTTCTCGAACAGTGTCGATCGTTGCTCATCGGTTAGGCGCTCCGCGGCCCGCAGCAGCCGGCGGCGATTAATCCATTCGACATCGCTCTTGCGGCCGCGCCGACCCCGCTCGGCCTGGGTGACCCTGCGCCGGACGGTATCGACCATCTCGTTGGCCTTCTTGACCAGGTGGAACCGGTCCACCACCAGCTGCGCGTGCGGCAGTGCCTCGCGCACCGCCTTCGCATACACCGACGACATATCGATCGCGACATGGGTGATCTGCGCCTTCCATGCCTCGTCGCGGGCGTCGAACCAGTCGATCACCACGGCGGAGGTGCGTCCGTTGACCTGCGCCAGCAACCCTTGATCGCCGGTCAGGTCGACCAGTCCGGTGTCCCACCGGTCCACCCATCTCCGTTCCCCGGTCTCGGGGCAAGTTTCCCATTTCGCCTTCCCGCGTCGGGTCTCATCGATCCCGAGGACGACCACCGGTTCGGGTTCGTCGCCAGGGCGGCGTCGGCGACCACGACGAGGTGGCCGTGGACAGTGTGCCAGGCGCACCCGTAGTCGCCGGCGACCGCGGACACCGACCGGTCCCCGTCGAGGACCGCCTCGACCAGCAGCGCCTTCGCTCGGGGCGTGACCCGTGCCCGGGACGGCACCCCCGGCGTCGACTCGGTGAACACCTTACGGGCACAGGAGGTATTGGTGCACAACCATTTCCGTTTCCGCCACACCAACAGCGGACGGTCGGGTCCGACCTGCACATCCCGCGGTCTGGTGGTGACCCAACCCTTCGAACGCGTGGACTTCTGCCCGCACTGCGGGCAGACCCCGACCCATTCGGGTGCCGTTGCGATCTGCACGATCCGGCTGCCCTCGACCGTGCGCTGCACCGATTCGACGATGACGCCGTCGAGATCGAGCAGCAATGAACTACCGTGGTGCATGCCCGCGTTCCTTGCTGTCCTGGATGCCTGAGAACACCCAGCTCACAAGGGCGCGGGCCCTTTTTCAATCACCGACACGGCAACGGGGTCGATCGGCACCAGCCCCTACCAAGTGCGAAGAGCCGCTTTTCCACTGCGAGCGAGTTCGACCGACGGTGTCGGGGATGGTTGAGGTCAGGCAACCACAGAGGGCCGATAGTCGATCGTGTTGCGCCACAACTGCAACCAGTGTGAGGCGTACGGCCAGTGGCTGGGTAGGTGCAGGATCGGCTTTCGTTGCGGCCGGGCCAGGCGTGCCGGGACGGCGACGATCTTGCGGCGCAGCGTCGCTCCTCGGGCGCGGCCGTATCGACCGCCGGCGAGGACGCCGGTGGCGCGCAGCAGATTGTGGGCGATCGCGGCGCAGAGCACCCAGGCGGAGTTCGCCCCGAACGACCCGGACGGCATGTGGGCGAGCGGACCGTCGATCAGGTCGGCGAACACGGTTTCGATGATCGCGTGTCTGCGGTGGACGAGGTCGGCCTCGGTGGTGGGCAGGGTCGAGTTGGTGAAGAACGGGTGATACCGCCACACCGGGATCAGGGCATCGGGATAGCGGGCGTCCTTGACGCGGCGCACCACCAATCGGGCGGTAGTGCGGTCTTTCGTGTAGGCGAAGGCGGTGTAGGAGATTTCGGCGACCTCGGCGTCGGAGATCCAGGCTCCGGTGTCGGGGTCGCGGACCGCGTTCGGGTATTGCACCGGCGTCCATGCGTTGTCGTCGATCGCGGCGATCGCCTTCTTGATCGCCGGATTCTTCGTCATCACCAGGGAGAACTGGGCGTCGGTGCGCAGGCAGGCGCGCACGACCTTGCGGGTGCCGTAGGCGGAGTCGCCGCGCACCAGGACGCGTCCGGTGGCACCGGCGGCCCGGGCGGTGGCGATCGCTCCGGCCACCATGTGCCCGGCGCCCTTGCCGGATCCGGTCTTGCCCGAGCGCAGTCGCATCCCGGCGATCACCGGGGCACAGTCGTCGGTGCTGAGCACCGCGGCGAGCGGGGACAGACCTTTGCGCAGCACCTGCTTGCCGGCGATCTTGGTGTGTCCGTAGCTCGCGCCCTGCTTGGCGTGGCCGTAGACCGGGCGGAGCAGCGAGTCGATGTCGAGATACACCTGCTTCGTGCCGCCGGGCAGCAGATCGACCCGGTCCGAGAGGGCGGCCAGATGTGTACGCAGCACCGATTCGAGTTGGCGGGCGTGTCCGAAGCTGAACTCGCGCAGCAGGGTTCCGATTGTCGACGGCGCGTACACCCGATCGAACAGGGTGGTCATGCCACCGGAGCGCAGCACATCGACATCATCGATGCTGTCCGCGCCGGCGCACATTCCGGCGATGAGTGTGGTCAGTTTCGGGGCCGGGTTCGCCGCTCCGGATGTGATCTTCGAGGTGGTGATCGTGACCTTCTCGGCCAGCAGATGCGGCAGGCCGGTCTGTTCGGCCAACGTCATCACCGGCACCAGGCCGCCGTAGGACACGAGGTTGTCGTCGTCGAACATCGCGGACCTCGCGCCGAACCTGTGGGACACTTGCACCGGAAGTGCCTTTCTCGAACCGGACCGATTGTTGCCTGAAGAACATCAATCATCCCAGTTCAGGGGGCACTTTCTTCAATTCGACACGCCGCTATCGGACATTGCCGTCGGTGGATTGAGGCTAAGGCCTTCAGGTCTTGGGTTTCAGGCGCTACGGTCTCCGCTCGCCGGCCACCCTTCGCGACGGTTACCGATATTTGCGGAGTTCGTTCTTGGCGAGGGCCTGCACGTGGACTTCGTTGGGGCCGTCGACGATGCGCATGGCGCGGTGTCACCCGTACATCACGGCCAGGGGGACGTCGTCGCTCACACCGGCACCGCCGTGGACTGGATGGCGCGGTCGATGACTTCCAGCACCACGCGGGGAACTGACACCTTGGCGGCCGAGGCGTACGGGGCGGCGGCCTTGTTGCCGTGCCGTGGAGCGTACGCATCCCGTCACGCCAGTGGTCGTAGAGAGACTCGCGCATGAGCGCGATTCGGTATATCACGGCGTTGAGTTGTCAGTTTCCTTTGCCTGAGAGGCGATGTCGAGGATGATTCGACGACCATCGAGGCCCGCGCAGATCCGCGAGACCTCCGACCTCGAAATCCCTGACCTGACCCCCAACGCGCCGACCACATCGTCGACGCTGCGGGTGGAGACGCCGTGCACATAGGCCTCCATAACGACCGCGTACAGGGCCTTGTCGATGCGGCGGCGCCGCTCCAGCAAGGATGGGAAGAACGACCCCGACCGCAGTTTGGGGATCTTGACCTCCACATCGCGGCTGGTGGTGGCCACGGTCTTAGTGCGATGGCCGTTGCGATGGGTGGTGCGGGTGTCGGTGCGCTCGTAGCGGCCGGCGCCGAGCTTGTCGGTGGCTTCGGCTTCGATCAGCGCCTGCAGGCCGGTGCGGATCAGTTCGGCGAACACGGTGGCGCTGTCGGCACCGGTGAGTGCGTCGTGTTGGGCGAGCAGTGCAGAATGGTCGTGGGTCATCGCGTGGTTGCTTTCTGTGCGTCACTTTGGTCGGTAACTCGTTGATCACTACGCGATGGCCCACTCTCGGCGAGGGAGCGACACGCCACGGACCTGGCCCGATGCCCTCAACCGATTCCCACCACTCCCTGGGACTTACCCTGGTCGAGCCTTCGAAAGACGCAGCACTATGGCAGATTACAATCGTGAAGGACGCCTTGGCAGAGCTACTGAAGGTTGAACAGGCAGAAGCTCCCCGGAAGTGATGAAGCTTCCCGTTCGCTGGAGCAGGAAAGTGGACCCACCGCCATGGCCCTTGCAACGCTGAACGGTCGGACCGACCGAGTTCCGTCTGCGAATCCGGCACCAGCAGCGGTATGGGAGTCGACCGCGCGGCCTGCACCGTCACCACCGCCGAAGTTACGCACGAGTGCGCACGTAGTTGCGCACACTCGCCGGCTCTGGCATCGTGGACTGTGCCCAGGGCAGTAGCACTGGTGGAGTGGACCCGGCAGCCTTCCGGACGGTTGGCGAGCCGGGTTTCGCGTTTCTATTCCACGATCATCGTCTTGCCGATCAGCGGCCGCACGTGAGCGGACCATTCGCCCCCTTTTGGCCAGGCACCACGCGACCGCATCCGGAATCCACAGCATCAATTCCTGCTTGGCCCGCAGATGGTGATAGGTCAGCCGGTCACGCAGCCCGTGCTTGCCGGTGCCATCGAACAAGACTCGCCGATCGGACCTGACCGTCGAATCGTCCTCCTCGAGCACCAACCGGGAGAGCGGTAGCTCGGCCAGGTCGCCGACGAGTGCTTCGAGGCATCGGGGACGTCCGATTTTGGGTGCGAGTTCGGCGGCATGGTAGACGCGGACGTGTATATCCAAGGTCACCAACGCCGAGCAGATCGCACGCCGGCGTGTGTCGCGCTCGGACTTGAAGTGAATGCGTTCTTGGCCTTTCAGTCGCAACGCCGTCAATGTCCGACGGGCCCGGTCCAGCGGACGGGTCGGCCACCGTAGCGACCACCATGATGCCGCGGACGGTGTTTTCGTCGATGAAGGCCTGCACGGCTACCGAGCCTAGAACGAACGCGATCACCGTCTGCCGAGCCTACCGCTGAGACCGGCAAGACGGGCTGACACGAAGGTCTTCTATGGCAGGAACAGCGCGTGTACGCATTGCACGCATTGCACGCGGAGCGTGGGACGCAACCATTGCCAGCATTGCTGGCGACGAGTGGGGATCGTCAGCAAAAGCAGTACCGACGTGACGGTGTGCGTTTCATGCCGAGGGGCCGGGCCCGGTATGGAATGGAATGAGTACCGAGAGCCGTCGATCCGGTGATACGCGGGGTGTCCAGGGTTGGCCGCCCAGTCGAGGGGTCCTCGCGACCGTCCCGGCCTCGGTGATCAGCGGCGAGTGTCACGTCGCGGTGCGCGGTGCTTTGAGTCAGATTCGGCATAGTCGAAGGATTCGCCGGTCAGAGCCTCGACCACTGCGGCGAGGTCGGTGTCGGTGAGAGCGTTGTTGTCGGTGACGGGGTCGACGGTCTTGCGGCGGTATGTCATCTGGAGGTCCTGTGCTCGATGGGAGTGTCTATCTGTGTTCTCGTACAGATGGTCGAAGGGGCAGGTCAGGTCGGGCTCTGGTGCAGAGGAGCGAAGCATTGATGGATCGGTCGCAACTGTGTAGCCGGTTCGGGTGGGTGTAGATGTTCATGGTGTTCCCGCGGAGGAAACCGACGAGGGTCGGTCCGGCGTCGTGGGCGAGGTCGAGGGCCCGGGAGGAGGGGGCGGAGACGGCGGCCAGGATGGGGATGCCGACCATGACGGCTTTCTGGTCAGTTCGAAGGAGGCGCGTCCGCCCACGACCAACACGGTGCGGCGCAGCGTTAACCGTCGATTTTCGACGGCCCAGCCGATGATCTTGTCGACGGCGTTGTGCCGTCCGATGTCTTCGCGCAGGTCAAGCAGGTCACCGTCGGTAGTGAACAGGCCAGCGGCGTGCAGTCCCCCGGCGCGGTCGAAGGTCGTCTGGGCGTGTCGGAGCGTGTCCGGCATCGTCACCAGGACGCCCGGATCGACGACGACGGGGTCGTGGGCGGGGGAGTGGCGGGTGCGTTGGCGGATCGCATCGAGGGAGGCTTTGCCGTACACCCCGCACGAGGAGGTGGTGTAGAAGTTGCGTTCGAGGCCGGTCTCGGGCAGGTCGACGCCGGGGGTGAGGTCGATGTCGAGGACGTTGTAGGTGTTGCGTCCGTTCTCGTCGGTGCTGTTGCAGTAGCGGATCGCGGTGATGGCGTCGCGGTCGGTGATGATGCCCTCGGTGAGCGGGAATCCTTGGGCGAGTTCGATGTCGGAGCCGGGGGTGCGCATCGTGACCGACAGTGCGGTGCCGTTGAGGCGGAGTTCGAGGGGTTCTTCGACGACCACGGTGTCCGATCGCACCGACCGGCGTTGCGCCTCGAGTCGGGTGATGCGGGTGTGGGTGGTTACTCGTCCCATGGATCGAAGCCATCTTCGTGAATGCCGTAATGGCCTACCGGTACTCGCTGTTCGATCCCGGGTGCAGGCAGCGGTACGGACACCCCGAGGTAGCGCAACGGCAGGTGGATGGCCGCAACGACGGCGTGGGCGATCAAGGTCAGCATCGGACATCGGCCTTAGATGGGAGTGGGTTCGAGTTCACGGCGGGAGATCTCCGGTGTGTCCTTGGATCTCGTGTGGGGTTCGAGGCGGATGGTGATCGCCTTGGAGACGGGGGTGTTGGATTTGCGGGCCACGTGATCCAACGGGACGAGGGGATTGGTTTCGGGATAGTAGGCGGCGACGTTGCCGGCCGGGGTGGATAGGAGACGAACCGGAAGTTCTCGGCCCGGCGTTCCTCCACGGCTCCGTCGGGGCGGGTCCATTCGAAGATCAGATCTACCCGGTGGCCCGGAGCTGTAGGATCTCCCGCCCCCAGGCACCGGCAACCAGTACAGATTGTTAACCGCGAACATGGCTTTTCCGGCTCTAAAACTGCAGGAGGTTGTTGACGGAGGGTTCACCAGTCTGGAGGTAGGTTACCGCAGAATTCAATCGACCGAAAGACTCACCGCGGCAGATCTATTCGGGTTCAGCATAAGGTCACGCATTCGTGGGCCTGCTTCACCCTGAACGGGATACTGCTGCCTCGACGCAGGGACCGAGGGGCGGCTGAAATGGGACGGATGATGCGAGATGGGGGACTGGGGTAGGGAGGTCTCCACTGAGGTGGTGTTGACAAATTGGCGTGACCCGGGTCATAGTCATTCCTAAGTACGCATGGACGTTCCTATATAAGCATGGAGTGAGCGTGGATCAGGTATCGCAGGGCTCGATCGATCTGCCGCAGCCGACCGGATACCCCTCCGTACCGTCGCTGCGCTTGGTCGACATCAAGAAGTCCTTTAGCGGGAACGCGGTTCTGGCGGGGATCAACCTCGACCTTCGGGGCGGTGAGATCGTAGGGCTGATGGGCCCCAATGGCGCCGGCAAATCGACCCTGATCAAAGTGCTCGATGGCTACTACACAGCGGATAGTGGTCACGTGGAGGTCGATGGACGGCAGGTCGATTCCCTGGCAGGACGCCCGGATGTTGCCTTTATTCACCAAGATCTGGGGTTGGTTGAGGATCTGAGTGTTGCCGACAACCTTCGACTCGGACAGCCGAATACCTCACGGTTCGGTCCACTAATCGACCGCCGAAGGGAAGCTCCTCTTGTGCGTGCGGCCTTGCAGTCAGTCAGCCTCGACATCGATCCGTCGGTTCTGATTAGGGAGCTGTCGCCAGGGCAGAGGACCTTGGTTGCGGTTGCTCGTGCTCTCGCACTGGGAGCGAACAAGGTGTTCGTCGATGAGGCGACCTCGAACCTCACTAAGGCTGACTCGCTGCTGGTCCTCGGAGTCCTTAAAGAACTCGCCGCAGCGGGAGCTTTGATTGTTGTAGTCACGCACAAGCTATCGGAGGTGTTCGAGTGCGCGCACCGCGCCGTGATTCTCATGGACGGTGCGATCGCCGCCGATGACCGGATGAGTGATCTGGACCGACCCGCCCTCGTGAGCAAGTTGCTCAAGCATGAGGAGGAAGCAGGGGCTGCCCTGAGCGCTGGGAAGTAGTGCCCCATAGAGTGGTGTAACTCGGTGGCCGAGATCGCTCGAATCGGCTGGCTTGCATGCTACGGCCCGGTTCCGCCGAACCTCAGCTGACGGGGTGTCTCTGTCGTGGTGAGAGTCGTCAGAGTCGAACGAGAAGCGCGCAGGGTTCAGCAGGCTCCGGGGATCCGGTGCCACATTCGGATCCGCTCGTCAGCGGAAGCGCGCGCCGCCCGGGGTTGGCGAGATGACCCTCGCGCGGCCACAACAACTGCTTGACGCTCCAGAAGAGGGGCATACATACTGTCGGACATTGTGTTCGATTCGGCGGGTGTCGTAGAGAACTTGTCGATCAGGGGGTTAACCATGGACGGTTCGATGCGCGCTGCCGCACAGGTACTCCGGACCAACTTCACCGATGTCGTGGAATCCGGACTGCGAACGTTCGGGCGGGCCGTCGAGCTTGCGGCAACCGTTGTCGGCGGTTCGGTCACCGACACAGTGCGAGGACGGTTCCGCTGGAAGGACGCGCTTCAGCAGGCGTGGTTCCTGGTGACCGTCACCGCGGTACCAGCCGTGCTCATCGCGATTCCCTTCGGAATCATCGTTTCGATCCAGGTCGGAAACCTCATTGAACAATTGGGCGCTGATGCATTGCTAGGAGCCGCAGGTGGTATGGGCGTGATCAAGCAGGGCGCCCCCATGGCGACCGGCTTCCTGCTGGGCGGGGCCGGCGCGGCCGCGATCGCCGCCGATCTCGGTGCACGAACGATTCGCGAGGAGATCGACGCTCTACGAACACTCGGCATCGACCCAGTGCGTCGCCTGGTGGTACCCCGTTTCGTTGCCATGGTCGTCGTAGCCCCGATGCTCAACGTCCTGATCATGGCGGTCGGCATCCTGTCCGGCTATCTAGCGGCAGTCATCGGGCGTGGCGTCACCCCCGGCAGCTACTGGGGAACGTTCGGCGCGTTCGTCACCACGAGCGACATCTGGGTCTCACTCGGAAAGTCGGTCGTCTTCGGGTTCCTCGTCGTGATCATCGCCAGTCAGCGTGGCCTCGAAGCGAAGGGGGGGCCGCGAGGAGTGGCCGACGGCGTCAACGCGTCGGTCGTTCTGTCGGTCGCCTCGATCGTCCTCGCGAACCTCGCGATCACGCAGATTCTTGCGCAGCTGCTGCCCCCGAGGCTGGCGTGATGGCGTCGTCGTACGTGCCCCGTGGTCTCGAGGGTGTCGTCCGTGCCGCTCGTGCGGGTCTGCGCGTCAACCCTGTCGAGTCGCTCGGCTTCACCCTCGTCTTCTGTTGGCGGGTGATCGCGTCGGTTCCATTCACTGTCGTCCACTACCGGCATCAGACGGTGCGCGCGATCACTGACATGACATGGGGTCGCGGATCCGTTTTCGTCGGTGGCGGCACTGTGCCGTTGCTCGCTGTTCTCGGGCTGGCGATGGGTGCACTGATCGGTATCGAGTCCTACACGACCCTGAACATGGTCGGACTCGGCCCGCTCACCGGGATCGTCTCATCGTTCGCAAGCACTCGCGAACTCGCGCCCATCGCCGCCGCAATCGGTTTCGCGGCGCAGGCTGGCTGCAGGATCACTGCCGAGATCGGATCCCAGCGAATCTCCGAGGAGATCGACGCTCTCGAGTCGATGGGACTGAGGTCGCTCCCGTTCGTCGTCACGACACGCGTGGTCGCTGGTGGTGTGGCGATCGTGCCCACCTTCCTCATCACGCTGATTCTCAGCTACTTTGCGTGCCGGTTGCTGACGATCACGGTGCACGGTCAGTCAGGTGGCGTCTATGACCACTACTTCCTGCAGTTCGTCAGCGGACCGGACATCCTCGCCGCCACGGCGAAGGCGGTCGTCTTCGGTGTGGTGGTGATCATGATTCACAGCTACCACGGCTTCTTTGCCTCGGGTGGCCCGGAAGGGGTGGGGTTGGCCTCAGGCAGGGCCGTGCGCGCCAGTTTCGTGGCGATCGTCGCTCTCAACATGCTGATGAGCCTCGCGCTGTGGGGATTCAACGCGACAATCATGTTCACGGGGTGACGACGATGCCAAATTACGCAGTGCCGGGAGTCCCCACGACCCGACCGGAAGCCACGAGGACCGGAGTCGTCGTCGTGGTTCTCGCCGTTGCCATCCTCCTGGTGTGGCTTGGACCGTTGACGTCCGCCGACGACCCGCGCATGCACGTTGTGGTGGAGACGGAGCTGCTCGGCGACGGAGTCGGCGAGGGCACTTCGGTGCGCTCCCGCGGAGTGGACGTCGGAACTGTCGAGGGTGTCACCGCCGCCGGCAATGGGATCGTGACACTGGATCTGGCGCTTGACCGTGATCGCCTGTTCGGGATCGACGACAGTCTTCGCGTCGATTACGCGCCATCGAACCTGTTCGGAATCAGCGGGGTGGAACTGGTGTCCGGACCCGGTGGCGCCGAGCTTCGAGACGGAACGACGATCGACCTGACCGGTCCCCGCGCTGGCGACGTCTACGACGCCACGATGAGTGCGTTACTGCGGCAGTTCTCGAGCATCACAGGTCAGGCTCTGACCCCGCAGCTGACATCGGCCCTGACACAGCTGTCCGCCGGCATCGATTCTTTCGCACCGCTGCTGCGGGCGGGCATCGCTGTCGCCAGCGTGGTCGAAGAGACTCAATGGATGCCAGCCTCGGAACTGGCGGGGGAATATGGCCGCGCTGCTACGGGGCTGGGCGACTTCACGGCCGCCACCATTGGGGTCTTCGACGTGCTGCGATCCAACCAACCGCTGCGTGAGGACCGCGAGCACTTCGACGCCACGGTGGACGCGATCGTGAACGACCTGCTACCTGCCGGCACCGCTCTCGGACTAGCCGGCGAGGACAACCTCACAGGATTCACAAATCTTGTTGTGCCCCTTCTGAATGCGGCGACCGCCTCGGTGTCGACGCCGCAACGGACCTCTGCGGAGCTTGCCGAGCTTCTCCGTCGGCTGAACCGGGGATTCACCGACGGCCCCGCCGGGCCGGTCTTGCAGGCCGAGGTGAACGTCGACACCGCGCCCGGAGTGGCGCACGTGCTGCTCGGACCGCTGGCCTCGATGGCGGCCCCGAAACCTGTGGGGGAGTGACATGTTGCGAACCGGAATGAAACTGGGCATCTTCGGCGTCCTGATCGTGGTCCTTCTCACGGCGGTGATCACCGCCGTGCAGCGACCTGTCGATGGGGACACCGACAGTTACGAGGGCATGTTTACCGATGCCAGTGGCCTTGCGACCGGTGACGACGTCCGAATGTTCGGTGTCGCCGTGGGCAAGGTGGAGTCGGTGGTCCTCGCGGGCAGCCTGGCCCGCGTGCGGTTCACGGTGCTGTCGAACCACTCGGTATTCGACAACTCGACGCTCGCGATCCGCTACCAAAATCTGACCGGTCAAAGGTATCTGGATGTGCAGCAGGCACCCGAGCCTGGGTCGCAGATCGGCCCTGGTACGTCGATCGACACATCACAGACGGTGCCCTCGTTCGACATCACCTCCGTGTTCAACGGGCTTCGACCGGTGTTGAAAGAGCTGTCCCCGGAATCGTTGAATCAGTTGACACGCAGCGTGATCGCAGTCATCGAAGGCGACGGCACCGGCATCGGCCCGGCGATGGATTCAATCGGCCAGTTGAGTGAATACGCGACCGACCGCCAAGTGGTCGTGTCGACGTTGATTCGCAATCTGTCGATCATCTCCGAACAACTCGGAGGTCGGTCCCCTCAGGCCATCGTCCTGCTCACCCAACTCGCCAATCTCTTCGACGAGTTGCAACGCAAGGTAGAAGGCGTCGTCGACTTCGCCCTCACGGCGCCAGCCGTGATGGCGCCGCTGGACAGTCTTTTGGCGAACCTTGGGTTGACGCCGGAGTCGAATCCCGATCTCGATGAACTCGTCCGAACTGTTTTTCCGAACCCAGCCGCGGCCGTGGACTCGCTGCGCAGGCTCCCCGTGGTGCTCCAGTCACTCGACATGCAGGCTGCGACCGGCGGGACAGGTCTCGACCTCGGATGCAGTCGAGGGCCAGCGGAGTTGCCGACGCAGCTTCAGGTCTTGATCTCGGGGCAGCGAGTGGTGGTGTGCCAGTGATGGTTCGACGGCTTCGCGAGCGCCGGTCACGGGAATCGCAGGCAGGTTTCACAGAGCGCCGCGAACTCCGGCGAGGGTTGCTCGGTGTCAGCGTGGTGGTTGCCCTTCTCGGCGCTGCGGGCCTGTTCTCGGTGCTTCCGGTCGGCAAGCACACGTACACGGCTTTCGCGACCGAGGCTCAGTCGATCGCGGTTGGCGACGGGGTGAGAGTCGCCGGAATATCCGTCGGCACGGTCACCGAACTCGAACTCGAACCCGACCACGTGCGGTTGACGTTCACCGTCGACCGTGACGTCTTTGTCGGCCGTGAGTCGAGTCTCGACGTGCGCATGCTGACCATCGTCGGTGGCCACTACATCGCACTGCAGCCGGCTGGCGACCAGCCCTTGGGAGATCAGCCGATACCTGCAGATCGAGTGCGGTTGCCGTACAGCCTCAACCAGGTCTTCCAGGACGCGATCCGCCCATTGGACGCCGTCGACGGCGGCTCGGTCAACGAGTCACTGACACTGTCCGGCGCGGCGCTCGAGGCCGCACCAGACAGTGTGCGACAGGTAGTTGAGGGGCTAACGTCGTTCGCCGACATACTCGACCGCCAGAGCGACCAGGTGTCAGAGGCCCTCGCGGTTGTCGAGGAGTACTCCGGTGCACTGGAGCAGACCAAAGCACAATTGGCGAGATTCGTCGTCAGCGTGAACCAGTTGGAGACGACGGTACTGGACAAGCAGGCCGAGATGCAGTTGGCCGGAACGCTGACAGTGAGCGCCATCCAGCGGATCGAGGGCCTGGAACCCGCGTGGCAAGCGACGGTGAAGCCCCTCGTCCCCGTGTTGAAGGAACTGGCCCCAGAACTTGTCCGCATCAGCGAGAACCTCGACACGATGCTGGCCACAGTCCGGTCGCTCGCGACGCGGACGGACCAGATCCTCGCCACCGATGACCCTGTCATCGACGACTCCGGCACCGTCGTCGTCGCACCTCGCCTGTGTGTACCCGTCCCAGGAAGAAGCTGCTGATGATCCACCGCCTGCTCGGCTCCCGGGCACTCATGTCGATCATCGGAACCGTTGTTCTTGCCCTCGTCGTGATCGTCGGCTTCACCGTCTATTCCGGTCCAGACGCGCGCAGTCTGTCGTACTGCGCGTTGATGCCGGATTCGATCGGACTTCACAAGGACAGCAAGGTAACCATCCGCGGCATCGACGTCGGTGCCGTCACCGCAATCCGTGGCAACGGCGCCACGGTTCGTGTCGACTTCACGGTGGAGGAGAAGCACGCACCGGTGGGCGAGGTGTCGGCGACGACGGTCTCCGACAGCATCGTCGCCGACCGTGATCTCACGGTGTTCAGCGACGGTGCCGGACAGGCGTGGAATCCCGACACATGTATCACCAGTACGTTGACGCCACAGAGCCTCACCACTGCACTGGACGCCGTGGCCCACCTATCGGACGAGCTTCGTGGGACCGAAGTCGGCACCGAGTCGGATCTAGGAGAGTCGCTGCGGGCCCTGGACAATGCGCTGTCGGGTACCGGTGGCGAGGTGAACACGATGATCAACACGCTCGGAGGAGCGCTGGGTTCGGCTGATGTCGACATCGCACGGATCGGCCGGATCATCGATGCGTTGTCGTCGCTCGCAGCGAGTGCGAACCGCGGGTGGACGGACATCCAGGCAATGTTCACCCGGTTCCCCGAGACCTTCGAGGTGCTCGACAACCAGCTGTTCCCGATGGTCGTGGAGTTGGGCGACGCACTAGCGAAGGTGCTCCCGATGTTGAACGAACTGAGTGTGCTGGCCGGAGGATCTGTGAGTAAGGAGCTCGAATCGACGGTTCCATTCCTGCGGTGGGCGGCGGCGAACGTCGACGGTCTGCGTGGTCTCCTGGACATGGTGCCAGGCATCGCGGCCGGGTTCGGGAATGTCACGGACCCTGTCACAGGGCGGGTCTCGATCGGATACGCGGCACCGAAAGTCGCGCTCCGCGGCGACGAGGCGAGCGCTCTGTGCACCGCAGTGAACGCGGCCACTCCCGGCCGCTGCCGGGACGTCGACGGTATACCGACGACGGACCTTGCGCAGTTGGTGCTCGGGGCGGTGACGTCCCGATGAGGCATCCCTCGACGGTGGCGCTATGCGCTCTGTCAGCGGTGGCGGTCACTGTCGCTGGCTGCGGAGTGGACCCGGCGACAGTGCCCGTCCCCGGCACCGGCGTGACGGGCGACACCTACACGGTGCACGTCGAGTTCACCGACGCTTTGAACCTGCCGATGCGCGCCAAGGTGTTCGCGGACGGCGCGCAGATCGGCACCGTGATGGATGTCTCGGTGGTCGACCCGTCGCCCGGACCGGAACCCGAAGCCGGCTACGCCGTTGTCGATCTCGAGTTGCTCGAGTCGGTCAGGCTCCCTGCGACGACCCGAGCGGAACTGCGACAACAGACCATCCTCGGAGACATCCACGTTGCGTTGATGACCAGTGGAGACGACCAATCGGGCGATGCCCTCACCGACGGGGCGACCATTCCTCGCAGCCGGACCCGGCCGACGAATCAGATCGAGGACACCATGGCCGCGCTCGCGCTGTTCGTCAACGGCGGCGCGGTCACCACTTTCCAGGAGATCGTCGACGAGCTGAACTCCGTTCTCCCTGCGGACGCGGCGCAGACGAGGCGGATCTCGGAGAATCTGGCTGCAAATGCGCGGGACCTGGCGTCGAACCAGGACGATCTCGACGTCTTGCTCGACGGGCTCGGCGGCGCGACCCAGCAGGTCGCCGACAAGTCCCCGCTCCTGGCGGACATTCTCACTGACGGTGAGGTGGAACAGCTCGTGGACGCGGTGTCGTCGCTCCTCAGCGCGCTCGGGCTGTTCGGCCGCATCGCCGAGATCAGTCGCGCTCTGTCCTGGCTGGCCCCTGTGCTCACCGCGAGTGACGGCGCAGCGGAGGCGTTCATGCCGTTGGCGTTCGCTGCCCGCCCGTTCAACCTGGACGACCCGTCGAACCTGAAGCTATTAACGGAGCTACTGCGGGACAAAATCCTGCCGTGGTTCCAGTACGGCCCGAAGGTGAATGTGCAGACTGTCACCGTGGGCGACCCGATGTCGACGGACGACCAGGTGGATCAGATCGTCGACACTCTCCGGATGATCGGGGTGGTCCGGTGACCCGCGGGATGTGGTTGTCGCTGGGCGCTATTGCTGCGGTTTTCGTTCTCGGCGCCTCCTATCTGTTCCTCGGCGTGGCGCAGATCGATCCGTTCCGGCGGCATATCACCGTCATGATGGTTCTCGACGATGCCGCCGGTCTCCTTCCAGGGTCACCTGTGCTGGTACGCGGAATCGAGGTAGGGGAGGTGAGTGCCGTCGACGTCGCGCCCGGCGGGGTGCAGGTTATGCTTGCGCTCGACGAGGCTGAACAGGTTCCCGCTCAAAGCTCGGTTCGCGTCGAGAACCTGTCGGCACTTGGCGAAACGTATGTCGACTTCCGTCCGTCGACTACCGACGGGCCGTATCTGATTGACGGTCAGCTCGTCTCATCGGAGTTGATCGACGCCTCGATGTCGATTCCGATGGTGGCGCGGTCGGTCACCGGCTTGCTTAACGAACTCGACCCGACAGTGCTCGCGTCCTTGACGAATACCCTCGACGAATCGCTCGCCGGCACGGGTAGCGTGACACCGAAGCTCCAGCGTTCGGCGGAACTGTTGTCCGCTACGTTGCTGACGCGGCTGCCGGAGATCAGGCAGTTGTCGGTCGACTTGCAGGCGATGGGCGGGAACATGTCGTGGCTGGAACCGTCCGCCCGGGCGTCGTCGCCGCTGTGGACCCTGTTCGCGCAGCGTTTCAGTGAGATCGTCGACTCCCTGGCTCGTGTCTCGAAGGCCGGTGACGCGCCGCGGATGTACGTCGAGGGCGACGGCCTGATACCTCAGCTGGAGCGCGTCACCGACTGGGTCGAGCGGGAGGGGCCGACGCTGGCCGCGATCGCCCCGGTCCTGCAACCCCTGGTCAGCGGTGGGCTGCAGCCGATCGACCTCAGTGCGCTGATAACACAGGCATTGGGCGCGGTCGACGAAGATGGCGCGGTTCGCGTGGAAGTGAACCCGAAATGACGAACGGAGTTTGGTAATGGACAAGACGCCGTCGGCCCTCGACGAGTCGCCGGCCGAGGGGGGCTCCCAGGCAACGCAGCCCGGGCCCGCTACGGTGACCCTCCGGCGGTCCGTGCTGATCTGGGCAGGTGTCGGCGGTGTCGTTCTCGCCGCGGCGGCGGCCGTGTTCGGTTCGCTCTACGTGTCAGAGAGTGGAGCACGGAACGACGACCGCGCTGCCGCAGCGGACCGCGAGCACGCAGAGCAACTCGCCGAGGACTACGCTGTCGGTGCCGCGACCGTGGACTTCCAGGATCTGGACGCGTGGCTGGGCCGACTCAAGGAGGGGACATCGGACGAGCTCGCTGCTCGCTTCGAGGCGACGTCCCCACCCCTACGGGAGATCCTCCTACCTCTGCAGTGGAAGTCGACTGCGAGCCCCATCGCTGCGACCGTCGAGACGGAGGCGGACGGGGTTTACACGGTGAACGCGTTCGTGGATGTGGACTCGACGAGCGTGCAGAACCCGGACAGCGCGCAGTCCACGGTCACCTACTCGGTCACGATCGACCGGAACGCTGGGTGGGAGATCACCGACGTCGGCGGACTTGACGGTGCGATTCCTGGACGGTGAGCGACGCCGCCGACCGGATGGGCCGATCGGCGGCATCGAAGAGGTGGTTTGGTCGCACTACCCGGCGATCCGGTCGGCCCCTGGCCTGACCAGAGGGAGTACGAACTGCGCGGCGGCCCGGTGCGCTCGCGTGGCTTCGGGAACCAAGTTCACGAGTAGTTGGAAGACGTGCATCTGGCCCGGCCACAGTTGCAACTCGCAGCTGGCTCCCGCGCGACGCAGTCGGTCCGCGAGTTCGACTGCGTCGCCGGTGAAGAGCTCGCAGTCGCTAGCCTGGACGAGGACAGGCGGGAGGGCGCTGCCGGGGGTCGGCCGCAGGTCGGGCACCGCGCTCCGGCCGTCGAGGTAGTGGGCGACTGCGGCCCGCGCGACCTTCAGGGACAGCAGGCCGTCGTCGTTCGCCCGGTCCGGGGTGACGAGACCGAGGCCGAGGTCGGTCATCGGGGAGAACAGCACCAGTGCTGCGGGCGGGGTGAGACCTCGATCTGCCCGTGCCAGCATCAATTCGGTCGCGAGGTGACCGCCAGCAGAGTCTCCGGCGACGACGATGCGATCCGCGGCGAAGCCTTGTCGGACAAGCCATTCGAAGGCCGCGTCGATGTCGTCTCCGGCAGCCGGATTGCGGTGTTCCGGCGCCAATCGATAGTCGACGACAAAGACGGGCAACCCGAGTGCCGCGGTCAGCCGTCCCGCGACACCCCGGTAGCCGCGAGGTGACCCGGCGACGAATCCGCCGCCGTGCACGTACAGGACGGCGGCGTCGCTGGAGACGACCGGCGGCCTGGTCCATTCGCCCCGGACCGTTCCTGCGACGACGACCTCCACCGTCGTGCCGTGCACGGGGAACGCCGTCAGGCGCATGACCTGGTCGATCACGACTCGCGCGCGCCGGATCGCCCGGGGGTCGACCTGTGCTCGATCGGCCAGACGCTTGACTGTCGATCGTGAGGCGCCGCGGAGCAGTCGTGAGCGTACGGACGGCCGCAGCGGGACGAGGTTCGAGGTGTAGGAAGGGTAATCGGAGGTCGGGCGTCGCCGCTTCACCGCTCGCGTTCCTCCAGCGTGCGCAGCAGACCCTGTAGGTGCCGGTCGGCGCTCATGCGGTGATCGAGTAGTGGGTTGACTATTCCGCGTAGCCACGAGTACTGCCGCCACCCCGCGGGGGCGATGGTGGTGGGGGCTCGGTTCACCATGCCGTCGACGATCGTCTTGGCGGCCTGCCGTGCCGTGATGCGGCGGCTGAGCGGCCAGGGGAGGAGTCCACCGATCTCCTTGCCGAGGTCGTCGGAGTCGAGCATGTCGTGGGTCATTGCGGTGTCCACGATGCCGAAGTAGGAGACTCCGGCGGTCGCGCCGTGCACTGCGAGTTCCACACGGAGTGCCCTTCCGAACTGTTCGATCGCCGACTTGCTGATCATGTACGGCGATCCGCCCGCGCCTGGGGCGAACGCCGCACATGAGGAGACCACGACGACGTGCCCTCTCTGCTTGATGATGTGGTCGAGGGCGGGGCGGACCGTGTTGTAGACGCCGGTGAGGTTGATGCCGATCACGCGGTCGAAGTCGGCATCGTCCATGGTCCGGATGGTGGACGGAGACGGTGTCACGCCGGCGTTCGCGACAACCGCGTCGAGGCGGCCGAAGTGGGCAACGGTGTCGGCGACTACCTTGGCCATCGCGGACCGGTCCCGGACGTCGGCTACCAGGCCGAGCGCGTTGGGCCCGAGCGTGGCAGCCGCCAGGTCGACGGCGTCCGGGTTCACGTCCACCAACGCGACTGCAGCGCCGCGTCCGACGAGGATCTCGGCGACGCCGAGCCCGATTCCTTGCGCGGCACCTGTGACTAGGACGGTTCGGCCTCGGAGGTCCAGTTGAGTTCGCTGTGGTCGCAAGATGGTCATGGACGAATCCGTTCCGCGTTCAGGGACCGCTGCGCGGCCGCGAGGATGAAGAGAAAGCCGGGGGCGAGCAGCGCGCCGAGCAGGAAGCCGGCCAGTGGACCGACGACGGGTACGTCGATGCGGGTGTCGAGCCGCCAGCGGACGCGGGTTCCCTTCGGGGTCTCCGTCAGGGAAACTGTCGCTCCCCGGTGGGGTAGTCGGGGCCGCGTCTTCTCGACGGTGTAGGAGATTCGGATGGGGCGTGCGAATTCGGTTACCACCTCGTCGAATTCGACGCCGGCGGCGCAGATCGTTCGGCGGGAGCCGACTCCAGACGGTTCGGTGCTGCCGGGCCCAGTCAGGTCGACGCGGGTGATCGGTAGTGCGGCAAGGTAGTTGGTGGCGTCTGCAAGCCAGTCGAAGACGCGGTCGATCGGTGCGTCGAGTGTACGGGCGATGGTAAACGGCATCAGCGGGTACTCACCGTGTAGGCGTCTGAGTCGAACTTCTCCACGCGGCGCTTGTACTCGAAACTCCACCCTGGGTAGAGGCCGGCGTTCTTGCCGTCCGCAGTGTGGTAGTAACTCGTGTCGCAGCCACCGGTGAGCCAGACCGTTCCGTCGCTGCGCCGGTTCATCTCGTCGACGAATCGATCCTGGACGTCGTCTCGGACCTCGACGCGGGTGAGTCCACGGCGCCGCATGGTGCTGACTGCGTCGACGATGTACTTGACCTGGGCCTCAATCATGTAGATCACCGACTGGTTGCCTACGGCACCGAATGCGCCGAGTGTGTTGAAAAAGTTGGGGAACCCGGCCACGGCCATGCCGAGATAGCTCTGCGGGGCCTTGCGGTACAGGTCTGCGTAGGTGATTCCGTTCACGCCCTGGATCCGCTCGTAGACGGCGGGGGGAACCTGGAACCCGGTGCCGTAGACGATGGTGTCCACCTCATGCTCGATGCCATCGCGGGTGACGACCGAGTGCGGACGGATCTCCGCGATGCCGGTGGTGACGACGTCGACGTTCTCGCGGGTGAGCGCCGGGAGGTACTCATCGGAGAAGATCGCGCGCTTGCAGCCGATCATGTAGTCCGGCGTCAGTGTCTTGCGCAGTTCGGGGTCGCGGACCTGGCGACGCAGCTGGTAGCGGCCCATCAGCTCGTAGGGGAAGCGGAACTTGTTGCTGACGAAGCCGACCAACCCGAACCCTTCGATCACACCGTAGAAGAGCGCGCGCATCGCCTTGCCGACGAGCGGAATGCGGCGAATCAACTGGCGCTCGAACCGGGAGGTGATCCGATCCATCCGGGGGATGATCCATGGCGCGGACCGCTGGAAGACCAACAGCCGCCGCGCCGTCTTCTGCAGTTCGGGGACGAACTGGACGGCCGAGGCCCCGGTCCCGATGACGGCGATCCGATCGCCCGTCGGGTCGTACGAGTGGTCCCAGTGCAGCGAGTGGAACGCGGTGCCGGTGAAGGTGTCCCGGCCCGGGATGTCGGGGTACTTGGCCTCGCCGTATACGCCAGCGGCGGTGACAACCACACGTGCAGTGACGGTGCCGGCACTCGTCTCGAGCGTCCACATCCGATCGGCTTCGTTCCACTGCGCGCCGAGCATCTCGACCTCGTACCAGATGTGCCGTTTCACATCGTAACGGTCGGCAACCTGGTGCAGGTAGGCGAGGATCTCCTCCTGTTTGCCGTAGGTCCGGGTCCAGTCCGGGTTCTGTGCGAACGAGTAGCTGTAGAGCTGTGACGGGACGTCGCAGGCGCAGCCAGGGTAGGTGTTGTCGCGCCAGGTGCCACCGAGAGCGGCGGCACGCTCGAGGATCACGAAGTCGTCGATCCCCGCTTCGCGGAGTTTGACGGCCATCGCGATGCCGCCGAAGCCAGCGCCAATGACGACGATCTCGTGGTCGGCTGCGGTCACATTCTGATCAGGCATCGGTGTCCTTGGGTGTCGAGCCGGTGGTGTCGAGGCGGGGGTCCGCGCCTCACTGGAAACGTATGTTTCCAGTACTGTTGGCATTGAGTCAAGAGTGCGATGGCCGTGAACTGCGATACCTGGGAGGGTGAAGGCATGGAGAGTCCCACTGTCTGGCGTGGTAGCACCCTGGGCGAGCGTGCGCAGGATCGCCGCGAGCAGTTCATAGCAGCGGGCTTTCGGCTGATCGGCGCGGACGGCACAGGGGCGGCCGCCGTGCGCGCCCTGTGCCGCGAGGCCGAATTGAGCGCGAAGTACTTCTACGAGACCTTCGACAGTCGTGGCGATCTCGTCATCGCGGTCTATGACCGGGTGGTCGGGGAGCTCGTCGAGGTGATCGGTGCCGCTGACATCCATGGCAAGTTGCCCGAGCGCCTGCGTATCACGTTCATGGCGGCGGCGGCGTACTTCGAGGAGGATCCGCGGCGCGCCCGCATTCTCTTCCGGGAGACGCTCGTTGACGACGTTCTCCGCGACCACGCTGTGGCGGCGATCCCGGTATTCGTGCTCCACGTCGCGCAGGTGGTGTGGCGGGACGGCGGCAGCGCGGGCCTCGCCGACCCGGACAAGCTCGGCCTCGTCGTCAGCTCATTGTCCGGGGCGCTGGTGATGGTCTTCCTGAACTGGCTCGAGGGTCGGATTTCCGCGACGGCCGATGAGGTCGCGGATCACTGCACCGACCTCGTGCTCGCCCTGCACGAGTTGGGGACCCGTACGCGCGGCTGATTCGCAGACTTGTTGACGCGGCGCCAATAGGCTGTCTATATTTGGCGCGGCGTCAACAGAGTGGACGTGAGGGTCGGTGCGGGGTAGGGGGCCGTGCCGGCGGCGACCGCTGATCCTCCTGTTACAGGCGAGATTTCGACTCCTTGTTGACGCCGTCAACGTCCACCTTGCGTTGTTTCGAGGAGTGGCCCCATGACAACCGATCCGACTTCAGCCGTCCCCATGCCGAATCCCGGGCAGGGCTCACTGACATCGCGCGAGCCCGCCACCGGCGAGATCGTCGCCGTGTTCCCGGTGCAGTCCGCACGGGATGTCACCGAGGTCGTCGATTCTGCGCGTGCAGCAGCGTCGTGGTGGAGCGTTCAATCGGTCAACGAGCGCAGCAGGCACCTCGAACGCTGGCGCCGCCACATCTGGCGGCGTCGGCGTGAACTCGCCGATCTGATCCACCGGGAGAACGGCAAGCCCGTGGACGACGCCATCGTCGAGATCGGGTTGACCGTCGAGCACATTCGCTGGGCGGAGCGTCACGCGAAACAGGTCCTCGCTTCGCGCCGGGTGTCGCCGGGGATTCTGCTGGCGAACTTCGCTGCTCGGGTCGATCACGAGCCGCTTGGGGTGGTCGGTGTGATCTCGCCGTGGAACTATCCGCTCTATGCCGCGAACAGTTCGACGGCCTTCGCTCTCGCTGCGGGCAATACGGTGGTGATTAAGCCGAGTGAGTACACCCCGGCCGTTGCCGACTGGTACGCCCGGGCGTTCGGATTCGCGAATCCCGCTGCGCCGACGGGCATTGTCACGGTGGTGACAGGTTACGGCGACACCGGTGCCGCGCTGTGCAGATCCGGGGTCGACAAGATCGCGTTCACCGGGTCCACCGCGACCGGTCGCGCTGTGATGGGGGCATGCGCGGAGACGGTGACGCCGACGGTGCTCGAACTAGGCGGAAAGGACGCCGCGATCGTGGCCGAGGACGCGGACCTCACCGAGGCCGCGAAGGCTATCGCATGGGGTGCCTTCACCAACGCCGGTCAGACCTGTGTCGGAGTCGAACGCGTCTACGTGGTGCGCTCTGTCGCTGACCGGTTGCTCGACCTTCTCATCTCAGAACTGCGCGGCGTCCGCGTCGGCACCACCTACGGTGCGATGACGATGCCGAAGCAGATCGACACCGTGCAGCGGCACCTTGCGGACGCCGTCGCAGTAGGCGGCGAGGTTGTGTTCGGAGGTATCGAGACCCCGCGCACCGATGGATTCCTCGACCCGGTCCTGCTCGCGAACGTTCCCGAGTCGTGTTCGGCAATGCGCGAGGAGACCTTCGGCCCTGTCCTCACAGTCAGGACGGTGGAGTCGATCGACGAGGCAGTCGAACTCGCGAACACTGGTGACTACGGTCTCAGCGCCTCGGTGTTTGCAGGTGAGCAGCGCGAGAAGATCGCGCGCCGCCTCGACGCCGGCCAGGTCTCCATCAACTCCGTTGTCGCGTTCGCGGGCATGGGTGCAGTACCGATGGGCGGAACGAAGGGCAGTGGCTTCGGTCGCCTGCACGGCCGCGAGGGACTGCTCGAATTCGTCCGGCCGAGGGCAGTGGTGCGTAAACGCTTCCGCATACCGGGTTTCGAGCCGATCACCTTGCACCGACAGCGTCACGTGGTACCCCTGACCGCCCTCGTTCTCAGCCTGCGCCACGGCGGGCTCCGCCGCCGGTAACCGACTCCGTCACAGCAGAACATGTCGCCGAAGGATCTGCTCGGCGCGTCCATCTTCACCCGCAGCGAATCGATGCGGGTCCCAGCAAGGAGGCAGAGTTGTCGGACAGCTTGTGCACGCACTTCCAGCGGCGCGTCGCCCGGAACGGCCACCAACCCGCCGTTCGCAATGCGGACGGCACCGTCGCGTACACCTGGGCGCAGTACGGTGCCCAGGTCCGTGAGCTCGCCGCCGGACTCGTCGCACTCGGCGTACGGAGCGGTGACACCGTCGGCATCATGCTGACCAACCGCCCTGAGTTTCACCTCGTCGACGCCGCGGTGATGCACCTCGGCGCCGTCGGGTTTTCGATCTACAACACAAGCAGCGTGAACCAAATCGCCTACCTGCTCGGCAACGCTGCGCCACGAGTTCTGGTGACCGAATCCCAGTTCCTGGAACGGATTCGAGAGGCAACCACAGACCGTGCGATCTCGACGGTCTGTGTTGACGCGACCGAACCGGACACGATCGGCCTGGACGAGATGATCGCCAGCGCCGATCCCGGCTTCGACTTCGACGCGGCATGGCAGTCGATCGGCCGCGACGATGTCCTGACACTCATCTACACGAGCGGCACGACCGGAAATCCGAAGGGTGTCGAGCTCACCCACGGAAACCTGCTGTACCAACTGGGGGTCGTCGAAGAGATCATCGGCGACCTCACCGCCGGTCGAGTCGTCTCATACCTGCCGGACGCGCACCTGATCAACCGGTGGCTGTGCCAGTACGCCCCCATGTACTTCGGCATGTCCGTGGTCGACGTCGAGAACCCGAAGACACTCATCGACGTGCTGCCCCAGGTGCGGCCGACGGCGTTCGCCGCGGTGCCGATGCTCTGGTACAAGATCAAGGGCAGCGTCGAAACCACACTGGCCGCCGAGTCCGGCATCAAGGGTGCCCTGGCGCGATGGGCGGTCGCAGCGGGTCGGAAGAAGGCGAAGGCGACCATCGCCGGCACGCCGCTCGGACGAGTTGACACGCTTGCCGCCACGCTTGCGGACAAACTGGTGCTCTCCAAGCTGCGAGCGAAGCTCGGGTTGGACGCCATCGATTCGGCCGTGTCCGGGGCCGCCCCGATCGACGTCGCGGCGCTGGAGTTCATGCTCGCCCTCGGAATCCCGGTGATGGAGGCCTGGGGTATGTCCGAGACCTCCGCCGTCACCACCGTGAACCCCGCCGCGCGGCCGAAGTACGGCACTGTCGGCAAAGCCATTCCCGGTACCGACGTGAAACTTGCGGAAGATGGAGAAATCCTCGTCCGCGGCGACGGCGTGATGCGCGGCTACCGAAACGATCCCGACCGGACGGCCGAGGTCCTCGACGGCGCCGGGTGGATCCACACCGGCGACGTCGGGCTGCTCGACAACGAGGGCTACCTGACGATCATCGACCGCAAGAAGGAACTGATCATCAACTCCGGCGGAAAGAACATGTCGCCGAGCAACATCGAGGGAGCGCTCAAAGCAGCGAGCCCACTCGTCGGCTCCGTCGCCGCGATCGGCGACAACCGACCCTATGTCACCGCGTTGATCACCCTCGACCCCGACGCGGCCGCGGCGTTCGCCGACCGCCACGGCATCGCCGACCCGACACCGGACACCCTCGCGAAGCATCCTGAGGTCCTCGCCGCGCTCGACGAAGCCGTCACAACGGCCAACGGACGACTCTCGCGCGTCGAAGGCATCCGTCGGTGGAAGGTGCTGCCGACCTTCTGGTTGCCCGGCGGCGACGAACTCACCCCGACCATGAAACTGCGCCGAGTACCCATCCGAGACAAGTACGCCGCAGACATCGCCGCGCTCTACGAACGCTGAACGCCAACAGCGCATCTCCACCACATCCTCGAGAGGAACCCCAGTCATGTCGCTGGACCATTTGACGACCGAACTTGACGATCTCACCGCACTCGCCCGCGACTTCTTCACCAAGGAGGTCGCACCCCGGCGCGAGGAGTTCGCCGAATCCGGGCAACCCGACCGCGCGCTCTACCGCAGGGCCGGTGAACTCGGCCTGCTCTGCATGTCCGTGCCGGAGGAGTACGGCGGCGGCGGCGCCACCTTCGCGCACGAAGCGGTGCTGTTCCGCGAGCAGGTCCGCGGCGGAGAAATGTCGATGCAGCTCGGCGTGCACACCGGCATCGTCCCGCACTACATTCTCGCCTACGCCAACGAAGAGCAGAAGCGACGCTGGCTGCCGAAGCTCGCCAGCGGTGAGTGGATCGGCGCGATCGCGATGACGGAGCCGGGAACCGGCTCCGACCTCCAGGCGATCACCACCCAGGCCGTCCGCGACGGCGACGACTACGTGATCTCCGGTGCCAAAACGTTCATCTCCAACGGCGCCACCTGCGACCTGATCATCATCGCGGTCAAGACCGACCCCAAGCAGGGCGCATCCGGGATCTCGCTGCTCGCCGCCGAGGTGGGCGACGAGACCCCGGGCTTCGTCCGCGGCCGCAAGCTCAAGAAGATCGGCCAGAAGGGCCAGGACACCACCGAGCTGTTCTTCGACGGACTCCGGGTACCGGCCGCGAACCTGCTCGGGACCGCCGAGGGGCAGGGCTTCATCCAACTGATGCAACAACTGCCCCAGGAACGCCTCATCGTCGGCGTGGCGGCACTCGGCGCGGTCGAGTCGGCATACGAGCACACACTCGCCTACGTCCGGGAACGTCACGCGTTCGGCAAACCGCTGTTCGCCCTGCAGAACACCCGCTTCGAACTCGCGGAGATCACCACGACCCTCGAGGTCATGCGAACCTTCGTCGACGATGCCATCGAGCGGCACCTGCGCGGCGAACTCGACGTCAAACGCGCCGCAATGATCAAGCTCTGGTGCTCCGACCGGCAGACCGAGGTCATCGACCGATGCCTGCAGCTGCACGGCGGCTACGGCTACATGGAGGAGTTCCCCATCGCCCGCCTCTTCGTCGACGGCCGCATCGCCCGCATCTACGCCGGCGCCAACGAGGTCATGAAAGACCTCATCGCCCGATTCCTCTGACCCCGAACGCACTGGAGCAGAACATGACCCACGCCTTCATCTACGAGGCCATCCGCACCCCGCGAGGCCGCGGAAAGAAGACCGGCGCACTGCACGGCGTCAAGCCGATCGACCTCGGCGTCGGACTCGTCCACGAGTTGCTCGCCCGTCACCCGCAGCTCGACCCAGCGACCATCGACGACATCGTCTTCGGTGTCGTCTCCCCGGTCGGCGACCAAGGCGCCGACATCGCCAAGACCATCGCCCTGCGCGCCGGACTCCCCGATTCCGTCGGCGGCGTCCAGCTCAACCGCTTCTGCGGTTCCGGACTCGAAGCGGTCAACACCGCCGCGCAGAAGGTCGTCTCCGGATGGGACGATCTCGTCCTCGCCGGCGGCGTCGAATCGATGTCCCGCATCCCGCTCGGCACGGACGGCGGCGCCTGGCCGATGGACCCGATCACCAACTACGAGACCTACTTCATCCCGCAGGGTGTCGCGGCCGACCTGATCGCCACCATCAACGGCTTCACCCGCGACGACGTCGACGCCTACGCGGTGCGCTCGCAGCAGCGGGCCGCGGCCGCGATCACCGGCGGCTACTTCGCCAAGTCGATCGCGCCGGTCCGTGACGTCAACGGTGCAGTGGTGCTCGACCACGATGAACTTGTCCGCGGCAACACCACCGCGGAAGCACTTGCAGGACTCAAGCCGTCGTTCGCCGACATGGGCAAGCTCGGCGGCTTCGACGCCGTCGCCCTGCAGAAGTACCACTGGGTCGAGAAGATCGACCACGTCCACCACGCCGGCAACTCGTCCGGTATCGCCGACGGCTCCGCGCTGGTGCTCGTCGGCAGCGAGGCCGCGGGCGAGGCCGCCGGACTGACGCCGCGGGCGCGCATCGTCGCGACCGCCACCAGCAGCGCCGACTCCACGATCATGCTGACCGGTCCCGTCCCGGCGACCGAGAAGGTGCTGGCCAAGGCCGGACTCACGGTCGACGACATCGACCTGTTCGAGCTGAACGAGGCGTTCGCGTCCGTCGTCCTGAACTACCAGCAGCACTTCGGCATAGCCGACGACGTCATCAACGTCAACGGAGGTGCGATCGCGATGGGCCACCCGCTCGGCGCCACCGGAGCGATGCTGACCGGAACCATGGTCGACGAGCTCGAGCGTCGCGGCGCCCGCCGCGCCCTGATCACCCTCTGCATCGGCGGCGGCATGGGCGTCGCCACCATCATCGAGCGGGTCTGAGGAGAACCGTCATGACCAACAACCACACCGACGTCATTCGCTGGGAGCAGGACGCCGACGGCGTCGTCACGGTCACCATCGACGATCCCGGCCAGCCCACCAACACCATGACCGACTCGATGGCAGTCGCACTCCGGTTGATCGTCGAACGCCTCGAGGACGAGAAGGACCGCATCACCGGTGTCGTCGTCACCTCGGGCAAGGACACGTTCTTCGCTGGCGGCGACCTGAACAAGCTGATGAACGCCGGTCCCGCCGACTCCGCCGAGATCGCTGCCGGGCTCGATCATTTCAAGGAGTCGTTCCGCCGCCTCGAGACCCTCGGCCGGCCCGTCGTCGCCGCGATCAACGGCACCGCGCTCGGCGGCGGCTTCGAGGTCGCGCTCGCCACGCACCACCGGATCGCCCTGGACAAGAAGGGCAGCCTGCTCGGCCTGCCCGAGGTCACCCTCGGCGTCCTGCCCGGCGCCGGCGGCGTCACCCGCGTCGTCCGCATGCTCGGCGTGACCCCCGCGATCCTGAACGTCGTCGGCCAGGGCCAACGGATGAATCCGTCGAAGGCGCTGAAGGTCGGCATCGTCGACGAGGTCGTCGCCACGGCCGACGAGATGCTCGCCCGCGCGAAGGCGTGGATCGCCGAGAACCCCGATGCTGCGCAGCCCTGGGACCGCAAGGGCTACAGAATCCCTGGTGGGGCCCCGAGCTCACCCGCCCTCGCCGCCCACCTGCCCGCTGTGCCGGCCAATGTACGCAAGCAGCTCAAGGGTGCACCGATGCCGGCCCCGATCGCCGTGGTCGCCACCGCGGTTGAGGGTGCACAGGTGGACATCGACACCGCCTTCGCCATCGAGACCCGCTACTGCACGAACCTGATCTGCGGCCAGGTGTCGGCGAACATGATCAAGGCACTGTTCTTCGACCTCAATGCCGTGAACAAGGGCCAGACCCGGCCCACTGACTACCCGGAGCGCCGCGCCGAGAAGGTCGCCGTCCTCGGCGCCGGCATGATGGGCGCGGCAATCGCCTATGTGGCTGCGCTATCTGGTGCTGAAGTGGTTCTGCGGGACATCACCATGGATGCGGCCGAGCGCGGTAAGGACTACTCCCGACGTTTGCTCGACGCGTCCGTGGCCAAGGGGCGTATCGACGAGGTCAAGCGCGACGCTGTTCTCGGCCGGATCCTCGCAACAGACAACATCGCCGACGTCAAGGATGCCGACCTCGTCGTCGAGGCGGTGTTCGAAGATGTCGAGCTGAAGAAGAAGGTCCTCGCCGAGGTCGCCGCCAACGTAGGCAACGACGACGTGCTACTTGCCTCGAACACCTCAGCCCTGCCGATTGGCGAGATGGCCTCCGCCGTCGACCGCCCGGACAACGTGATCGGTCTCCACTTCTTCTCCCCTGTCGACAAGATGCCGCTCGTCGAGGTCGTCGTCGGCGAGAGCACCTCCGACGAGGCACTGGCCCGCGCACTCGACTTCGTCAAGCAGATTCGCAAGACACCCATCGTCGTCAAGGACGTGTACGGCTTCTACGCGAACCGCGTCATCGCCAAGTTCGTGGACGAGGCGCTGTCCCTCGTCGCAGAAGGCATGCATCCGGCGAGCGCCGAACAGGCCGCGCTGCAGGCCGGATTCCCTGCTGGCGCACTGACACTCTTCGACGAGATCAACATGAAGACCATCGCGAAGATCCGCGCCGGATTCATCGCCGACGCGAAGTCCCGTGGCATCCCGTTCGTACCCAGCGCCTCTTACCCGCTCGTCGACCGGATGCTCGAGGAGTTCGACCGACCGGGGCGACTCGAGGGCCGCGGCTTCTACGAGTACGACGGGCCGGCGGGCAAGCGGCTGGGTCTGTGGCCGCGAATAGCCGAGGACTACCACCGCCCGTTCGTCGACATCCCGTTCGACGACGCCAAGGAGCGGATGCTCGTCGCCGCAGCGATCGAGGCCTACCAGTGCTACGACGAGGGTGTGATCACCACCGTCGCTGAGGCGAACATCGGCTCCATCATGGGGATTGGATTTCCCGCCTGGACGGGAGGCGCGCTGCAGTACATCAACCAATACAATGGTGGTCTCGCCGGATTCGTTGCCCGCGCCGATCAACTTCGGGAACGCTACGGCGACCGGTTCGTGGTCGCAGGTTCGCTACGTGCGTCGGCTGCGAGAGGCGAGCGGCTGCTGTGACAGCATTGACGCCATGACGACCAACCTCGAACCTCGGTGGCGACGCCTGGAGCCGGATGAGCGGCGGTCTGCGATCCTGACTGCCGCCATCCGGGTCTTCGGTGAGCAACCCTACGGGTCCGTCCAGATGGCGGCGGTCGCCAAAGAGGCCGGTGTCGCCCGAGGGCTGCTCCACCACTACTTCGGGACCAAACGAGACCTGTACCTCGAAGTCGTGCGTGCGATGATGTTCGTCCCGATGCTCGACGACGTGGACCTCCCTGAGGGGACGCTGCGCGAGCGGGTGACCGCGTCCGTCGACTGGCTGATGAAGGTTCTGGCGGCCCACGGTCGGACCTGGCTCGCGGTCGGCGTTGATGGGGGAGGCAACGACCCTGAACTGCGGGCGATCCTCGACGAGGCCGACAACCAAGCGGCCGATCGGGTTCTCGAGGCGATCGGGTTCACGGGCACCGGGAGCGCGCGGGTCACCGCACTGGCGACCATCCGTGCGTACGGCGGGATGGTGAAGGCCGCAGTGCGGGAATGGGTGGACCACGAGACCCTCACACAGGATCAGGTGCGGGAGGTTCTCAGCGAGACGCTGGTAGTTCTGGGCGAGCGAATCGTCCGCTAACCGCGACGGGTGGGGGTTGAGGGGAGTGTCGGCCCCCACCCGCCGACGGTCAGCCCTGACGGCAGGCCGCGGCCGCGGCTACCGTCTCCGTGTCCACCAGTCGGTCGGTCGGAACGGGTGTGTCGTACTCCAGGTTGCCCTGGGCCATCGTCCACTCCTGCAGCTCCTCGACGTACGTGTCAGCGCCGTCCATGCTGAGGGTTGGATCAAACGTCAACGGAACACCCTCGCGCAGCGACGCCTCGTCCTGGTCGAGTGCCGCCGCGAGCAACCGCACCGTTTCCGGGTTCCCGCGGTAGTTGCCTTGCAGATACTTCTCGGACACGTCCCCGACCACCATCATGAACCGCTTGAGAACCTCGGGGCGGTCACCGAGCGACGGGCCGGCGAGCAGTGCGCTGCCGTTCACGCCCGGCTCGTACGTCCCGAGCAAACGGAGGTTCTCGTCCTTCGCTGCCATCCGCTCGAACGGCTGCGACAGCCACGCCGCCGCCACCGCGCCGTTCTCCAGTGACGCAAGCGAATCCGCGCCGCTGAGCACCGTCCACTTTACGTCGTCAAGGGTCATGCCCTGTTCAGTCAACGACTTCTCGAGCAGCTTGGCACCCGCGCCGGTCCCGGCCGGCGCGACAGGCGTCGCGATCAGCTGACCCTTCAGACCTGACAGGTCGAGTTCGTCACCTGTCCCCACGTACCGGATGTTCGCCCAGTATCCGGGCAGCTCCTCCGTCTCTTCCGTCGACGGCAGCTCGTACAACGGCATCACCCACCGCAGGTTCATCCCGCTGTTGGCCATGTTGAAGTTGGCGGTACTGAACGACGTCATCTGCCCGTCGAGTCTGCGTTGCGCGATCTGGGGAAGGGCGTCCGCGGTGGGCAGCGGCTCGATCTTGACATCCAGGTTCGCCTCATCGAACGCTCCGCTTTCGATCGCGAGCAGCACAGGCGCCATTCCCTCGATCAGTTGCCCGGCGGCGAGCGTCACCGATTCGCGAGCCGACGACGTGGGGCATGCCTCGGACGAGCCACCTTCCGCTGCAGTGGAATTGGTTCCTTCGGGTGTGGAGCAACCAGTCAGAGCGAGGGGTACGACCGCCGCGAAGGCGGCAGTGGTGAGCACATTTCTCAGTGGGCGCATGTGGGGGCCTTCCGTGGGAACGGGTCATGGATGTGATGAGACGCAGACCACATCACGGCGCTGTGTGGTGTCAACGAACGGGAGCGTCGCGCCAACCCGCCGTAGCCGGCCTCCGCAGCCCTGACCTGCTCCTTCGCGGAACCCATTCAATTCTCCGGCACCGCCCGTCGGCAACTGGTCCTTGTTCGGCGCTGGTCGGGCCGCATTCAATCGGAAGAACCCGAAAGTCCCGGAATTGGAAAGGTGGAACCCCTATGCGTGACGTCGTCATCGTCGAAGCCGTGCGGAGCCCCATCGGTCGCCGCAGGAAGGGCCTCGCCGATGTGCATCCCGTGGAACTCGCGGGTCAGGTCCTGCGCGGTCTGATCGACCGGTCGGGCCTCGACCCCCTCCTGGTGGACGACGTGATCATGGGTTGTGTGTCCCAGGCAGGGGAACAGGCGGGGAACATCGCACGGATGGCTGCGCTCTCCGCAGGGTGGCCGGAATCCGTTCCCGGCGTCACCGTCGACCGACAGTGCGGATCATCGCAGCAGGCAGTACATTTCGCCGCAGCGTCGATCCTGTCAGGTATGCAGGACATCGTGGTGGCCGCGGGAGTCGAGTCGATGACCAGGGTCCCGATGGGCACCGCCCGGATGGGGGTGGAGTCGGCACTTGGGCCCAGCCTGGAACAGCGATACGGGATCACCCGTTTCAATCAGGGCACCGGCGCCGACCGGATCGCCGAAGAGTGGCAGCTGTCGCGACGGCAACTCGACGAACTGTCCGCCGTGTCCCACCACCGTGCGGCCGAGGCGCAACGCACAGGAACGTTCGCCGACGAGATCCTTCCCGTCACCACCCCCAACGGCAACGTGGTGGCGGCCGACGAGGGCATCCGACCCGAGACGACCGCCGAGACCCTCGCCGCGCTCGAGCCCGCATTCGGCGGGTTGCACACTGCCGGCTCCGCGTCCCAGGTCTCGGACGGGGCCGCGGCCCTGCTCCTGATGACGTCGGAGCGCGCCGCCGAACTCGGCCTGACCCCGATGGCGCGCCTGCACTCATTCAGTGTCGTTGGCTCCGACCCACTCACGATGCTGACCGGCCCGATCCCGGCGACGGCGGCCGTGCTCGCCAAAGCGGGTCTCGGGATCGACGACATCGACACCTTCGAGGTGAACGAAGCGTTTGCGTCGGTCCTCGGAGCCTGGCTGACGGAAACAGGCGCCGACCCAGCACGCACGAATCCGCAGGGCGGCGCCATTGCTCTCGGGCACCCGCTCGGTGCGTCCGGCGCCCGGCTCATGACCACGATGGTCCATCGCATGAAGCGGGAGGGCAGTCGCTGGGGCCTGCAAGCCATGTGCGAGGGCGGCGGCATGGCGAACGCGACGGTCGTGGAGGCTCTCGCATGAGCACACCCAGTGTGCTGGTCGCCCGCGACGGTGCGGTCACGACACTGACCCTCAATCGCCCCGACCGCAAGAACGCGCTCGACCGATCCGCGTGGATCGCGCTGCGCGAGGCCGTCGAGGATGTGGCTGACGACGGGACCACGCGAGCGATGGTGGTGCAGGGCGCCGCGGACACCTTCTGCTCCGGCGCCGATGTCACCGCGGGTGGGGGTCCGGCGGCGCACCCGTCCGCCCGGATGCGGTTGATCACCAGTGCCGTCGTCGCGCTGCACGAGATCCCGGTGCCGACGATCGCCAAGGTCGACGGCGACGCGGTGGGCGCGGGCTGGAACCTTGCTCTCGCTTGCGATCTCGTCGTCGCCACGACCCGTTCGCGATTCTCCCAGATCTTCGCCCGGCGCGGCCTGTCGGTCGACTGCGGCGGATCGTGGTTGCTGCCACGGATGGTCGGGGTGCACCGCGCGAAGGAACTCCTGTTCCTGCCGGACCTACTCGACGCGACGGCGGTCCATCAGCTGGGGCTGGTGAACCGGCTGGTGGACGCGGCCGATCTCGAATCCACGGTTGCCGAGCTGGCGGCACGGATCGCAGCCGGACCACCAGTCGCGCTCGCGCAGAACAAGGCGTTGGTCAACGCTGCGTTCAACGGCACGTTCGCCGAGGCCGTCGCGCGCGAGAACGACGCCCAACTCATCAATTTCGCGACCGACGCACCGGTCGGTCGCGCCGCTGCGGTGGCCCGCGAGACACCGCGATTCGAAGGACGGTGGCAACTGTGACCACACCCGGACCGATACGCACACCCTTCACGGAGCTGTTCGGGATCGACGTACCGCTCGTGCAGGGCGGGATGCAGTGGGTCGGACGGGCGGAGATGACCGCCGCCGTCGCCAACGCTGGAGCTCTCGGCTTCCTCACTGCGCTCACCCAGCCGTCTCCGGCCGCGCTCGCAGCGGAAATCGAGCGGACCCGAGGGCTGACCGATCGCGCCTTCGGCGTCAACCTGACGATCCTGCCCACGATCAATCCGCCCCCGTACGACGAGTACTGCCGGGTGATCGTGGACAGCGGGGTCAGGATCGTCGAGACAGCAGGCAATCTGCCCGCTCATATCGTCGAGATGCTGAGCCCGCACGGCGTCAAGATCATTCACAAGTGCACGAGCGTCCGGCACGCGATGAAGGCCGAGTCCCTCGGCGTTGCCGCGATCAGCATCGACGGCTTCGAGTGCGCGGGCCATCCCGGTGAGGACGACATCGGAGGACTCGTGCTGATACCGCGCACCGTCGAAAGCGTGTCGATTCCCGTCATCGCCTCGGGTGGCATCGCCGACGCCCGAGGGCTCGTCGCGGCCCTCGCGCTCGGCGCCGATGGGGTGAACATGGGGACACGCTTCATGTGCACCCAGGAGTCGCCGATCCACCCGGACATCAAGGACGCCATCGTCAACGCCGATGAGCGGGCAACGGAACTCATCTTCCGTCAGCTGAACAACACGGCGCGCGTTGCCAGCAATGACGTCAGCCGGGAGGTGGTCCGGCGCCTGAACGACGGTGCAGTGTTCGAAGACATTCGCGAACTCGTCGCAGGGGCCAGGGGGCGCCGGGTGTACGAGAACGGCGATCCCGACCTGGGTATCTGGACCGTCGGCACGTCGCAAGGCCTGATTCACGACGTCCCCACAGTGGCGGAACTCGTCGAGCGCATTGTCCTCGAAGCCACCGATCTCATCGCGAACCGGCTCGCTCCGCTGGTTCCCGTTCCGAACGGACAGTTCGCATGACCGACGAAGTACTGATCGAACGCACCGACGGTGTACTACTCATCACCCTCAACCGACCGGACGCGCGCAATGCCATGACGCTCGCGATGGCCGAGCGCATCGGGGCGGCCGTCGACGACCTAGAGTCGGACGACACCTTGTCGGCGGCGGTCATCGCTGGAACGGGGACCGCGTTCTGTGCGGGAATGGACCTCAAGGGCTTCCTCCGCGGTGAGAAGCCGTCGATTCCCGGTCGCGGGTTCGGCGGGATTGCACAGCGGCCGCCGACGAAGCCGCTGATCGCAGCGGTCGAGGGATGGGCGCTGGCGGGAGGATTTGAACTCGTGCTGGCATGCGACCTGGTGGTCGCCTCTGAAACCGCCCGATTCGGGCTTCCCGAGACGAAACGTGGCCTGGTCGCGGCGGCAGGTGGGCTCTTCCGCCTTCGCGAGCGCATCCCGGCCAACATCGCGCTCGAGCTCATTCTGACCGGTGAGCCCATCGACGCGGGGCGCCTACATCACTACGGCCTGGTCAATCACGTGACCCCCGGCGGGCAGGCGCTGGATCGAGCACTCGAGCTGGCAGCCACCATCGCCGCGAACGGGCCCCTCGCCGTCGCGGCGAGCAAGCGAGTATTCGTGGAGTCCGTCGACTGGGATTTGGAGGACAGGTTCGCCCGGCAGGCGCCGATCACCGCGCCGATCGCGACGAGCAACGACGCGCGTGAGGGTGCCGCGGCGTTCGCCGAGAAGCGGCGCCCGGTGTGGACCCGGTCATGAGCCCGGCGCCGCTGACCGGCATTCGCGTGGTAGAGCTCGGCGGTGTCGGCCCGACACCGTTCTGCGCGATGATGCTGGCGGACCACGGTGCAGAGGTGACCCGTCTCGTTCGACCCGGCGCCGTGCCGCGCCCGGCCGTCCTGGACCGCGGAAAGCGGATCGTCGAGATCGATCTCAAGGATCCGAGCTGCCGCCAGGAGGTTTTGGCGCTCGTCGCAGACGCGGACGCCGTGATCGAAGGATTCCGTCCCGGCGTCGCGGAACGGCTCGGCCTCGGACCAGACGACGTGGCCGGCGTGAGGCCCGGGATCGTCTACGGCCGTATGACCGGGTGGGGGCAGAGCGGCCCACTTGCCGACAGTGCCGGGCACGACATCAACTACATCGCGGTCAGTGGCGTACTCGGTTCGATTCGCCGGGAGCCGGACCGACCGGTGGTTCCCCTCAACGTGGTGGGTGACTTCGGAGGCGGTGCGATGATGCTCGCGTTCGGTCTGGTCAGTGCGCTCCTGAGAGCCAAAGACACCGGTGTCGGTGCCATCGTCGATGCGGCGATGGTGGACGGGTCCGCTGCCCTCATGGCCATGACGTGGGGATTTGCCGCGGAGGGTCGGTGGTCGGAGCCCGCAGGCCGGAACCTGCTCGATGGGGGCGCACCCTTCTATGACACCTACACTTGCGCCGATGGTCGTCATGTCGCAGTAGGGGCCATCGAACCGCAGTTCTATCGCGAGCTCCTGGACGGTCTCGACCTGACGGACCAGGTGGACCCCCGAGACCAGCACGACCGCGATGCCTGGCCGCAGCATCGCCGACTCTTCGAGTCCCGGTTCGCAACTCGCGACCGGGACGGATGGGTCGAGCACTTCGCTGGGCGCGACGCGTGCGTGTCGCCAGTTCTGGCCATGCATGAGGCCCCGCATCATCCTCACAACCGTGAACGCGCTGTCTTCTCCACGGACGCCAACGGATTCGCGTTGCCGGAACCCGCGCCACGGATTACCGCACTCGGCTCCTCTCGCCGGGACTGACAATCAAGGAGACGCCATGACCACATCGATCTACCAGCCTGAACACGAGGCGTTCCGCGGGTCCGTGCGGACCTTCCTCGAACGCGAGGTGGTGCCGCACTTCAACGAATGGGAGAAGTCCGGCAAGGTGCCGCACGACTTCTACACGAAAGTCGGCGATCTCGGCCTGTTCGGACTGCGAGTGCCGGAGGAGTACGGGGGCGGCGGATTGGAGAACAGCTTCCTGTATCAGTCGGTGTGGACCGAGGAATGCAGCCGCGCGGGTGTGGCTCTCGGGGGAGTGGGGACCCATGCGAACCTCGTCATTCCCTACATCCTCGCCAACGGTTCCCCAGAGCAGAAGAAGCGCTGGTTGCCGGACATGGTCGACGGACGTCGCATGGGCGCCATCGCGATGACGGAACCGGCGACGGGTTCCGATCTGGCCGGCATGCGGACGAGCGCCCGAAAGGACGGCGGCGACTGGGTACTGAACGGGCAGAAGACGTTCATCACCGGTGGCATCAACGCCGATCTGGTGATCGTCGCGGCACGCACGAGCACGCACGAGGAGCGCCGTAAGGGGCTCTCCCTGTTCGTGGTCGAGTCGCACTTCGACGGATTCAGCCGAGGTCGCAACCTCGAGAAGATGGGTCAGAAGGCCACTGACACCGCCGAGTTGTTCTTCGAGGACGTGCGGGTCCCCATGGGCAACCTCCTCGGAGAGGAGGGGGCGGCGTTCAGCTATCTCGCCCACAACCTGGTCGGTGAACGCTTGGGTATCGCCCTCGGAGCCCAGGTTTCCGCGGAGACCGCGCTGCGCATCACAATCGACTATGTCAAGGAACGCAAGGTCTTCGGCCAGCCGGTCGCCGGCTTCCAGAACACGAAGTTCGAACTTGCCTCCTGCCGAACCGAGATCGCCGCAGGTCGAGCACTGATCGACCAGTACATGCTCGCGCACGAGGCCGGCGAGCTGACCGCCTCCGAGGCGTCCATGGCGAAGGTGTACTGCACGGAGTTGCAGTCGCGTGTCATCGATCGGTGTCTGCAACTGCACGGAGGGTACGGGTTCATGAGTGAGTACCGGATCAGCCGGATGTACACTGACTCTCGAATCTCTCGCATCTATGGCGGCACCAACGAGGTGCAGCGGGGCATCATCGCCAAGTCGATCGGGCTGTGATCTCCCCGGCTCCGCCCGACCAGGATCGGAGGGGCAATGGAGCTGCAGCAGCTACGCTTCTTCGTGGTGGTCAGCGAGCAAGGAAGCATCAGCGCCGCCGCCTCCGTGCTGCAGGCCTCCCCGGCCACCATTTCGGAGGCACTGCAGACGCTTGAGCGCAAGCTCGGGACACCGTTGTTCTACCGGCTCGGCACCGGGATGGCCCTGACCTCGGCCGGGTACGCGATGCTTGGAACCGCGCGGCGCCTGACACGACTTGCCGCAGCAACCCCCGAGGCCATCCGACAGGACGGCGGCGCTGCCGCGGCTCGGCTCACCGTCTGTCTGATCGACAACTCGGCCTCGGGGGCGGGGCCACGGTGCATCGCCAGTTTTCTTCGACAGAGTTCACGGGCATCGGTGGTCACGACCCGCGCGGCGAACGCGACGGACGCGGCCGATCTCGTCAAGAGTGGGATGGCCGACGTCGCGATCGTCGTTGTCGGGCGGACGGCCGCCCAGGCGAACGATCTCTCCTCGCTCGTTCTGGACACCGAAACCGTTCTCGCCGTTCACCCTCCCGGCACCGTGGTTCCGGCGGAGGGATTGACCCTGGAAGATCTCTCCGAACGCCCGCTGGTTCTGTCCAGTTCGTCTTCCGACATCTATCCGGCATTGGCGGAGCACTTCAGCCTGCTCGGTTCACCGCGGCGGGTTCCCCTACGCGCCTCCCGCCGGGAGGACCGCTTGAGTTTGGTCGCCGCCGGGCTGGGGTCGAGCTTCATCACCGACCGGGACCGGGCCCGTGCGGAGCACATCGGCGCCGTGGTGTGCCCGTTGAACCCTGTCCTCGAACGTGACGTCCACCTGCTGTGGGCCGAGGATCGGGAATCAGGCGTCACTCAGGACTTCGTCGAGGTCTGCAGGGCGGAAGCGGAGACCAATCTCGCCGCGCGGACGAAGGCTTGAGCTGCGGGTGTCAGCGGTCCAGTGCGATGGACCAGTCCGACGTCGCGGAGCAGGGGCGGAGAGAGCGACCGACGTGGTGTCCCCGGGAGCACGATGTCGGCGGCTGCGTCTGAGACGAAGGTCGCAACTGCTCCGTACGACACTACGTCCCAAAGGGTTTCGCGCTCGGCTGCGGTCAGGAGCACTCGCTCGGCCACCGCGACGATGTGCCGCGCGGAACGCGACTGTCCCGCGCTCGCGCGGTCGAGCAGCGCAAACGGCAGCAGCCGGGTCTGCGCCTTGGTCAAGGGTTCCGCCCCGTCGCCGATAACCGACTCGGCGCCGACCACGACAATCTCCTCGCTGCCGAGCAGGTGGGTGACCAGCGACTCCTCATGCATCGGCAGCTCGACGAAACCGAGCTCGGCCGCACCGTTGCGAACGAGCGTCGCCGCTCCCTCCGGGGACCGGCCGTCGAGCACGACAACCTGTATCTGAGGATGGCGCGCGAGCATTGCCCGTGCGATGGCCGGGAGCGGAAACACCCCGAAGGTGCTCGACGTCGCCACCGTGACCCGCCCGGTCCGCAGCTGAACGACCTCTTCGACCTGGGCGCGGGCCAGATCGACCTGTTCGATGATCTCGCGGGCTTGCACTTCCAGTTCGCGGCCCTCCGGCGTCAGTTGTAGCTGCCGCCCGACCCGGGTGAACAAGGTGACGTCGAGGCGCTTTGCGAGAGTCCGCATAGCCTGCGACAGCGACGGCTGCGACATGTAGAGGGCCTGCGCCGCAGCGGTGACGTTCCCGTGATCGATTACCGCAACAAAGTACCGAAGCAGCCGTAGATCCATGGCATCAGCCTACAAGGATCGTGACGGAATCCATACTCGCTCACAGCCTTTACCCAGCCATAGGCACTTCCGACCGACGATTTCGACGTTTGGACTTTGTGTGACGTGCTCCACTTCGGCTTGGCTTCAGGGCAACGCCAAACAACGCGGAGGACTGTCATGATTTGCACAGGTAGTCGACAACGGGACGCCTGGTCTGCCCGCAGACTTCCCGCCGTCGAGCAGATCGCTCCCGACGTGTGGGCTGTTCCGGTGCCCGCCGGCAGCCTCCCGATCCGATACACACTCTGCTACCTGATTGCGGATGACGACGGTTGCGTCCTTATCGACCCCGGCCTGAACACCGACGAGGCGTGGACCACGCTCGTGCGCGGAGCCGCCGAGTGCGGATTCGACCTCGCTGACGTGACCCGTGTCCTGATCACACACATGCACCCGGATCATTTCGGCCTCACACCGCGACTGCTCGAGCACGCGCCGCAGTCGAGGGTGTGGCTCCATATCGCGGACGCGGACACCGTGCGGCCCGACCGGTCTGCGTTCAACGAGGCACGAACGGCCGTATGGCGGAGTCTCATGGCGACGACAGGGTGCCCGGACCCTGTCCGCATCGGCGAGCGCGCGCTCCGATCGCCGCGGCTGGCACCAGACCTGCTGCACCGCGTGGACTTTGTGGCCGACGGTGATCGAATCGAGGTCGCGGACCGCACCCTCACGGCGTGGTGGACCCCCGGTCACACCCCAGGCCACCTCTGCTTCGCGGACGAGCGTGCCCGCGTGCTGTTCAGCGGTGACCACCTGCTGCCGACGATCTCGCCGAACATCAGCCAGCTGTACCACCTCGAGGACGACGTGCTGGCGCTCTACCTCTCGTCGCTCGACCGCGTCGCGCTGTGCGATGAGTGGGAAGTGTTGCCCGCCCATCAATTCCGATTCCGAGGGGCGCGGGAGCGGGTGCGGGACTTGCAGGAACACCACACCGACCGGCTCGACGAGATCGCGACGGTGTTGCGAGTGCGCGGACCGATCTCCTGCTACGACGTGGCACTCGCGCTGAGCTGGCACCGGCCGATCGGTGAGCAGGACTTCCGCGCGACCAACCTCGCGGTGAAAGAGACCCTGGCGCACCTTGTACATCTGCGAAGGCAAGGACGCGCAGTACTCGACGCCGGCGAACGCTGGCGCCCGAACTCAACGAAAGAGAGTGGAGCAAATGACCGTAGCTTCGTGTGAAGGCCGGGTGGTCATCGTCACCGGCGCAGGGCAGGGACTCGGTGCCGCGTATGCGGAACGGCTCGCCGCCGCGGGCGCGAAGGTGGTGGTCAACGACCTCGGTGTGACTCTTGACGGTAGGCCTGACCCTGATGCGCCCGCCGCATCCGTAGTCGACCGCATCACCAGCGCGGGAGGCGAGGCGATCTTCAGTGGGCACGACATCTCGAACTGGAACCAGGCCGAGGACCTGATCCGGCTAGCGGTGGACACCTGGGGACGGTTAGACGTCCTCGTCAACAACGCTGGGGTCCTGCGCGACCGGACCATCGCGAAAATGACGGAGGCCGAGTTCGACGCGGTGATCAACGTCCATCTGAAAGGTACGTTCAGTACGCTCCATCACGCCGCAGTGCACTGGCGGGAACGCGCCGACGCCGGCGAGAAGGTGGATGCGCGGGTCATCAACACGACATCGGTGTCGGGGCTCTTCGGCAACGTCGGGCAGGCCAACTACTCGGCAGCCAAGGCGGGTATCGCCGCGATGACGATCGTCGCCTCACTCGAACTTGCCCGCTTCGGCGTGACCGCCAACTGCATCAGCCCAGGAGCCGCGACCAGGATGGTCGCCTCGATCCCCGGCCGGGATCCGGCCACCGTGAACGACGAGATGTCACCCCGCTGGCCCGCAGCGGTGGTGGAGTGGCTCGCTTCGCCACGCAGCGCCGACGTCACCGGGCGGGTCTTCCTCTCCTCCGGGCGAAAAGTGGCCGTCGCCGAGGGCTGGTCGCACGGTCCCAGCGCCCCGCCTGCGGATGACATCGACACGCTCGACAAGACGCTCCACGAGTTGCTCGAGATCGCTCGCCCGAACGCAGACATGCGCGGGCCCAAGTGATGTTGCTCTACGACAACGTCGGGGCCGGTTCCGAACCGTGGAGTGCCGACTGGACGACGGACGACACGCTGCTCTACAACCTCGCGGTCGGCTCCGGCCCGCAGGACCTGCACCTCGTCACCGAGAACTCGCAGGGCATTGAACTGCAGGCACTCCCGACCTTCGCGGCGGTGCTGGGCGGCTCGCTGCGGCCGGTCAAACACCTTGTCGGCGAGTTCCCCTCGCACTGCATTGTTTTCGCGGGGCAGCGGGTGGAGTTGCACGCGACGCTGCCGGCAGAGGGACGGATCGACGTCACCACGAGCATCGTGTCGATGACCGATCGTAGTACGGGCGTGGTACTCGAGACGGCAGCCATGGCTCGCAATCATGCCGACGGGACGCCGCTGTTCACGTCACACTCGTCCTACTTCCTGCGGGGTCTCGGCTCGAAGCCGATGTCGAGCGGCGAACGTCCGGCCCTAGTCGAGCAGATGTGGGGCGCGAGCGTGACGGCGTCCACCCGCGACGACCAGGCGTTGCTCTACCGGCTGTGCGGTGATCGCAATCCGTTGCACAGCGATCCGACATTCGCCGCCCGTGCCGGTTTCGGCCGGCCGATCCTCCACGGGCTCTGCACCTGGGCGACCGTTGCGCGCACGGTGATCGGCAGGGTACTCGGCTCCGACGTCGGTGCGGTGGCCGAGATCGACGGACAGTTCCGCAACCCGGTGTTTCCCGGTGAGTCCATCGAGATCGACGTGGCACAGGTGGATGAGTGCGAGTTGGTCTACCGAGCACGCGTGGGCGAACGTGTCGTCGTCGACGGCGGCCGGATACGCACGACCAGGGGGGTGACTCTGTGACCACGGAGCCCATGCCGGTGCCGGAGCCGACGCCGCTCACCGCGCCGTACTGGGACGCGGCGCGACGGGGAGAACTGCACCTGCAGCGATGCGCGCGCTGCGACGAGGCGATCGGATACCCACGGCTGAACTGTCCGAGCTGCGGGGGCAGGGAACTCGGGTGGTTCCGGGCACAGGGCACGGGGCGCATCTGGAGCTACGTGGTCGTCGAACGGACCGAGCCAGCGTTCGCCGCCGCCGCGCCGTACGTTGTCGCCGTTATCGAGTTGGACGAGGGCCCGCGGTTGCTCTCCGTGATTCGAGGAGTGGAGGCCCGACACGACATGTCTCTCATGGACCGGCGGGTACGGGTGGAGTTCGAACCACGCGGGAACCAGCAGATCCCGGTCTTCACGGTTCAGGAGGAGCACGCATGACCACCGGTTGCCACATCATCGGTGCCGCGGAAACCGAACGGCTCGGCCGCATTCCGGACCAGTCCGTGCTGGAGCTGAACGTCGAGGCTGGCCTGAGGGCACTCTCCGACGCGGGCGTGGGGATCGGGGACATCGACGGTGTCGCGGGGGCCTACTCACCCCACCAGGTGGCACACGCCCTCGGCGTGCAGCCCCGATGGGTCGACACGACCAATGTCGGCGGGTGCTCATTCATGGCCCACGTCCGCCACGCCTCGGCCGCGCTGAGGGCCGGGCACGCGAACGCGGTGCTCATCACCCACGGTGAATCGAACCGATCTCGGGTCGGTGTACCCCCCCGGCCCCGCGATCCTGCCGCCCTGGTTGGGCAGTTCGAGGAACCGTACGGGGCACGCGCCCCGTACACGAAATTCACCCTGCCCGCGCTTCGCTATATGCACGACCACGGTCTGACCGAGTCCGACCTTGCGGCGGTTGTCGTCGCGCAGCGGGAGTGGTCGCACCAGAACGCGCGGGCGGGACGCCGCGACCGAGTCACGATCGACGAGGTGCTCGCGGCGCCGGTCCTGGCGTGGCCGTTCCGGGTCCCGCAGGTCTGCATGGTGACGGACGGCGGTGGAGCCCTCGTGCTGGTCCGGGCGGAGGACGTCGGTCCTGCCCAGAAGGGCAGGGCGGTCGAGGTCCTCGGCACCGGCGAGGGCACGGATTCGCTGATGGTCGCGTATATGCCGGACGCCGGCGTCTCGCGTGCGGCTCGGCAGGCCGCAGGCGACGCCTTTGCCGAGGCGGGGCTGCAGCACTCCGACATCGACCACGTGATGAACTACGACGCCTTCGCGCACTTGCCGTGGATCGGACTAGAAAGCATGGGCTTCTTCGAACCCGGCGCAGCGGCACGGTTCATCGCCGACGGCGGCACGAGCCCGGGTGGTGCGCTCCCGCTCAACACCAACGGAGGCGGCCTCGCCTACACACATACCGGCATGTACGGGATGTTCGCGTTGACGGAGTCCGTGCGCCAGATCCGGGGCGAGGCGGACGCCGACGCGGGGGTGGTTGGTACCAGCCTCGCCCTCGGGTTCGGTGGAATGTTCACCGCTGCTGCCGTCACCATTCTCGGCCGTCCCCGTTGACTGGACATATGGATATAGTGAAGGAGAAATTATGCGCAGCTTCTATTCGTACGCCGAGACCACGCCCGATCGAGCGGCGGTCGTAGACCCCGACGGCACAACCACTTCGTTCGGCGACCTCGCGGCCCGGGTGAATCAGCTGACTCACCTCATTGTCGCCCGTGACCTCGATCCCGGCGCGTCGGTCTGCGTGCTGCTGCCCAACGGCGCGGCTCTGTTGGCGGTACAGCGCGCTGTTCTTCAGCAGCCGTTGTACCTGACGACGATCAACTGGCACTTCGCCGCCCCGGAAGTGGCTCACATCCTCCAGGACAGCGATGCGCGGATCGTATTCACCACTGCGGAGTACGCCAGACTCGTCCGGGAGGCGTGCCTGCTGGCCGGCCTCCCGACCGATCGCATCGTCGAGCTCGACCGGACCGGAGGCAACGCAGAAGTCGAGGCGCACCCGCTGACCCGACCGGAGTCTTCCGCTGGCGGAAGCAGGATGCTCTACACCTCAGGAACCACCGGCAAGCCGAAGGGGGTTCGTCGCCCGCTGCCTGCAGGCGGGCCGGACGCGGTCGCCGCGGCGGCCGTCGAGCGGGCCGAGAAGTATGACGTGAACCACGAGGGTGGGGTGTATCTCTCGGTCGCTCCCATGTATCACGCCGCCCCGCTGTCGTACGCCGACCAGGCACTGGAGGTCGGCCACACGGTCGTCATCCTGCCTCGCTGGTCTGCTGTGACCGCGCTCGACGCCATCGAGCAGTACCAGGTGACCTGGGCATACCTCGTCCCACTCATGATGCAGGACATGTTGGAGGTCAGGGATTCCCACCGAGTCGACGTATCCAGTCTCCGGACCGTCATCCACACGGCGGCGCCGTGCCCGCCGTCGGTGAAGCGGGCGATGATCGATTGGCTCGGTCCCGTCCTCAACGAGGTGTACGGAGGCACCGAGGGGTCGGCCACGCTCATCACCTCCAAGGAGTGGCTGGCCCGACCAGGATCCGTCGGACGTGCGCGGGCCGGGGTCCGGATCACCATCCGGGGGGAGAACGGTGAAGGGTTGCCACCCGGCGAGATCGGGGCGATCTACTTCGAGAACGCCAAGACGCCGTTCGAATATCACAACGCGCCCGAGAAGACGAAATCGTCACGCATCGCGAACGAGATCACGCTGGGCGACATCGGATATCTCGACGACGACGGGTACCTCTACCTCTGCGACCGCACCGCAGACACCATCATCTCGGGTGGTGTGAACGTCTATCCCGCCGAGATCGAACACGCATTGGTCGAGTTGCCCACCATCCGGGAGGCCTGCGTGGTGGGCCGGCCCGATCCGCGATGGGGCGAGTCGGTCCACGCCGTTGTCGTGACCGCGGAGCCAGTCGAGGATCACGACTCGCTGCGCGCGGAGGTGGAGACGGCACTGCGGACGAAGATCGCGGGCTACAAGGTTCCCCGCACGTTCGAGTTCGTCGACGAGCTCCCGCATTCGGAGGTGGGCAAGCTGCTCCGCCGGGTGGTGCGTGAGCGGGTCGTCGCGGAGTCCGGTTTCGCGAACGGCGGCGCACTGGCGAGCGCGCTTGGTGTCGACGGTTCGAACTGAGAAGTGCTGAAGCACAGTCGGTTCCGACTTTGGCGGGTGTTGAGAGTGGACCCACTCTCGACACCCGCCAATGTCATGTGCATTGTTCATGTGCATCGTAATGTCAGGTCCATCGACTGCCCGCGGGCATGCGTAAACTCCCGCCGGCGTTCTGCCGACGGGAGCACGTTCGGGGCGGTGTCGCGGGTGCGCGGCTAGGAGTCCCGGGCGATCAACGCCTGCAGGTTCGTGTAGGCGTCCAGGGCGTACGTGCCGCCCGTCCGTCCGATACCGCTGTGCTTGTTGCCGCCGAAGGGTGCCAGTGGATGCCGGGCCGTGGTGTTGATGCCGACCTGTGCGGCGTCGAGTCGGGATGCGACGGCTTCGGCAGCCTCGAGATCGGCGCTGAAGACGTAGTCGTACAGTGCGAATTCGAGGCTGTTGGCGATCTCGACGGCCTCCTTGTCGCTGCGGACGGTGCTGAGCGCCATGATTGGTCCGAATGCCTCGATGCGCATGACGTCGTCGTGCGCATCGGCTCCGGCCACAAGCGTCGGCGCGGTCCAGAATCCCTTGTCGGGGAGATCAGTGAACTGATGCACCCGCCGTCCCGCGGCCGCGGCGGACCCGACGAGCCGCTCGATGTGGTCACGCTGTGTCGCGGAGATGACTGGCCCAACCGACGTGTTCGGGTCGCGCAGGTCTCCGCTCCGCAGCGTGGTGAGCACGGTCGCCAGTCGATCCTCCAGACGGTCCGCCACCGACTCGTGGGCCAGGATCCGTGACGGCGTCAGACACACCTGGCCGGACTGCAGAGTCCAGGTCCGGGTGACGTTGGCGACTACCTGGTCTAGGTCGGCGTCTGCCCGCACGATGACGGCGCCCTTGCCCCCGAGCTCCAGCAGAAGGCGTTTGACCTGAGGCGCAGCGTTGGCGAAGATCGCGCGACCGACATGGGTGCTGCCCGTGAAACTGATCGCGCCCACCCGGGGATCGGCGACCAGTGCCTCGCCCGTGGCCGGAGTCGATCCGGTGAGCGTTCCGACGACACCGGGGTCCAGGCCCAGCTCGCCGGCGGCCAGGGTGGCGATACGACCCAGCTCCATCACCAGCAGCGGGTCCTGGGGCGCGGGCTTCATGACCACCGCGTTCCCGGAGAACAGTGCGGCGCTCACCTTCGCAGACATCGCGAGGAGCGGGAAGTTGTACGGGCTGATACAGCCGACGATCCCGACCGGGCGACGGTACAGGCGGGCAGAAACACCTGCGGCGTCGGCCGGCGCTGCGGGCGTGAGGGCCTCAGCCGGGGTGCGCGCCCACTGGCGGAACCGCGCCACCGCGCCGTCGACGTGCAGCGTGCGGGCAACGTCGATGCGAGCGCCGGTGTCGCGAATCGCCAACTCCGTCAGCGACTCCCGATCGGTCTCGAGGTGGTCGGCGATCCTATCCAGAAACTTGCGCCGAACGTCGAGGTCGGTGGCCGCAAAGCTGCGGCGCGCACGATCCGCGGCATCGATCGCTCGTTCGGTGTCTGCAAGGCTGCATTCGGGTACGGAGGCGATCTCCGCACCCGTCGCGGGGTCGTAGACACCGTAGGTCGCGGTAGATGTGATCGCGTCGCCGTCGATCCAGGTCGTGTACATCAACTCATCCTTCGTCTCGGACGGTGCTTCGTCAGTGGCCACGGAAGTCGAGATACCCGCGGGCAAGCTCGCCCCTGCCGAGTGCCGTGATCAGGTCGTTCACATTTTGTGGGGGAACGAGAGCGGAGACGACAGGTGACAGGTCGAGTTCTCCCCGCTCGATCGAGGCGGCCAGCTGGGGGATGAAGTGCTGCGGCGACACCGAGCCCATCCGGCATCCGTGGAGCGACTTGTCGTTGAAAAAGTCGCGGATCTCGAGACCCACATCGGTGCCGTGAGCGGGCAGGCCCACGATGACGCATCTGCCGCCCCAGCCGAGTGAGTGGAAGGCCTCCCGCAGCACCGGTGCCGCCCCCGTGCACTCGAGCACGACGTCAAATCCCTCCGCGGGTGCGATCGACGCGATGGCGCCGGCCGTCGTGGGTGTGTGGAACTCGTCCGCTCCGCAGCGGAAGGCCAGTTCACGTTTGCTCTCGTGCACGTCGTATGCGGTGATGTGGCGCGCCCCGTAGTGCCGAGCGGCGATGATCGAGTTCAGGCCCACGCCCCCGACACCCGTGACGAGGACGCTGTCACCTTCGCCGATGCGCGCCTGCTGCTTGGCCGCGCCGAACGCGGTGACCGTGGCGCACCCGAGCATCGCGCCGACGAGCGCGTCGAGGGACTCGGGCAACTCGATGAGTTGCGACACCCCGACCACCGTGCGGGACGCGAATGCCCCGAGTCTGACGAACTGGTGCACGGGGCGGCCATGCCTTGTGAACGGCGACGGTGCGGGTGCGGCACTCGCCCGGCACCAGTGTTCGCGTCCGCTGGAACAGAACTCGCACGTTCCGCATGACGGGAGGACGGTGAGCGTCACGCGTTTGCCCAGCCAGGCTGGGTTTACGCCCTCCCCGAGACCAGCGACGCGACCGATGGCTTCATGGCCCAGCACGACCGGCGTCAGTTGCGGGATGTCGCCCGCCACCGGCTTGAGATCGCTGTGACACAAGCCAGCGATGTCGATGTCTACGGAGACCCGACCGGGGCCAGGTTCGCCCACCTCTAGATCCTCCACGTACTGGACCTCATCGCCGGTCCACAGTATGCCCTTCACGGCTCACCAGATTTCACTCAAAGACATTTGCTTTCCTTCATTGGAAGTTAGCACATCACACTATTCGTACTATGTGGTTGACATCACAAACTAACCACCCATAGCATTCAGCTGGATCTAATCAGATTCCACTGAATGAAAGGTATGTGATGTACGTGCCGAATCGTCGAGCCGCAGCGCTCGCCGCCGCCTCCGCCTTGTTTGCAGCTGGTCTCGCTGCGTGCAGCAGTCCGACAACGTCGGCGAACGGTGGTGGCTCCGCTGGCGCCGCGTGCCCGGATGCGTCGACCACCGGCGAGATCGTCATCTCGGCCGGATCCAACCTAGGGGTGTTCTCGTCGGTACTCCTCGCCGAGGCGACCGGGGCGTTCGACAAGGCCGGGCTCAACGTGACGCTCGAGAAGATTCCATCCGCCGAAGCGATCCCGCTCGTGGCACAGGGGCGAATTGACGCCCAGATGACAAGCTACTCCGCCGCGCACTTCAACGCCGTGGACAGCGGTGTCGACGTGCAGTGGATGATGCCGTTCGATACACAGCAGGAGTACGAACCCGGCACGCCGCTGCCGGGCTACTGGGCGCACGTGGACTACGTCGGCACCGGACCGGAACCGGATCTCAAGGGCCTTGCCGGGCAGAGCGTCGGATCCCCGACATCCGGAACTGGGATCGGCGGTCTGATCCTCGACAACGCGCTCGCCAGCGTCGATCTGGACATCGGCGATGTCACGCTGAAGCAGCTGGTCGGTGCTGACGCGCTGGTCGCGCTGGAGAACAAGGCCGTCGCCGCCACCTGGATTGCGTCTCCGCTCGAGGTGGAGGCCGCCAAGAACAACAACCTGCGCCCCATTGCGAGCTACGCACCCGGCGTCACCGGAACGTCGCTCATCGCCGGCCCGAAGTTCCTGGATCGACCGGAGACGGTCGTGAAGTTTCTCCAGGTGGTGAGCCGCACCATCGAGGAAAACCTGCAGGGTGACTACCGTCAGGATCCTGAGGTGCGTGCCCAACTCGCAGCCCTGCTCGAGACGGACGAGTCGGTCGTCGAGCAGTCCCCGCTCCTCTACTTCGATCCGACACTGTCGATGGACGGAGTCGACGAGTTCCTCACCGAGTTGCAGGACTTCTCGCTCGAGAATGGTGGACTCGAGTACGGCGAGCCTCAGGACGTGACGACCCTCTTCGACCCGAGCTTCGTCGAAGCTGCGAACACCTGCTCACGCGACTGGATGACCGGGTCGAGCTGACGAACTGCTCCGCAGGGCACGGCGGTCCGCACCCCAGAAGGAGCGTGCGGGCCGCCTGGCATAGGTATCCCCGAGGGGGTGCGTCGGATTTCCAATCCGTGAAAGCCGTTGACTGCCAGGCTGTTTGAAAACAATGCTCGTGTCGTGATCTCGTCACGAGGAAGGAAGGACCCCATGGTGCGCGACTTGAACCACGTACAGGCGGCGGTGGCACGTCGATGAACCGACTCGAGGAGGTCGTCATCGTCGATGCGGTGCGCTCGCCGATGGCGAAGGGCAAGCCTGGCGGCGAGCTGTCCTCACTGCATCCCACAGAACTACTCGGGCAGGTGCTGTGCGAGCTGATTCGCCGCAGCGATCTCGACCCTGCGCTGGTCGACGACGTGTTGACCGGATGTGTCACCCAGGCGGGTGAGCAGGGTGGCACGGTCGGGCGGGTGGCGGTGCTGCTTTGTATGAGACGGTCTGAATCTTTAACCTTAGCAATACGTAACTGAACGAAG